>NZ_JBOFMC010000325.1:0-12847 GCF_051658185.1 Shewanella sp. | reverse complement strand
CTGGGGTGGTTTGGTTTGTTATAAATTATCATTAAATGGCGGTTGAAAGGTTAATTAAAAACAGCTGTGACGTATCTGGTCGTATCATTTGAATGCGATAAAGAATGCATTAACCTTGTATGCGCGATTAAATCATTGCGCAGCTAAGCTTGCTGAAGTGTTAGTCCGAATGAGGGCTCAGTTGTTGGTTAACATGTGTTATTCCGCGGGGTAAATAAGCACAAAATAAGTACAGAATAAGCACAGAATAAGCACAGAATAAGCACAGAATAAGCACAGAATAAGCACAGAATAAGCACAGAATAAGCTCAGATTGAGTGCGGGGCAGATTATCAACAACCTTGCTAGAGTAAAATGTGTCGATGTTAATAGATTGAGGGGTTAATAGATTGAGGGCTACCGTTGACGGCCCTGCGGTGAGAGCCGTTGCTGTGGTGGTACTCCATTCATATAACATGAATGGATATATCATGAATTATCGATTCGAGATGACTTAATGATCAGGCTTTAATAGCGCTGCGCCTTAATTGGGCGGGGCGGCTTTTAAATTCATGTGCATTTTAATTAAATGCTCCTCCATATCGAAGGTCACAGTAAACCCGAGACTTTTGGCGAGGCTCGCCATATTGCGGTTTTCAAACATGGTAAAACCGGTGAGTACCGCAGTATCATTCGCTTGATAATAGTGGATGAGTTTTTCGAGCAATAATTTACCTAAACCGATCCCTTGGTGATCGCCGCGCACCGCCATGGCAAATTCGGCTTCGGTATTATCGGGGTCTATTGAGGCCCGCACCGCGCCTAGCGTAATGTCATCGCCATCTGGCCCCTTGGCGGTGGCGATAAAGGCCATTTCCCGGGCGTAATCAATTTGAGTTAATACTGCCATTTCTTCGTGGGTCATTTTAGACCGTACCCCAAAGTAGCGTTTGTATCTGTCCTCATCGGAGAGGGAATTATCAAAGGCTAAATGTTTAGGTTCATCCTCGGGCAAAATTGGTCTTAGCATCACTTTTAGGCCATTTTTGAGTACGGCTTCTTCTTCTAATTCCTTAGGATAAGGCATGATGGCAAGGCGCAGGGTATTGTCGGCGTTGGCTGGATGTAAGCGAATATTGATGTCGAGTAAGGTGATGGTTTCGCCGGCGGCGAGCACCGGATTAAGATCAAGCGCGGCAATTTCAGGGCAGTCGATAATGATATGGGAGATCTGCGTTAGCATCACACACAGGGCATTCATATCTAATCCTAAGGGTAAACGCCTGTCCTTAAGTTTATGGGTCTTTAAGGCTTGGATCACCATGTAACGGGCGAGCGCCATATTGAGGGGTGGTAAGGCAACGGCGGCGTCCTTGGTCGGATCCCATTCAGAGCCGCCTTCACCTAAGCAAATCGCGGGCCCAAAAACCGGATCGCTTATCACGGCGACACGGATTTCTTGGGCGCCAGCGGTCAGCGCCATTCTCTGGACTATCATGCCTTCGATCACTGCCTCGGGATTGGCCTGATGGACGCGCTGGGTGATCGCTTTTGCGGCGTGGCGAATATCGTCAGCACAGGTCAGATTGAGCATGACGCCATGCACATCGGATTTATGTAAGATATCCGGTGATTGCACTTTTAAGGCGAGTGGGTAACCGACCTTTTCGGCGATGGCTACCGCCTGCGTGGCATCTTTCACAAACCAAGTATCGATAGTGTTCAGGCCATAGGCGCGTAAAATCGGGCTGGCCTCGTGGGTCTCTAGTACCGATTTCCCTCTCGCTTGCGCCGCTTGCAGTAAACGCCGTGCGGTTTGGCTATCGGTGGGAATATTATCTGGGATCGATTGCGGCACTTCCTGCAGCAATTTTTGGTTACGACGATATTCCACCATGTGCATAAATGCCCCGACGGCCCCCTCCGGCGTGCGATAGGTAGGAATGCCCCCCTTAGAAAAGCGTTTACGGGCCTGATAGGCAGAATCTTCGCCACTCCAATTGGTTAAAATGTTTAAACGGTTTTTTTTCGGGTGGGTTTGAATGGTGTGGATTAAGGCATCGGCGATCTCGACACTTTCTCCCAACGCTGAGGGAGAATGCAGCACTAAAATGGCGTCTAACTCATTGCAATTCATCAAAATATTAATAACGTTGGCATAGCGGTTCGCATCACCATCACCAATAATATCCACCGGATTTTGCCGTGACCAGGTGCTGGGTAATACCTCATCGAGGTTGTTAATGGTTTCTTGGGATAATTCGGCGAGTTTGCCGCCGCGTAACATCAGTTCATCAACGGCCAATACCGCAGGCCCGCCGCCATTACTGACAATGGCTAAGCGTTCCCCTTGCAGAGGATTCGAGTGGGCAAGACTTTCCACTGCTGCAAATAATTCAATTAAATCATTTACCCTGAGCATACCGGCCCGGCGAAATGCCGCTTCATACACGGCATCATTGCCCCCCACGCCGCCGGTATGTAACTTAGCCGCGCGCGCACCCTCAGGGCTGCGGCCTGATTTGATGACTAAGATGGGTTTATTGCGAGATGCGGCCCGGGCCGCCGATAAAAAATGGCGCTTTTCATTAACGGAATCAATGTAAAGCATGATCGCGCTGGTGCGACTATCCCGGCCAAGGTAATCCAGTAGCTCATCAAAGCTAATGTCGGTGGCATCGCCCAGAGAAATAAAAGAGGAAAAGCCAATGCCTTTATTGTTGGCCCAATCGAGCACTGTGGTGCAAATGGCCGCCGATTGCGAGACAAAGGCAATTTTACCGGGCAGGGCACTCGCATGGGCAAGGCTCGCGTTTAATCCCAGTGGCGGCAATAACATCCCTAAACTGTTGGGCCCTAGAATGCGCATGCCATAACGTTTGGCGTGTTGCATGGTGAGCTCGAGTAAATTGATGCCCTCATCGTTATATTCCTGCGTCATACCCGACGCCATAATGATGGTCACCTTACAACCAAATTGAGCGAGGGTTTCGACAATCCCAGGTACGCGGCTGGCGCGGGTGCAAATGATGGCTAAATCGGGTTTGATCGGCAGGGCTTCGATATTGGGATAGGCGAGCACGCCCATGACGGCGCGATACTTGGGGGTGACAGGCATGATAGGCCCTGAAAATCCGCCCGACAGCAGATTTTTCATCAGTACGTTACCCGCCCGTTTTTCAGTATTGGAAGCGCCGATAATGGCAACAGAAGTCGGTTTAAATAAGGAGTTTAACGTACGTTGGCTCATAAGCTGTCCTATCCCAATCCATGACCTCACCAGTGTATCTTAGGCTGTGACGGCTGCACAGTGAAGATTTGTGTTGGTAAGCGTTTGTATCAAGTGAGATTAGTTAGCGCAGCCTTGCTGCGCTAATTAGGTGGCTAATGTTGCTTTCTAATGTTGCTTTTTTATGGTGATATTCGCGGTAAGTTAGCTTTGGAATTTATTTGGCATGCGCTGGGTGCTTGGCTAGTGTCGCCAAAGGGAGGGGTTTAGCAAGGTAATAACCTTGTACCATGTCGACGCCGCAGTGTTGGATAAAGTCATATTCTTGTGTCGTTTCGACGCCTTCTGCCACGATAGTGCAATGGGCGATTTGCCCTAATTTACTGACGAGCTTATAAATTTCTTTGCCTTTATGGGTTTGCGCATCAAGCAATAATGAACGATCAATTTTGACCTTATTAAAGGGGTACTTTAATAAGTGCGGAAAGGATGCGTAACCTGAACCAAAATCATCCATGGCAATACTAATACCTTTAGATTGTAGCTCTTGCATCACGTTGATCAGGTAGACTTTATCGCTGAGCATGGCTTCTTCGGTGATCTCAATTTCGATTTTTTGGGGTGAAATCGCAAAATGGGCAAGCCTAGACAAGAAGTGTTGAACAAACTCCGGATCTTCAATAGAAGCAACGGAAATATTAATCGACACGCGTCCGCCTTCTGGCAGATAAAGCGTTTTCATATCATTGAGTACCAATTCAATGACTAATTTATCTAACAATGGCATAGCATTGAGTAATTGAAAGTCTCGAATAAATTTGGGTGGACACAGTTTGCCCTTTTCATCGATATAACGAATTAACGCTTCATAGTTGTAGTGATTTTTATTGTTTACCGATTGAATTTTTTGATAAAACATGACCAGTTTGCCTTGCCTTAAGATTTTAGTCATCCGTTTTTGGGCAGAGGATTCGGTAATGCTGTCATTCGTTGAATTTCTAACGTTTTGTAAAATATTCTGGAATATAGCCGATTCTGCAGAGGATAAAGTATTATTATCATCTACGGTGAGGTTATATTTACCAGCATAGGCGAGATAAAATGGCCGATAAATCATAATACCGATAGCAATGACCACGATTTGCAAAATTGCGCCATTAAGTTGATGTCCCATTGCTAAATACCCACTGAAAATCGGCGGTGTCATCCAGTTGACGACGGTGACCACCGGAGAAACCAATTCGAGGGTGATACAGCTATACACAATGATAAAACTAATCAAGGGGACGATAATAAAAGGGATAATCATAATTGGGTTAAATAAAATCGGTAGCCCAAATAATAATACTTCATTGATATTGAATATCACCATCGGAATGGCAACAAGTGCGAGCATTTTATGGTTATGTTTGCGGCTAAACAGCAATACACAAAGCAATAAGCTGATGCAATTACCTGAACCGCCCATAGATAAAAAGGCATCGTAAAAGCCTTGGCTAATGACATTAATGGAGGCTTCTCCGGCTTCCCAAGCGGTAATGTTCGCCAGGCTATCGGCATAAATTTGCTGTTTAATGGCAAATAGCATGTTGTGGCCATTAATACCAATAGCACCTAACATGCCTAAAAATGTTTGGTAGAGCAGGCCACCGGTGAATGTGAGCGGATCGAGTCCTGCAGATGCGACAGTGGAGGTTAAAAATTCAGAGGTGTAAATGACCACCTGTGCGAGTAACAATGCCACAATCGAGAAGCAAAATACATGTATGATGTATTTGATTAACCGAGAGGCAAAGTCAAAGGCATTTGGGTCTAATAATCGTACCGGGAAATAAACATAATACACATAAGTTGCAGTGGCACTTAATAAAGCCAATAGGGGATTGTTAGGCAACATATAGTGAGATGATAAATTGTTGTTGCCAATGGATAGAATATAAAAAAGTGCCAAGGCATAAATAATAAAAATGGCACTGGCAACATTGGTTTTTTGCGAGAGATAATAACTCGCCACAATGCAAAATGTGGTCGGGTATAAATTAATTAGAATGTCTGAGACATAAAACAGCAGATCAGCTGCTTGTGTAAATTCGATAACCCTTAAGCCATGACCTATTAACATTGCTAACGAATTTGCCAACGTAATTGGCAACAGTAATAATGCAATGGCAGCCAGATCCGATAAGTAGAGTTTAGAACCCTGACTCAAACTAGATAAAGCTGATTGGATATGGCGGTAAATCATTAATATAAGACCTAACACTCGCAAAGATAGTATGGTTAACATTTAATATTTTATCATGGTTTGCTATTTATGTCAGTAATGGGCTGGTGCGCTGCTAAGTTAATAGTTTGTGTTAATAGCGTTTTGTATTGTTAATTTCACATTTCGAATACAATTTGTGTAAATGTCAACTAATTGACTTGCGATGAATGTGAGAGGCAATATCGATTTATGATGATAAATAAAAGTGATGTGAAAGCTTATATTTTACAGTCTTACTAACAACTTATGACTCATTACTGCTTATGGATATTTAGTGTTGGATGGCTCATTCATTGTTAAGCTTAAGCCAAATCATTGACGTGGCTTTGCTGAAAGGTTGCCACATCGCAACGGCGTAGTTGTTTTACGCGGTTGCGGTGGCAATCAGTTGGGTGAAAATAATGCGATTATTGTGAGATAGCGTTGATTTTTAATGCCAATATCTTCGGGGAGAATACCTATTGCCGAGGGGTAGTGGGCGGTCAACTGGCGCTTGGCATTAAAAACGCAACGTAATACCTAATTTATAGAGGGCCTCGCCTTGCGCGCTAAAAATGGGGTATTGATGTTTTAATTCGGGTTTGACCTGCGCCGTGTTCGGGGCTATCCCCAGCTGGATACTGTCTTTGGCAAAGAGGTTGGCAACTTCAAAGCTAAGGCTTAAGTTGTCAGTGAGTTTATATTGAGTGCTTACATCGACTGTGCCATAGGCCTGATGCTCACGGTTACCGTAGTAGCCTGGTAATTCACGGATCATATAGGCGCTGCGCCAGTTATAGGCGAGACGCGCTGAAAACTGCTCCGTTTCATAATAGCCAACCAGATTCACTGTGTGTTTGGACGAGTCAGAGAAGACGTTAACCTCGTCGGGATAATGTTCTCTAGGGGCGTGAGAATCAACCAAGGTATAGTTAATGGTGTAACCTAAACCATGACTGAAGTTATCTTGTAATTGCAGCTCAAGCCCTTGGATATAACCACCGCTGCCATTTTTTTTGGTTGAGACAGTCCAGTTATCCTTGCCAGTATCTTTATCTATGATGCCAATGCTTTGGTCTAAGCGCTGCTCAGTGGTAATAAAGGAGCGAATATCCTTAATAAAATAGGTCGCCGCCAGCAGGCTATCAGGGCTAAAGTACCATTCTAAGCCTAATTCTGCTTGATGGGCTTTAAAGGGCTTAAGGCCAATATTGCCTTGGTCGAGCACTTCGTTACCCGGAGTGCCATCGTTGTAACCGGAGAGGGCGGCCGAGGCAAACATGTCGTCGTAATTGGGCCGGGCAATCACACTTGCTGCCGCGGCGCGCAAGATGAGATCTGGGGCGAGATCAACGGCGAGGTTTATGCTCGGCAATAAGTCATGATAGCTTGAACTCATGGTCGATAAGGTGTCGGCATAGCTGCCGTCGGCTTGGAGCGCATAATAATCGGCCGCGCTTGCGGTCGAAATATAGCGCGCCCCTACATTGCCACGCAGCTTGTCGGTGGCAAACTCCGCCATCAGGTACAGTGCCAGATTGTGCTCGTTGATAGTGCCGTAACCAGAGCGGTAAATTTCACCATCGCGATTGAAGTGACTGACGGCGGCTTTGGCATCGTTTAGCATGGCATCGAAGATAGGTTTCGGCAGAATAAAGCCGCCACCAGAGCTGACCGTTCCGGCATAGTAGGCGCTGGCATGTTTGGCCATCAGATTGCCATCGACTATACCCTCAAATGACTCTTGCTTCACATCATGATTGGCCCAGCTTACGCCCGTTTTAATGGCTGACACTACACCTAAATCGACGGGGACGGTGAGATCAAGCTGTACATAGGACTCTTCATCGGCGTTCGGTTGTTTGCGCAGAGACCAAGTTTCGGGGGCGAGGGGCCCATTAAAGTCATTGACTCCAAAATGTTTATTGGCGATATCAATTTGGATAACATCGCCAGTGGCATCGTATGTGCCAGCAAAGTCACTGGCTTGCCCTAACCAAAAACCATAGTTGGCGGTGGTTTGGGTGCCACCTGTGGCGCGAGTGTTGCCAGCAAGGCCTGAGAGGGTAAAGTTATCGGCTTGGTATTCAAAATTAATGTCGTAGGTATTTGAATCCATGCTGGCTTCGCGTACCCAAGTTTGGGCAAAGCCCGGGCTATTATGTTGTCCATCCAAACGATAAAACACGCAAGTCCCGGCGGCATTGGTTTGTTCGCAGGCGTCTTGGTTATCTTGGTCGGGGAAGAGTAAAAATAACGAGGTGTTAGCGTTATTGGCTTGCATTGCGAGTTGCAACATATTGAAGCCAAATTCAAGATTGTCTGTCGGGCGATATTGCACCATCGCATTGATGGCACGACGTTCCCGTTGCTGCTCGAAGGTCGTCGGGGCAATTTCTCCCCAGCCGATATTGGATTCAATACCATTGCGTTGGTAGTGAGTGGTGGCATCGGCTGCGGCCAACAACCATCCCCACCGCTCAGCATCATCTTTCCAGCTATATAGGCCAGAAAACTCGGGATCTATCTCTTTTGATATGCTGCCGTAGTGTTGTTTATTACTGAAAAACAGTGTGTTTTTGTCCAGTTCTAGCGGTTTACGCGTATGGACGATGACGGTGCCACCGATGCCGCCTTCGTTGATATCCGCTTGGGCGGATTTGTAGGCTTCAATTTCCCCTAAGAGCTCTGGGGGTAATAGCGAATAATTAAAGCTGCGATCGGTGGTTTGTTGATCAAACCAGCCGGTTGAAGCGATGCCATGGCCATTTAATTGGGTGTGGGTTAATTGGTTCGAGGCGCCACGAATGGAGACCTGTTGTCCTTGGCCAAATTGGCGGTTTACCGCGATACCGGGGATCCGGCCGAGGGATTCACCGACATCGCTGTCGGGAAATTTGCCAATATCTTCTGCGGTGAGCGCATCCACCACGGCATTGGAGAACCGCTTGTTATTCATCGAGGCTTGGACTGAGGCGCGAATGCCGCGTACTTCAATTCTTTCAATTGTATCAACAGATCTTTCAATTGTATCAACGGGTTCAAGTGCCGCAATCGGCTCTATCGCGGGGGGGATGGCTAAATCTGCTTCTTGTGCCAGTGCAAGTGTGGGCACTGCACCGCCGAGGATTAAGGCGATTTGCAGGGCGATGACATTAGGAAGAAAGATCTTTTGCTTGAGTGACAGTACGGAGTGTTTGTTAATAGCCATAATCACGTTGATTTGAGTTAAATGCCGCATAAGGTTGAGTTCGTCAGTCGCAAGTATAGGCAAATTCTGTGACAAACTAGCGACATCCTGCATGATATCGACTCCGCTACAGATGCAAAAGCGTAGAGATCACATTTTAGAATACGAGAGCATTATCAAGATTACTGCAGATACAATGAGTTAATGAACGATGACTCTCGTACATGTCGAGTGATGGCACCCACTAAATTTAGCGCAGTGCCATGTTTGGGCTATTGTTGGCTTGCTAAGTATTCATCAAAGCTGCCTTGGAAGTTAATCAGCTGGTTATCTTTGATATCGATGATCCGAGTCGCGAGGGATGAGACAAACTCGCGGTCATGGCTGACGAAAATCAAGGTGCCTTCAAACTCTTTTAAGGCGTTATTTAAGGCTTCGATGGCTTCCATGTCCATGTGGTTGGTCGGTTCATCCATGATGATGACGTTAATGTCTTGCATCATTAACTTGCCAAAAATAAGCCGATTTTTTTCACCTCCGGAACAATTGCGGGCTTTTTTATTCGCGTCATCCTCGGTAAACAGTAAACGGCCGAGCATGGCGCGCACCATCAAATCGTTGTGTTTGGGTTGGCGCCATTGATCCATCCATTCGATGATGGTCAGATCGTTATCAAAATCGGCGCTGCTGTCCTGGGGGCAATAACCGATGGCGGCATTTTCGGACCACTTAATCACGCCTTGCTCGTGGATTAATTCATTAACTAAGCAGCGCAGAAGGGTGGTTTTGCCCACCCCGTTTTCACCAATAATCGCCAGTTTTGCGCCGGCTTCGAGGATCAAATCACCGCCTTGGAATAGCAATTCACCGTCAAATCCATGGCCGAGATTTTCAAGCACTAGCGCTTGGCGGTGCATTTTTTTACCCGCAGCAAAACGGATCGAGGGGGTAATGCGGCTGGAGGATTTCACTTCATCCAGCTTAATTTTGTCCATGCGTTTGGCGCGCGAACTGGCCTGTTTTGCCTTAGAGGCATTGGCACCAAAACGGTTGACGAAGTCTTGTAACTCTTCAATTTCCGCGCTCTTTTTGGCATTGCCAGCCAATAATTGCTCCCGCAGCAGGGCCGACTGGGCTAAAAAGTAGTCGTAGTTGCCAGGGTAAATCCGCAGCTCACCGTAATCGATATCCGCCATATGGGTACAGACGGCGTTGAGGAAATGCCGATCGTGGGAGATGATGATCATGGTGCATTTACGCTTGTTGAGCTCGGCCTCTAGCCAACTAATGGTATGAATATCCAAGTTGTTGGTCGGCTCATCGAGCAGCAAGATATCGGGGTTGGCAAACAGCGCTTGGGCGAGCAGTACCCGCAATTTCCAGCCGGGGGCCACCTGTGACATCGGACCGTAATGATAGGCCTCTTCAATTCCCGCTTCGATCAGGATTTCGCCTGCGCGACTTTCAGCGCTGTAGCCATCCATTTCAGCAAATTCACTTTCAAGATCGCCCACTCGCATGCCATCCGCTTCGCTCATGTCGGCTTTGGCGTAAATGGCATCGCGCTCTTGTTTGATCTTCCAAAGCTGCACATCGCCCATGATCACCGCATCAATGACGGTGTATTGTTCAAAGGCAAATTGATCTTGGCTCAGCGTGCCGACCTTTAATCCTGGGGTAATCGATACATTACCTGAGGTGGGCGCGAGGGCGCCGCTTAAGATTTTCATAAAGGTCGATTTACCGCAGCCATTGGCACCGATTAAGCCATAACGGTTGCCGTGACCAAATTTGGCCGAGATGTTTTCAAACAGTGGCTCTGGGCCAAATTGCATGGTGATATTTGCGGTAGAGATCAAAAGGAGGGTTCCTAGGTTGGGTAAACGCTAACGTTTGCAGACAATATACGGGCAGAGGAGGTCAAGCGCAGCTTGTTCTTAGCCAATAGGTTAAAGCCGCGCAGTATACCGATTAAGCGAGCAAGATGCGAGCAGACAACGCGGAACTGGCGGCGTCACGGCTTAAACAGGTTAATCAACCTACCAAGCAACGACAAAGCAACCGACAAAGCCACCGACAACCCCGCTCCCGAAGGCGATGGGGGTGTCGGTGGCAGGCTTGGTGGGCTGGCCTATGTCGTCTGCTCTCAATGGCGTTGAGTTAGTTGAGTTGCAATTGCTGGGCGATACTGCGCCAAGGCAACCATTTAAACGCTTGATTGGCATCGGGAAGATAGTTGTGGCCATCTTGCACCACCAGCATGCCCTGTTGCCAGTCACCTTGGCCAACGGGGAGGTGAGTGACGGCCAGTCCATCGGTTTCTGCGCTGCCATCGATGCTGCTTGCTCGGCCATTTTCCATGCCTTGTAAGTTCACACCGATGCGAAAACGGCCAATTTGGGCGTAGGGCGGACGGGCTTGATAGAGGATATAGCTGTTATTGCCTTGACTGGAGACCACCAGCACGTCTTGTTTTTTGCCGTTAATTTGGGCACCTTGGTAGAGGGCAATCCCTTCAACATCCGCGACTAAATCCCCTTCGGCCTTGATGATCAGTGTGCCTTGCGTGTTGGCATTTTCCTGAGCATCAAAGCGCCAAATGCCTTGATCTTCTTCACCCACAAAGAGGGTGTGCTGCGATTCATCAGCGACGCAGCCTTCGACTTGGCTGGGGCTGTGGATGTTACGAACTAACGTTATGCGCGGCGCATCATTGTGCCAATCGACCCGGTATTGCGCGATACGGCCAGACTTTTCATTGGCAAACACATACAGCTTGGCGCCATCCTGATAGAGGCACATGCCGTAAATATCCTGCAAATCGGTCGCTTGATTGGGGTACTCGTGGATCTTGCCTGTGCGGTCGATGTCATAAAACGCGAGGCTATCGTTATCCCTAAGGGTGGCGACGGCGATATCGCGTTTTATGCCACCAAGCAGGACCTGTTGGCGTATATCGACATTATTGATCCGGCCCGAGGGCAGGGCTTGGACTTGCTCGCCTTGCATGGAAAAACTGAGTAAACCCCAGCGTTTATGGGTGCCTAGGATCAGGCTTTTTTCCGGTGTTGTGGGGTGGATCCAAATGGCGGGGTCGTCCATGGTATCGTGGGGACGATCCGAGGGCGCGCTTTCAACCCATGCGGGGATTTCGGTGATCTGCGCTGCTGCGGGGGCATTCTCCTGTTGGCTAAGCGCTAATGTGGACGTGGATGCGAATTTATATTCATCGGTGTGATCATCGTAAATCGCCCAGGTGATTGTCGGCGCTGTGCTGCTGTCGCCATGCAACGTGTAGGACAACTTTTCAGCGTTGGCGGCGCTAAATTGCACTAAGGGTTGGCTTTGCGTCGAATCGTTTGGCTTTGCTGCGCTTGACGCTGAGGTTTGGCTTACGCGGACAACACCAGTGTCGTCTGCCAATAACAGTTGACCATTGACGACGGCTAAACCCGTGATGTGATTATCAAGTGCAACCTGAAAGAGTGTGCCACTGCCATCGGCAAAGGGGCTGGCATCAAATTGCCAGATCCCCGCTTGTGGTTCACTGACATACAGGGTGTCACCGTCAATGGCGCAATCACGACTATTGACCGGGATCGCTTGGCTGCGCAGTAATTGGGGCGCCCAGTGTGTGGCATTGCCCAGGAGCCACTGTTGACTTTGACCATTCTCGCCGCCAAACCACGCATAAAGATTGCCATCTTGCGGGCGTACTTGGCTGCAGATCCACTGGATCTCAAAGGGCAGCATTGGCAGTAAGGGCAGGCGTTGGGCGATGGTTTTACCCTCGACTTGCTTCAGTTTGATTGGCTGTACGCGGTCGGCTTTACGATCCAGCGTTAAGGCGTATGGCGCGAGTAAACTCAATAATTCAAATTCCCCTTCGAGCAACACCTCAGGCGCAGTGTCGTGATTTGCCTTGAGGCGTTGCAGTAATAATCCGCGCTGCTCACTGGCGAATAACCATTGTTCAGGGTGGGTTGTCGCCGTTCTCGTCAGTGGCTGAGCTTGGCTGCCGCCCTTGGCGGCCACTGTGTGTATGACGGTGTGTTTTGTGGCCGCGTTATCATTGGCTAAGCTGCTTGCCTCGGCATAATGCAGTGGCAGGATCATCAGGCTGATGCTGTAAAGTATCGATATTTTTTTCATTTTATGATCATCTACTTAATTTAATTCTCGTGATGCACTGGTGGCATTTCTC
>NZ_JBOFMC010000324.1:0-4148 GCF_051658185.1 Shewanella sp. | reverse complement strand
ATCTTTGTCGCGGCAACGTTGGCAATCACTTACTGGGCATCAAAACGCAACCGCTCGGCATCCGATTACTATGCGGCAGGCGGGCGGATCACCGGTTTCCAAAACGGTTTAGCCATTGCGGGGGATTATATGTCAGCGGCATCCTTCCTCGGGATCTCCGCACTGGTGTATACCTCAGGTTACGATGGTCTGATTTACTCTATCGGCTTTCTCGTGGGCTGGCCCATCATCCTATTCTTGATTGCTGAACGCTTACGTAACCTAGGTAAGTATACCTTTGCCGACGTAGCCTCCTATCGCCTCAAACAAACCTCAGTACGCTCGCTGTCAGCCAGCGGCACTTTAGTCGTGGTTGCCTTGTATCTTATCGCCCAAATGGTGGGCGCAGGTAAGCTCATCGAGCTGTTATTTGGCTTACAATACCATATTGCCGTGGTGCTGGTCGGGATCCTGATGGTGCTCTACGTGCTGTTTGGCGGCATGCTCGCCACCACTTGGGTGCAAATCATCAAAGCGGTAATGTTACTTTCTGGCGCCAGCTTTATGGCCATTATGGTAATGAAGTCCGTTAACTTTGATATCGGTATGCTGTTTAGCGAGGCGGTTAAAGTACACGCTAAGGGCGCAGCGATTATGAGCCCAGGTGGACTGGTATCAGATCCTATCTCTGCGATTTCGCTGGGCTTAGCTCTGATGTTCGGTACTGCTGGCTTACCCCATATTCTGATGCGCTTCTTCACTGTAGGCGATGCTAAAGAAGCCCGTAAATCGGTGTTCTATGCCACAGGATTTATCGGTTACTTCTACATTTTAACTTTCATTATTGGCTTTGGCGCAATCCTACTGGTGAGCACTAATCCAGCCTTCAAAGATGCGACTGGCGCGCTACTTGGCGGCACCAACATGGCAGCGGTTCACTTAGCGGACGCAGTCGGTGGCAGTTTATTCCTCGGCTTTATCTCTGCCGTGGCCTTTGCCACCATTTTAGCGGTCGTCGCCGGCTTAACCTTAGCGGGTGCGTCAGCGGTTTCCCACGATCTTTACGCCAGTGTGATTAAGAAAGGCAAAGCGAACGAAACCGATGAACTGCGGATTTCTAAGCTAACAACCTTAGTATTGGGTGTTGTCGCTATTGGCCTTGGGATCCTGTTTGAAAAGCAAAATATTGCGTTCATGGTTGGCTTAGCGTTCTCTATCGCCGCAAGCTGTAACTTCCCTGTGCTGTTTTTGTCTATGTTCTGGTCACGTTTAACAACGCGCGGTGCCGTTGTCGGTGGCTGGTTAGGCTTAATCAGCGCCGTGACGCTGATGATCCTCGGCCCAACAGTATGGGTAAAAGTATTAGGTCACCCTGCGGCGATCTTCCCTTACGAATACCCAGCACTGTTCTCCATGGGATTAGCATTTGTTGGTATCTGGCTATTCTCCATCACGGATAAATCGCAAGATGCCGCCGATGAGCATGCTAAGTTCCTACCACAATTTGTGCGCTCACAAACGGGCTTAGGCTCATCCGGTGCCGTTTCGCACTAGTATTGTGACTAAATAAATTTCCACCACGTTAACGCCGGCCCAGTGCCGGCGTTTTTTTGGGGGTTATATGATGCTTGCAGCTAATTTGCAGATAAGAGTAAAAACGCAAGCTTAATAGCGTCGCGAGAACCGCAACCCAGACAAAAAACCAATAAATAAGACAAACACGTCTCAAAAATTCGACCTCGCCGCTCTCGCCACCCTTGAATTTGTCGTAAGTGCGCGGTCACGTTAGCAAAAATGCGCCACAAACCACGAGAAGATTTTCAAAAAAATAATAGAAAGTGGCGCGTTTCTTGCTGAGTTTTTGCCAAAAAACCACGCCATTATGGTCATTTAGTCTCACTGCGATTGGTAAAGCGCGCCACATGCTGCTATACTCTGGCGTTTTCGGCGCGGGAAATCGACACGGGGTTGATTTTCTGTCTGTGAAACTTAAGCGCAAATCCGTGCGCATCCACAAGGCTACAACCCAATGTCATCCAATGAAAGAACTTTCCGTGAACTCGGTCTATCCGAGAATTTGTTGCGTGCTCTTGACGAGCTAGGTTATGAAAAACCAACGCCAATCCAATCAGCCAGTATCGACCCTCTCATGGCTGGTAAAGATATTTTAGGTCAAGCGCAAACCGGTACCGGTAAAACCGGCGCTTTCGCGCTACCGCTGTTAAACAAAGTCACTAGCCAATCTACACCACAGATTTTAGTCCTAGCACCGACCCGCGAACTTGCTGTGCAAGTCGCAGAGGCCTTCAGTAGCTATGCGAAATTTATGAAAGGCTTCCACGTACTGCCGATTTACGGTGGTCAAAGCATGCAACAACAGTTGAATGCCCTAAAACGTGGCCCACAGGTGATTGTCGGCACTCCAGGCCGAGTCATGGACCATATGCGTCGTGGCACTCTCAAACTTGACTCACTCAAAGCCCTCGTACTCGACGAAGCCGATGAAATGCTAAAAATGGGCTTCATCGACGATATCGAATGGATCCTCGAGCACACGCCGAGCGAGCGCCAATTGGCATTATTCTCTGCCACTATGCCAGAGCAAATTAAACGTGTTGCGAACAAGCACTTAAAAGATGCAACTAATATCAGCATCGCGGCGAGCCACACCACAGTAGAGTCAATTGAGCAGCGCTTTGTACAAGTGTCACAGCACAATAAACTCGAAGCACTCGTGCGCGTATTGGAAGTGGAAAATACCGAAGGTATTATCATTTTCGTGCGTACTCGTAACTCCTGTGTGGAGCTTGCTGAAAAACTCGAAGCCCGTGGCTACGCCTCCTCGCCTCTCCATGGCGATATGAACCAACAGGCCCGTGAGCGTGCAGTTGAGCAGCTCAAACGCGGCAAGTTAGATATTTTGATCGCCACCGATGTGGCAGCTCGCGGTCTCGATGTTGAACGTATCGGCCACGTGGTTAACTATGATATTCCATACGATACCGAAGCTTACGTTCACCGTATCGGCCGTACTGGCCGTGCAGGCCGTACTGGTATGGCGATTCTGTTTGTGACTAGCCGTGAAATGCGGATGCTGCGCACCATCGAGCGCGCAACCAACAGCCGCATTTCGCCAATGAAAGTGCCAAGCCCAGAAACGGTAGCAGAGCGTCGCCTCTCGCGTTTAGGGGAGCAATTAGCGCAAACCATGAACAACGATCTGGAGTTTATGCGTGAAGCCGTGGCGCAATTATGCCAACAGCTCGAAGTCGATACGGATTTATTAGCCGCCGCACTGCTGCACCAAGTACAGCAAGAGCGCCCGCTGCAATTACCCGCTATCCAAGAACGCGTCCGTGACGAACGTAGCGAGCGCGCGCCATCTGAGCGCGGTGAACGTGGTGAACGTCGCAGCCGTGAGTCGCGCCCAATGCCAGCCAGTCTTGGCGCAGCAGAAGCGCTGAAAGACAACCCAGATTTAAAAATGTGCCGTTACGTTATCGACGTCGGCCGCGAGAATGGCGTAGGTGTGGGTAACATCGTTGGCGCTATCGCGAACGAAGCGAATATCGACAGCCGTTATATCGGTGCCATCCAGTTATATGATGCTGTGACCACGGTCGATCTTCCTGACGGCATGCCAAAAGATGTGCTGCAACACCTGAAAAAAGTCCGTGTGTGCGGCAGACCACTGAACATCCGTGAAGCCGGCGATCAAGTATTTGTCGATTCAGGCCGTGGTGCTCGCTCGGATCGTCCATCAGGTGAACGTCGTCCACGTGGTGATCGCCCAGCGTTTGAGCGTAAGCCTCGCGCAGCCGCTACTGGCGATAAGCCCTTTGCTGACCGCAAACCCCGCGCAGATAAACCTGCCGGTGAGCGTAAGCCGCGTAAACCACGCGAAGAGTAAGCCATACACCGCATTTGCCGTTAACCTAGCGTAACGACGAAAAAAGGAGCCTCGGCTCCTTTTTTGTTAGTTTACGTTTTAGTGAAATCGTGTTGTTGGCTTAAGAGTTTACCGGCAATTTTTTGCGGCGCCATTGTCGCTCACCTTTAGCTCACCACTCACCTTTAGCTCCCCTCCTCTCACCTCTAGCTCCCCTTTAGCGCGTTTAGCTCACAACGCATATAACGGGCGACACCTGCTACCGAGCAAGCAAACGCCT
>NZ_JBOFMC010000323.1:0-5841 GCF_051658185.1 Shewanella sp. | reverse complement strand
CAAAAAAGCTCTTGGGCAATACGCCTAGGCGTATTATTGGCGCTCGGCTTGACCGCCTGCACCTTAGGCGGCGCAGTGCTGCTGTACCAAGAATTGCAGCAGCAACTACAAGCGCAGCAACAAGCTCAAGAGGCCAATTTTGCTGCCTTGCAGGCGCAATTGCAGCAGGGATTGCAGCTCCCCAATCAACGCCTGAACCAGCTTGAGCAGCAGCAATTAAATGATGCCAAAACTTACCAAGATCTCTCCAAGCTCGCCGCCAACCAAGATCAACTCAGCGAGCGGCTCAATCAGCTTGCCGCCCGCAGCCCAACCCA
Source organism: Shewanella sp. (assembly GCF_051658185.1). Classification (GTDB taxonomy): domain Bacteria; phylum Pseudomonadota; class Gammaproteobacteria; order Enterobacterales; family Shewanellaceae; genus Shewanella. The sequence goes on along the minus strand of NZ_JBOFMC010000323.1, from coordinate 5,524 downwards.
TTGGATGGCCGCAGAGGCTGACTACTTAGTCAATATGGCCGGCCGTAAGCTTTGGCTAGAAAAAGATCCGCGTACCGCTATCGACTTATTAAAATCGGCGGATGAAACCATCGCCGCGATGAACAATCCCGCATTACTGCCAATCCGCAAGGCTCTCGCCCAAGACATTGCCGCCACCGCCAACATTAACATCACCGATATCGATGGCAGCGCCTTGGCCCTAGATGCCCTCATTGCGCAACTCAATACATTACCGCTGAATCGCAGCGCCAACCAAACCGACAGCGCAGCAGACACGCAGCTCAGCAACGATTTAACGGATTGGCAAACTAATCTCGCTAAGACCTGGAAGTCGATAACCCAGGACTTTATCACCATTCGCCACAGAACCGCCGAAGCTCCAGAGCTACTGGCGCCACAACAACAATGGTATCTCGTTGAAAATATTCGACATAAACTGCTGCAATCCCAACTGGCGTTATATCGCTATGACAAGGCCACCTATCAGCAAGCCTTGATGATGGCGCGCACATGGATCCACAGTCACTTCGACAGCCAAGATCACCATACCATTGAAATCATTGCCGAAATAGACAAGCTGGCCAAGGTAGAATTGGAACCCATTTCAATCAACTCCTTTAGCGTAAAACCATTGCTATTACAGCTCACCACCTACGGTGAATTAGCCCCAACTGAGGGCGCACCACTATGATCAAGATGCTGATATTACTAGGTATAGTGCTTATTGGCTTATGCATAAGCCCTTGGTTAGTGGGTAACGTAGGTTATGTGTATATCGCAGCGGGGGACTATCAAATAGAAACCAGCTTAGTCTTTGCTGTCATCGCCTTAATAGTATTGTATGCCTTGTTTCAATTGGTTAAATGGGTTGTGTTCAACCTCATCCTGCGTAGCCGCTTTATTCCTCAGCGCTGGCGTCAGCGCTCCGCTAAAAAGCACACCTTGCTAGGCGCATTGGCGCTCGCTGAAGAAGATTGGCCAGCTGCTGAGCGCGCCATGGTAAAAGGCGCTGACAATGGTGAATTGCCCGCGCTTAACCTCCTTGCCGCCGCCCGTGCAGCCCAACATCAGCATAAAATTTTAGAGCGAGATCAGTATCTTGATCGCGCATCAGCCCAACCGGGTGCCGCCAATGCCGTCGCCACCACCCGGACGCGTTATTTATTAAAACAAGGGCAACTTACCCTTGCCCGCACCGAATTAGACAAACTGGAGCCGACCAGCAAAAGCAAAGCGCCAGTGCTTAAGCTCGCCCTCGAGCTTTACCGAGCACAGGAAGATTGGCCGGCACTGAAACTCCTGTTACCGATTTTAAAAAAACGTAATATTCTTGATGAAAACCAATTTGTTGCGCTAACGCTAACAACCCACTGCGCGTTACTTAACGCCGCAGCTAAACAAGATGCAGCCGCACTAGAGCAATGCTGGCAATGGCTCTCTCGTACTGAGCGCAACCAAGCTGAATATCTTGCGATCTATGCCCAAGGATTGTGCCAATTTAATCAAAAGGAGCAGGCCTTAACTCTGCTTTGCAAAAAATTACGCGAGTCACCAGAACCCGCCATCTTGCAGGTCATTCCGCAGATAGCCAGTGCCGAAGACAGCGACATCCGTAAGCAATTATTAAAACATCAAAGCACCCATGAGAATAATGCCGACTACCAGATTTGCTTAGCCAAACTCTACCAACAAACCCGTGAGACGAAAGAGGCCAAAGCCTGCTGGCAACATGTTTGCCAACTCGCACCAAGCAAAGATGCCTGGTTAGCTTTAGCGCGTATACAAGAGCAATTAGGTGAGCAAGGCCACGCCAATCAAAGTTATCGGCAAGCCGCGACCCTTTAAGGCTCCGTGCCCCCTAAAACTAACACGACATACTCAATCAGCAGTGTGAGCGCGCAAAGGAAGCTGTTGCCCATAAGGGCGCGAGCCTCTCTTAATAGGCGCACTTGATAGGCTGCAGTTCAGATGATCGATGCCGATAGCGGCATCGATACACACTTGTTAGCCGAGATGAACCGCTAGCGCCTGCTGAAACCACTCATTCATCACTTGCCTGATTTTTTTAAACTCAATGCGTCACATTTAGCCCGCTAAACGATTACCACCCACACTACCCCGGCTAAATTAGCTCAAGTTCCTTTACACAGAGCCCCTCTCCCACACTAAATACAGCTTATTTTTCAGCCAAAAACACTACATCTAGTTATCGGTGACAGAAAGTCGATTTTTATGGCTCAGTTGCCGCAAACCTTAGGTAGTACAAGCATTTCCGCAGCGTCAAAAAATTGACCCAGCCCAAACTATTAGCTAGAATCTTACATATAATTCACAACTCAGTGCGCTCGCTGATTTTGTGCAACCTAGAGTCAACATAATTAGTTATTGGGAGCTGAATATGGGATCTATCATTACATCAAAAAAAGGTTTGCTTAAATTAGTCAGCGGGCAAATCAACATCGAGATTGATGGTTCAAAACAACCCGCTAAGGATGGCGAGCAGCTCCCGAAAGGCGCTGTGCTCCATATCAGTGAAAATGCCACCTACGAAATCACCTTCGATGATGGCACTAAGCTATCCAATGAAACGCCTGACACCACCAATGAAGCAGCCATCACCAATCCCCCGCCAAATGACAATGACGCGACATTAGATGAAATCCAAGCGCTGCAAGATCAGATTGTCGCTGGTGAAGACCCAACTAAAGCGTTACCAGAAACCGCCGCAGGCAACACACCGATAAGTGAAGGCGGAAACTCTTTTGTGTCCATTGCTCGCGTCGGCGCTGAAATGCAGGCGCAAGCGGGTTATGACACTGCAACAATCACCAATACCTCAGCGTTAGCATTGAGGAATACCGACTCAACAGATACGCCATTAAATTCGTTTAACTTGGCTCAACTAACCGATAATTTTGTAAACGGCGTAACCTATACCACATCTTCAGGACTAACCGGCAGAACCGGCGATCAAGGCGCGCCCGGCTCATTTGCGTACAACGACGGCGATATTATCACCTTCAGTATAGGTAACGTGATCATCGCTCAGTTCAGCGCAGATCTCATTAAAGGTCCTATTTTATTTTTACAAGATATCGCAACCACAGGCTTATCCGATGTCAATTTAAACTATGTCGAAAATATGGCGATTTTGCTTCAAGCCCTCGACAATGACTTAAGCGATGGTGTGGATGATGGCGTACTGAATACCAATAGCCTCATTAATACAGACAGCAGTTTTGCAAACAATATTAATATTCTCCAAGCCATACACGATGCGCTAGCTAACTATATTGACCCGACCACCAACGCCCCGATCAACATGGCTAACGCCGATAAGGAAATTCTATCCTTACTCCTAAAGAGCTTAGGGATTATATTTAATCGTGAAACCGAAACATCTGAAGATGGTAAAAACGTTTTTGAATCTGAGGCGATGGAACATGTTGCCGATACCATTACCGACTTAGCTGGTGACCGCGCCCCTGAAGAATTTGATGCACGATTAGCGGATACCATTGATGTCCCAGGTGGCACAATTGAATATTATTTTAATCAGTTAAATGGTCAGCTATTTTTTTCCACTCAGGATTTACTAGAAGGCGCCGTTGGGCAACAAGTTCTGTTTCACAATCTAGTGGTTAAAAATGTTCGCCTCAGTGCAGAATTTGAAGATATAGGGACTTTGGTTGACTTGGGCGGTGGTAATTATGTCATCAACCTCAAAGATGGCATCACCCCATACGACCTTGAAAATTTAAAAATTGACTATCGTGTTGAAGATTGGACTGCATTTAAAGAGGTCACCTCATCAACTCTGGATCTTTATAAATCACACCTATCGACCGTCATTCAGGATGTCAATGAAGGCGATGGATTCAATACCTTTGAATTAGTCAGCCAATTAACATTCGATACCGATTCTCAGTTAACGATAAATTTTACCAGCGAATTACTCAGCCAACAGTTTGGTTATCCCATTGCTGAATACGCCGATGATTATTTAGTACCTATTCAATATTCTAATGATGGCGGCATTACTTGGCAGGAAATGACCGTCGTCGCCATAGATTATAGCGGTAGCATTCCTAGACCGATTTTCGGCTTCACCATTACGGCAGGTAGCAACAGCGTTTTAATTAGAGTTCCTATTTTTGATGACAGTATTATTGAACCTACCGAATATTTCCGCGCAGTGGTGGGGGGCGATAATTATTACGATGAAGAAGTCAAATTTGGTATCATCGATAACGATAGCGAATCAACTTTACCGGCCATCGATATTGACTTTGCCATCGTTGTTGAAGGTACTCCTAATGCGGTCTTTACCTTAACACTGAGCAAAGCAAGCACTGAAACTATCACCGTTAAATATTCAGCAGCAGAACTTTCCGCACTTTTCGGCCAAGACTTTCTTAATGTTAGCGGCACTGTAACCTTCTTACCAGGACAAACAACGGCCTATATTACAGTGCCCATTGTCGATGACTTAATTGAAGAAATAAGCCCTGAGTTTGCGCTCATCAATTTATTTGATCCGGTTAATGCCACACTCGCAGATGCTCAAGGAACACTGCGGATTTTTGATAATGATGGCCCGGACAATACTGCAATTAGCATCGATTTAGACCCTATTACTGGCGACAACATTATCGACAATAAAGACACCAGTGAAACAGTTGTCATAACCGGTACGGTCACTTTTGATCCAGCCATAAAAATCGGCATTGTTATTCTGACCATTAACGGCAAACAATATCAAACACTGATGAAAGCTGATGGCACATTCTCTGTCGAAGTGAAAGCCAGTGATTTATATGCAGACACAGACACTGTTGTGGACGCCAAAGTCTATGGGTTTGGAAATAATGGGGCTAAAGGCACAGCAACCACGACCGAAGATTATCAAATAGTCTTAACTAACGACACAAATACCGTTGATGAGGACACTGACGCAATAGGCAACGTGCTCATTAACGATTCCGCATCTAATATAGACAGCAATCTGTCCGTCGTCAGTTTCACAGTGAACGGTAATACTGTCACTGCAGGCTCCACCGTGATCTTAGAAAGCGGCAGCTTAGTCATCAATGCTGATGGTTCCTACAAATTTACACCGAGTGCAAATTGGAATGGACAAGTACCAGTCATCACCTACACCACCAACACGGGTGCAACCGCCACATTAACCATTAATATTAAACCGATTGGCGATGACGCCACCATTTCTGTCGGCGATACCGATAACGGCACGGTCACCGAAGATGGTGACACGGACAACGATGCAGCCACCGTACAAATGGTCAGTGGCAAGCTCGATGTCACCGATGTGGATAACGGCGAAGCCGTGTTCCAAGTGCAAACCAATGTCGCCGATGGCAACTACGGTAGCTTCAGCATCGACGCCAACGGCAACTGGACCTACACCTTAAACAATGGCCACATTGACGTGCAGTCACTCAAGGCCGGTGAAACCCTGACCCGCAATCTCACGGTCACCAGT
>NZ_JBOFMC010000322.1:0-30041 GCF_051658185.1 Shewanella sp. | reverse complement strand
GGGGCTAGATTCATTGCACAGAATGCATTGTCTGGCTTGTGGTTTTTTTATGCCGCCATGAGTGAAGATGCTTAAGGGATGAGCTGAGTTATTCACTGAGTAAGCTTCGTAACATCCAGGCATTCTTTTCATGCAGTTGAATGCGCTGAGTCAAAATATCTGCTGTGGCCTCGTCATGGGCTTGGCTGACTAATGGGAAGAGCGCCCGGGCATGACGGATGATGACCTCCTGATCCTGCAATAACTCGCGGATCATTATCTCCGCTTTAGTGATCCCTTGATCTTCTTTAATTTCCGTCAGTGCCGCATAGGCGGAATAGGAGCCTAAGGCTCTTGAACCTAGGGCGCGGACACGTTCGGCGATCAGGTCAACGGCGAGGGCGAGTTCGGTATATTGTTGTTCAAACAGTAAATGTAAACTGGTGAATAGGGGGCCTGTCACGTTCCAATGGAAGCTGTGGGTCTTCAGATAAAGGCTGTAACTGTCGGCCAATAATTGGTTTAAGCCAGCGGCGATATCTTCTCTATGGGTTTGAGTGATGCCGATATTGATCATGATGGGTTCCTTTTATTACCGAGTTTCGTTTGAGCTTAGCAGGGGCGCGCTCAAGATAAAGTGATTAAAACTAATCAGTCTAATCGTATAATGTGATTGTTATATTGTTTATTGCCCTTAAGGCATACTGCACACCTGCCATTTGGGTTTACCTTAGGGCGTCACAGGCGCCTTGGAAGTAACATTCCTAGGGGATAGCTGATATGCTTATGCGATGGTGTGACGACAACCAATGAAAGTTAACCTGTGAATAAATCAGCTTATTTAGACGCCATGGGGATCACCTCTTGGCGAGTCCGTGACAGCAAAAGCTGTGCTTATCAAGTGATTTGGGATGAGGGGGGAGAGTTACCCAATGCTGAGCCCTTGATTGATTCTGTGCTGGGATTGATCGGTGTGACGCGTGATCAGTGTGAGTTTACTTGCGAGCCGCGGCGCGGTAAGCAAATCGTCTGGGATTTACGCCGCCATAAGGTCAGGCCGCGCACCGCGTGGTTAGTGTCCGAACCGCTTGCTAGCTTACTCGGCAGCAGCGCGGCCAAGCGGGCCCTGTGGCAACAGATTTGGCAGTGGCAAGCGCAGCAAACGCACAATCATCAGCAGCCTAAAGCGGTATAAAGATGCAATATCCACAATATATGACCGAGCATGTACAACTCGTTTACCTAGAGCCGAGTGATGTCAGCCACATGTTGAGCATTGAAGAGCGGGCTCATTCACATCCCATGAGTGCGGGGAATCTAGCCGATTGCTTTGGCCGCCTTTATCGGGCGTTTGGATTAAAAAACCAAGAAAACCAGTTAGTTGGTTTTGCGATTATCCAGCAAATTGTCGATGAAGTGACCTTAATTGATATTTGTATTGACCCCGCTATGCAGGGCAAGGGCTATGGGCGGTTACTGCTCAATAACGTGATCGCGTTTGCCAAAGACGCTGAGGCTGTGGTGGTGATGCTTGAAGTGCGGGAATCTAACTTAGCCGCCCGAGCGCTTTATCGGCAGTGCGGGTTTATCGAGTCGGGGCGACGTAAGGGCTACTATCCCTGTAATGGTGCCGCAGAAGATGCGTTGCTGATGGATTTAAGCTTAAGTTGTTAACCTAAGTTTGAGTTAGCGGGGGTATTCATGGCATCGCGCGAAGGGCATGCTGATGGAGTAATGCCGATGCTCCTACAGACTCATTAGTTAATAGCATAAAAAAACAGCGCGTTGCGCTGTTTTTTTATGGCCTGCCATCGGCTTATTTAACTTCTTTTCCTTGGGCTTGTAAGTCCGCATGATAGCTTGAGCGAACTAATGGACCGCAGGCGGCATGGGTAAAGCCTAATTCATCGGCAAGGGTTTTCAGTTCAGCAAACTCCGCAGGTGACACATAACGCTCAACGGGTAAGTGGAACTTTGACGGTTGCAGGTATTGGCCTAGGGTGAGCATTTCGACTTTATGCGCCCGAAGATCCCGCAGCACTTGCGCGATTTCCGCATTGGTTTCACCCAAGCCCATCATTAATCCCGATTTAGTCGGAATGTGGGGATGGCGCTCTTTAAAGCGTTTGAGCAAATCGAGGGACCATTGATAGTTAGCCCCAGGTCGGGCTTTGCGATAATGCATCGGTGCCGTTTCGAGATTGTGGTTAAACACATCTGGTGGCTCGGTCGCTAAGATATCGAGGGCGGCATCGATGCGGCCACGAAAATCTGGTACCAGAATTTCGATCTTAATCTCAGGGTTCAATTTGCGAATTTCGCGAATACAATCAGCAAAATGCTGCGCACCACCGTCGCGTAAATCATCGCGATCCACCGAGGTGATCACCACATATTTGAGCTTCATATCGCGGATGGTTTGGGCTAATTTTACCGGCTCTTCAGCATCGGGTTTGAGTGGCCGACCGTGGGCAACATCGCAAAATGGGCAGCGTCGAGTGCAAATGGCCCCCAAAATCATAAAGGTTGCGGTACCGTGGTTAAAACATTCGGCAAGGTTAGGGCATGAGGCCTCTTCGCAAACGGAATGCAGGCCATTGGCACGCAGTGCTTGTTTGATATCTAAAATCCGTTGATTGGATGCGGGTAATTTGACGCGTAACCAATCGGGCTTGCGCAACATTGTATCGCGCTCGGAGGGCACTATTTTGACAGGGATGCGCGATACCTTGTCGGCATCTCTTAATTTAACCCCGGGTTGTAAGCGTTCGGGCCTATTCATGTCGCTGCTAATCCTTGATGATGAACGAGATGTTGATAGCCTAATAGTTGGCTAAAGGTAATAATCAGTTGCTCGCCGGCTTCGACCACCGTTTGTGGGCCACCCAGCTCTTTGCATTGCACCATTTCAAGGCCGGCATAACCACAGGGATTAATGCGGCGAAATGGGGAGAGATCCATATCGACATTTAAGGCTAGGCCGTGGAATGAACAGCCTTTGCGAATACGCAAGCCCAAGGAGGCGATTTTTCGTTCGGCCACATATACACCCGGCGCATCAGCCTTGGCGTAAGCATTGATATCGTATTTGGCGAGCATCTGGATAATGCTTTGCTCTATATGGGTAACGAGTTGACGCACCCCCACTTTACTGCGTTTGATATCCAGCAGAGGGTAGGCGACCAGTTGCCCTGGACCGTGGTAGGTGACTTGGCCGCCGCGATCGACTTGGATCACTGGAATGTCACCGGGCGCCAAAATATGCTCGCTTTTACCGGCTTGCCCTTGAGTAAATACGGGTGGGTGTTCAACAATCCACAGTTCGTCGGGACTTTCGTGGTGACGGTTATCCGTGTACTGCTGCATGGCATGCCAAACGGACGAATAATCCTGTTTGCCTAGCTGGCGGATATGCAACGTTGTATCTTGCAAGGGCAACCTCTCCCCTTAAAATTGAGTCGCGCTATTATATACGTCTCGCCATAAAATGTAAGCTGGATCACATTTTATGGCGAGAGGTGCAAGCTATAGCACGCGGCGCACACCTTCGATGGTGGCCAGCTCAGTGTATAGCGTTTCAATATGATCTTTGCTCGTCACCGTGACGCGGATGGTCACAGAGTAGTAACTGCCTTTGCTTGAGGCCTTAGTGGTAGGCGAATAGTCACCAGGGGCGTGTTTTTGCACGACTGCGACCACTTTATCGGTTAAGGTTTCATGGGCATCGCCAACGACTTTAAAGGGAAAAGCGCAGGGGAAATCCATGAGTTCATCAAATTTAGTGTTTAACATAAGCGGTACTCTTTCTCTAATTGCATCTATATGGGGGCGATTATACCGGATCCAAGGCGGATGCCCAACTTCGCTGCACCTGAGGTTCCTGTCGCCCGGTCGTGTAGGGCTAAGAAGGCTAAGAGAGTTAAGAGGGCTAAGCTACGTTTGGCACAATCTGATGTGATGTTATTCCAAAGGCCAGCAGTTTAAGAGGCTGGCGTAATGCGCTTGAGCGTTATTTTATCAACGCGTTCGGCTGTGCTGTAGTCTAGTGGCTCAGTGGCTCAGAGGTATGGTGTGGCGGCATGATGCTTACGCTTGGCATGGTGTAAGCGGTGCGGCATAAAAGGATTGAGCTGGAAAGGTGATGCGCGCTGAAGCGGGTGTTGTTAAGAAGCATTGCAGTCAAGGAGCGCTGTAGTTAAGGATCACTGCAGCTGTAGCGAGTGTGGTGCTAAAGCAGCAGGCCACCCGAAGGTGGCCTGCTGTGTGGCGTATCTGGTTTGAGGTGTGTTTAGCCAAACCAGCTTGAAAACATTTGCTTAAAGTAGTCAACCAATTTGCTGAACCAGCTGCCTTCATTGACTTCTTGCAGCGTTACCAGTGGGAATTGCGCGATATCTTTACCATCAAGTTGGAAGAATAAGCGGCCCACCGTTTCACCCTTTTTCAAAGGAGCATCAAGGGGTTTAGTTAGCTCAAAGTTGGCTTTTAAATCCTTAGCGCGACCACGGCTGACGGTGATTGGCGTGTCAGTTGCCACTCCTAAATCCACAGTGCTTTGATCGCCATACCAAATTTTCTGGGTAGTGAAACTGTCGCCAGCTTTATAAGGGGTGACGGTTTCGAAGAAGCGGAAGCCATAGGTCAGCAGTTTTTTACTTTCAGCTTTACGTGCGGACTCACTTTGTGTGCCCATGACGACAGAGATTAACCGCATGCCATCTTTTGTGGCAGAGGCGACAAGGTTATAGCCCGCGCCTGAAGTGTGGCCGGTTTTGATGCCATCGACATTCATACTGTTATCCCACAATAAACCGTTGCGGTTATATTGTTTGATACCGTTGAACGTATAAAATTTTTCACTGTAGATACGATATTCTTCTGGCACGTCACGGATGAGTGCCGCCCCTAAGAGTGCCATATCGTAGGCGGTTGTCTTGTGGTTTTCAGAGTCTAAACCGTGGGAGTTTTCAAAATAGCTATCGCGCATGCCCAGTTGTTTTGACCAAGAGTTCATCATGTCGACAAAGGCGCCTTCGGTTCCGGCAATATGTTCGGCCATGGCGACACACGCATCATTCCCCGATTGGATGATAATGCCGCGGTTTAAATCGGCGACCTTAACGGTTTTACCCACTTCGATGAACATTTTTGAGGAATCAGAGAAGTTTTTTGACCAAGCATTTTTACTGATGGTCACATCGTCTTCTGGAGAAACATTGCCCGCTTTGATTTCTTGACCGATGACATAGCTGGTCATCATTTTGGTCAAGCTGGCGGGATTGAGGCTCTCATAGGCGTTGCTTTCGGCAATCACTTGGCCTGAATAATAATCCATCAAGACGTAGGCCTTTGCGGCAACGGTTGGTGCATCGGGGGTCACAATCGGCTGCGCAGCATAAACAGGGAGAGCGACACTCGTCATTAGCAGCAGTGTTTTAATGGGACTTTTTACAAAATTCATCATTAACTTGGCACGTCTTTTTGGTTGTATTGAATGAAAAGGGCTTAATAGCTCTTGGAGTATATCAGCATTTGACAGTGGATTTCAGTGAAGGTTCATTCATCTGTAGCATTTTTAAGCAAATAACACCCTGCTCGGGGGGTGCTTAAGGGGCTGCATTTGATCCCTGAGCGCGCTCGTCTTTAGTCTTGCACGATATAGCTTTCAGGATAGCCATTTTGTTTTATTTTAAGGTGCAATTTATCGACTAAATCCCCGTTGCCAATTGGACCCAGTTGAAGCCTAAACATATCGTTTGCGGGTTGGATCCGGCTGCTGACTTGATACTTGCGCTCAAGCTCTTTGGCGATTTTATTGAGCCTGCTTTTATCCTTTGAGGCGACTAATTGAATGTAATGATTATTTGAATGCGGGTTATGTGCGAACGCCGAGTTGGCGGATGTACTGCCCACATAAATCACATCGAGTTTTATCGGTGCCGTCCCTTTACCGAGCATGCCGAGTTTATAGGCGGCGGCATAGGAAAGATCTAAAATGCGATCCGAATGAAAGGGGCCGCGATCGTTAATGCGGATGATCACCTGCTTGTTATTTTCAAGGTTGGTGATCTTGGCATAGCTTGGCAAGGGCAAGGTTTTATGTGCCCCAGACATGCCATACATGTCGTATGGCTCGCCATTGGAGGTTTCATAACCATGGAATTTTTCACCATACCATGAGGCTCTGCCAGTCTCGCTAAAGCCTTTACCGCTATCGAGTACGGTATAGGACTCGCCATAGACGGTATAAGGTTTATTCCCCCGGCGGCTATAGGGCTCATATCGGGGCGTGGCATTGGGCACATGATCCACATTCGGTGGATTGAGCGGCATTTTATCGTTTTTAAGGGAATAGCGTCCCTTATTCGGCTCCATGTTCTTTTTATCTGTCTGGGCGCGAGTGCGCTCAGGGCTTGAGGAGCAAGCGGCAAGCCCTAAAGATAGCAATAATACCGCGACCAATGACAACTTATTTGTGAGCATGCTGGGCTTTTAACTGTTGGCTAAATTGATAAACAGCCATGGAATACAATGGGCTGCGATTATAACGAGTGATCACATAAAAATTATTTAGCCCAAGCCAGTAGTCGGTGCTGTCGGCTTGTTTCAGCTCAATTAAGAGCGCCTTTTGCGCAGGATTGACCTTGCGTCCATCTGCGAGAGCTAAGGTTGGCGAGATAATATCAGCAACTTGATAATGGAGTTTTTCACCTGCCCACACCTTGGCCTGCGGCGCTACAGTGGTTTTATTGACTAAGGGTAAGGCCACAGGCGCATTGGCTTGCCAGCCATGTCGATGGAAGTAATTGGCGACACTGCCAATAGCATCCTCTGGGCTGGTTAACAGATCACGCCTGCCGCTGTTATCAAAGTCGACGGCGTAATGGCGATAACTCGATGGAATAAATTGGCCATAGCCCATCGCCCCCGCGTAGGAGCCTTTGAGGGAATGGAGATCTAAATGCTCTTCATTCACCAGTTTCATTAATTCACCCAATTCCTTACGGAAAAAACTGGCGCGCGGTGGGTAATAAAACCCTAAGGTATATAGGGCATCAATTACCGGATAGTTGCCAGTGTACTGGCCATAAAAGGTTTCAATGCCAATAATGGCCACAATGATCTCGGGCTCGACTTGGTATTTAGCCGCCGCGCGGGCAATGGTCTTCTCATGTTTTTTCCAGAAGGCCAGCCCTGCATTGAGGCGCTTTTCGGTGAGGAAAATCGGGTAATATTGATGCCAAGGTTTGGCTTCCCAAGGGCGGGTGATGGCATCAATAACGGCTTGGTTATAGTTGGCTTGACTGAGAAATTGTTCAACTTCAGTATGACTAAACCCTTGCTGCATTTGAGTTTTAATAAAGTCTGCTTTTAGCGTCACCGGGAGTGCCGGCGTCGCTGGTGCGCTTGGGCTGATGATGGGGGCAGCCGCTGGCGGCGGAGGTGTTGGCTGTTGGGTGCTGCATGCCACTAGGCATGTGGTGAAGCACAGTACCCCGAGTGGAGAGCGCAAGGCTCGAAGAATTGCCATTAAAAAATCCCTAAAATTATCTGTCTACAAAGCGTCTATGAGTATGAATGCTCATTAAAATACCAAAGCCTGTCATCAGTGTCAGCATGGAGGTTCCCCCGTAACTGATCAAAGGTAAGGGCACGCCAACCACCGGCAGGATACCCGAAACCATGCCGATATTAACAAAAACATACACGAAGAAAGTTAAGGTGATACTGCCCGCCAGTAATCGGGCAAAACTGGTTTGTGCCCGAGAGGCGATCACTAAGCCGCGGCCGATAATATACACATACATAATGAGTAAAATGATGCTGCCAACTAAGCCAAACTCCTCACCGATGACGGCAAAGATAAAATCGGTATGGCGCTCAGGAATAAATTCCAATTGGGATTGAGTGCCATCGAGCCAGCCTTTGCCCCAGAGTCCGCCGGAGCCAATGGCGATCTTCGATTGAATAATATGATAGCCCGCCCCGAGGGGATCTTTTTCCGGATCGAGCAAGGTTAACACCCGAGTTCTTTGATAATCATGCATTAAGAAGTACCAAAGGATAGGTAAAAACGCCAATACCGCGGCAATAAATCCACCGACAATAAACCAGCTCATGCCCGATAAAAACAGCACAAATATCCCTGAGGCGGCAACAAGAATGGAGGTGCCCAGATCGGGCTGCTTAGCGATAAGTAGGGTTGGCACCAGCAAAATGACGGCGGCACCTGCTAAATAGCGCTTTTTAGGCGGGAGTGGAAACTTACTGATGTACCATGCCATGGTGATCGGAAAGGCGAGTTTGATGAGTTCCGATGGCTGAAACTCCATAAAGCCTAAGTTAAGCCAACGCTGCGCGCCCTTATTAATTTCCCCAAAAAAATGCACCGCGAGTAATAAAATCACTCCTGCAACATAGATAAATAACGCCCAGCGTTTGAGGACTTCAGGGTTAATCTGTGCCATGAAGAACATGATGCCAAGGGACAATATCATCCGAAAAAGTTGCCGCTCCATCATTTCTAGATCGCCACCACTGGCGGAGTAAATGATAAATAAGCCAAAGCCCATTAGCGTCAAAAGGCCCAAGAGAAGAGGCAGATCGATATGCAAGCGCTGCCAGATAGTTTGCGGTTGGGTACTCATGGCGTGGTTTTCCAAGTGTCTCTTAGCATGTATTCATCGAGCATGGCGCGTGCCACTGGCCCTGCGTTTGCGCCGCCCCAGCCCGCATTTTCCATCACGACGGCGAGCACGATTTTCGGCTCCTCATAGGGGGCATAGGCCACAATCAGGGCGTTATCACGGAAATGTTCGGCAATTTTATCGGCATCGTATTTGGTATTTTCTGCTACACCAATGACTTGCGCAGTCCCAGTTTTCATTGCCGCGGTATAGCTGGCATCGGTAAAGCGCGATTTGTGGGCGGTTTGACGCATCGCCTCGTTGATGATGTCCCAGTTGCGTGGATTTTTAAGCTCAATCGGCGGCAGCTCATCGCGGGGCGAGTCGATTTGGGCGGTATTATCTTTGATCGATTTGAGCAGGTGAGGGGTAAAGCGCCGTCCTTTGTTGGCTAGCATTGCAGTAGAACTGGCCAATTGTAAAGGCGTTGCGGTCCAATAGCCCTGGCCGATGCCCACTGAAATGGTATCGCCGATATACCAAGCTTGGTTGTGTTTTAAGCGCTTCCATTCTTTTGAGGGCATGTTCCCTGCCGATTCTTCAAAAATGTCGACACCGGTATTCTGGCCAAAACCAAATTGCTCCATAAAGCTGGCAATGCGATCGACCCCAACTTTATAAGCCAGCTCATAGAAATAGGTATCGCAGGATTCAACAATTGCGCTGTAAACGTTGACAAAACCGTGTCCCCAGCGTTTCCAGTCGCGATATTTGCGCTCGACCCCGGGGATTTGCCAAAAACCGGGATCCCAGATCCGGGTGTGTTCGGTCACCGCTCTTTCATCTAGGCCGAGCAGGGCCATGATGGGTTTCACCGTTGACGCTGGCGCATATTGGCCTTGGGTGGCGCGGTTGATCAATGGCCGCGATTTATCATTGAGTAAGGCACTGTAATCTTTACTGTTGATCCCTTGTACAAACTGGTTGGGATCGTAACTGGGGCTCGATACCAGCGCTAAAATGCCACCATCCCTTGGGTCAATCGCGACGATAGAGCCGCGGTGCCCCTGAAGTAATTCGACAGCTTTTTTTTGCAATTGCAGATCCAGGGTCAGATAAATATCTTGCCCAGGTTCCGGGGGGACTATTTTGAGGGTGCGAATGGCTCGGCCGCGGTTATTGACTTCTTCTTCGATGTGGCCGGGTATACCATGCAGTAATGTTTCATAGTATTTTTCAATACCTTGCTTGCCTATATCCTTGGTGGCCGCATAGTTTTTCCACTGATCATTGCGTTCTAATTGGGCGCGATCGCGGGTGTTAATCTTGCCAACATAGCCGAGCACATGGGTCAGCTCGCTGCTGTAGGGGTAATTACGTTTTAAGCCCGCCTCAACCGAAATGCCGGGGAATCGATGCTGGTTGACCGTAAAAATCGCGACCTGCTCTTCGGTGAGTTGATTTTTAAGGGTTAACGGTTTAAAGCGGCGGTGAAACTTGAGAGCCTCGGTGAAGCTTTCGCGCTCATCGTCACTGATCTCTATCAGTTTACCCAGTTCATCTAAGCTCTCGGCAATATTTTTGACTTTTTCAGGAATGATATCCAGAGAATAAAAGGGCTGGTTTTCCGCGAGGAGGATGCCGTTTCTGTCGTAAATCAGGCCGCGGCTGGGCGCGATAGGCACCACGCGAATACGGTTATCATTCGAGCGGGTTTCGTAGTCTTTATAGGATTCAATTTGCAGGTGATAGAGATTGGTCACCAATAGACTGAGGAGCGCCACTACACAAGTAAAAGTGAACAGTGCACGGCGTTTAAACAGTGACGCCTCGGCGGCGTGATCATGCATGGTTATCCGCTTTTTGGGTGGCACTTAAGCTATCTCCGACAGTTCCCGTGACGGGGTGGTGGCACTCGTTGACATCAAGATCCCGTTATTCCCTATGGTAGGGGTGATTGCTGTTGACGCTCCAAGCTCGGTATAGGCTTTCAGCAACCACAATGCGCACCAGCGGATGGGGTAAGGTTAATGCCGATAGGCACCAACTTTGCTGGGCGGCAGCCTTACAGGCGGGGGCTAAACCTTCCGGTCCGCCTACCAGTAAACTGACATCGCGGCCATCGAGTTGCCATTTGCTTAGGGCCGTGGCAAGTTCTGGGGTGGTCCAATTTTTACCGGGCAAGTCTAAACTCACAATGTGATTGCCCTTGGGTATGGCCGCTAACATTTGCTCGCCTTCCTTTTGCAGGATCCGAGCAATGTCGGCATTTTTCCCCCGCTTGCCAGCGGGTATTTCGATAAGCTCCAGCGCCATATCACGAGGAAAGCGGCGCTGGTATTCTTCGAAACCACGGGTAACCCAGTCGGGCATCCGTGTGCCTACTGCGATGAGTTGTAACTTCATCAGGCTTGTTTTTCTGACCAGAGTTTTTCGAGCTGGTAGAAATCACGGGTTTGATCTTGCATGACGTGCAGGATCACATCGCCCATATCCACTAGCACCCATTCGCTGCTATCGCGGCCTTCAACCCCAATCGGTGGAATGCCCGCGGCTTTCGCTTCAACCACGAGGTTTTCGGCGATGGCTTTGACGTGGGTTTTAGATGTACCAGAACAAATGATCATGTAATCGGTGATGTTAGATTGGTTACTCACATCAATCACTACGACATCTCTGGCTTTTAAATCGTCGATTTTATCGACTACAAATTGCTTTAATTCCGCGCTTTGCACGCTGGCGTACCTCATTAATTTTAAATAGCGCGGTAGTATACCAGTGTTAAGCCAAGGAATACATTGTGATTGGCGAGTGAGTTTGGCTTATGGGCAACACGCATGGGCTTAAGCTTGATAAAGCTTTTGTTTTTGAATGTAATTTACCGTACTTGGCAAAAGGGCGTCCTGAGGAATTTTTCCTCGGGCAAGTTGCGCGCGGATGTCGGTGGAGGAGATATCTTGGGCGGTGATCTGCACGCAAAAAATGCCGCCAGTAGGAG
Organism: Shewanella sp.; assembly: GCF_051658185.1. GTDB lineage: Bacteria > Pseudomonadota > Gammaproteobacteria > Enterobacterales > Shewanellaceae > Shewanella. The sequence goes on along the minus strand of NZ_JBOFMC010000322.1, from coordinate 18,437 downwards.
GGATTTGGGGGGGCTCCTTAAGATGGAGGCTGTTATTGGGTGCTCGACGTTGCTCGAGTATGGGCCACATAGGGTGGTCCTTTGTAAGCGTCCACCCTGGGCGCTCACACAGTACAAAGTGTGTTAAGTCAAATAGTTGTTGCCAGTTGTGCCAGCTTGGCAGCTGCAAAAAGGCGTCCATCCCTAAGATAAAAAACAGCTGATCATTGGGGTAACGTTCCCTGAGGTGTTTTAAGGTCACTACGGTATAGGATGGACTATCTCGTTTGACCTCAATATCGCAAAGCTCAAAGCCACTGAGTTCGGCGCAGGCCCTCGCCACCATCTCTAGACGCTGGGCGCTCGTGCAATGGGGCTGGCATTTATGGGGCGGGATATGGTTGGGCATCAGCAGGATTTTATCTAAGCCGAGGGCTGCTTTGACCTCCATCGCGGGACGGATGTGGCCGTAATGTATTGGGTCGAAGGTGCCGCCTAAAATACCGATACGCATGGTCACTCTATCTCATCAGGGGGTTAATCTAAGCTGATATGGGCAAGTTGCCGATGCGCTTTGGGGTCAAACAACAGGCAAAGATGGCTCAGGGCGGTCCAGTCTTCCCGGCCATGTTGTTTTAAATTGAGTTCCAGTTGGGAGGCAAAGGCCAACATGGCTTCAATTTGGTCAAGGCTGAGGCGCTGTATTGCCGCTTGATAAAGGGGTTTACGTTTATCCCAAATGCGGTGCTTGCTCCAAAGGTGATTGAGATTAGCGCCATTGGCCATATCACTCTTGAGCTGGAATAGGAGATTGAGTTCTTTAAATACCGCCCACAGCACAATGGGTAACGCTGTGCCTTCGCCGTTGAGTTGGGCGAGCATGTGCTGGGCACTGTCTTGGCGATTGCCAAGCAGCGCATCGGTCAGTTGGAAGACGGTAAAGCGGGATTGGTCTTCAAAATAATGGCTAAGTTCGGCGGCGCTGATGGGCTTTGCCGGGCTTAGGAGTTGTAATAACTGCATCGCTTGATCGGCGGCTAGCAAATTCCCCTCGTAGAGGGCATAAAGCATCGCGCGGGCATCGGGTTGCAGATGGAGCTGAAAATGCTTGATTCGGCTATCGAGCCAACGCATAAACTGATCGCCCTCTGGCGTGGCACAGGGCAAATAAATGCCCTTGGCATCCAGTGCTTTAAACCATTTGCTGTTGGTTTGCTCACTTGACAGTTTAGGGCCTTCAATAAGCAATAGAGTGTCCGGATTGGCTGCTTGCAATAAGGATTGCAGTGTCGCCGCGCCCTCGGTACCGGGTTTGCCTTGGGGCAGTACCAGTTCAATCAGGCGCTTACTGGAAAATAGGCTCATAGCCTGCCACTCTTGGCTGAGCTCGTGCCAATGAAAGCCAGTATCTTGGATTAACTCAATGCGCTCGGCAAAGCCTTGGCGTTTGGCGGCGAGGCGAATGTGATCCTTGGTCGTTTCGACTAACCAAGGATCATCGCCAAAAATCAGATAACAAGGGTGTAATGGACTAAGGTGGCGGGTAAGTTGTTCTGGATAAACCCGCATTAATTAACCTCAATACTCGCCATCGATTGAATAATCCGATCAGCTGCTTGAATGCGCATTTCTCGGACGAGCAGTTCCATTTCCCGGCTCTTAGCGAGTGCGGTACGGGGATCGTCTAAATAATCGCGGCGGATCTCAATTTTAAAGGGCTGCACTTCTTTGCCCGGTAACACCACGGCAATTTCAGCAAAGTAAATTAACTCGTACTCGGCGACATTGCCCGTGGGGTAGAGCGACAACGTGGTGCGCTCGAGGGCGTCGGTGATCAGTTTGAGCACTGGCACATCGCGAGCGGGGCTGACCACTTGGATATTGTTCAAACGTAAGCGCTCACGGACTAAACGGGTGAGTTCACTGTATTCGTCCGAGCTGCTCAGACTCAGCTGGGTGAGCGCTGCGGGGATCTGATAGCTACGTTGGAGTTTAAAACCGCAACCGGCGCTGGTCATGATGACCAGCGCCATGATTGCGAAGCTTATGCGTTTAGTGAGCATAGGTTGTCGCAGTTTCCTGTTTGTCTAATGCGCCGCAGGGGGGCCACAAGGCCCCCATTGGTTGGCTACTAGTTGGCTACGATGCTGAGCAGTTTGCCAGGAACATAGATGACTTTGCGCACCGTCAAACCTTCAAGGTATTTGATAACGTGTTCATCAGCCATGCCCAGCGCTTCTACTGCATCTTTATCCGCATCGGCGGCAACAGTGATTTTAGCGCGCACCTTACCGTTAACTTGTACGACGATAAGTTTACTGTCTTCAACCAGTGCCGCTTCATCAACGACAGGCCATTGGCTATCTTCGATGCTGGCGCTGTTGCCTAACTCCTTCCACAGGGTAAAGCTAACGTGTGGAATAATGGGGTAGAGCAAACGTACCACGGCCGATAGCGCTTCGCCGATGATGGCTTGATCTTGCGCGGTGGTCATAGGCGCTTTTTGCAGATGGTTCATCAGTTCCATTACTGCCGCGACCGCGGTGTTGAACATCTGCCGGCGGCCAATATCATCGGTCACTTTGGCAATCGTTTTATGGACTTCACGGCGCAGTGCTTTTTGGTCACTGGTTAACTTGCTAACGTCTAACGCTTCGCTGTTGTCTTGAGCCACATATTCACTGGCCAGTTTCCACAGACGTTTGATAAAACGGTGCGCGCCTTCTACACCAGATTCTTGCCATTCTAGGGTTAATTCTGGCGGTGAGGCGAACATCATAAACAGACGCACAGTATCGGCGCCGTATTTTTCAACCATCACCTGCGGATCGATGCCGTTGTTTTTCGACTTCGACATCTTGCACATACCGGTGTAAACCAATTCGTTACCGTTTTTGTCGATAGCCTTAGTGATCCGGCCCTTGTCGTCTTTTTCGGTGGTGACTACATCTAAAGGTGATACCCACACACGGGCGCCTTTTTCATTGGTGTAGTAGAAGGCATCGGCCAACACCATGCCTTGGGTCAGCAGTTGTTTGGCTGGCTCATTTGAGTTAACCAGTCCTGCATCACGCAGCAACTTGTGGAAAAAGCGGAAATACAACAAGTGCATACAGGCGTGTTCGATACCGCCAATGTACTGATCAACAGGTAACCAGTAGTTCGCTTTCGCGGGATCTAACATTTGCTCTGCTTGTGGGCTGCAGTAGCGGGCATAATACCAAGAAGACTCCATAAAGGTATCGAAGGTATCGGTTTCACGCAGGGCATCTTGACCGTTGACTTGGGTTTTTGCCCATTCTTTATCGGCTTTGATTGGACTTTGGATACCGTCCATCACCACATCTTCTGGCAGAATGACTGGCAGTTGATCTTCGGGCGTTGGGATCACAGTACCGTCGGCTAAGGTCACCATTGGGATGGGGGCGCCCCAGTAACGTTGACGTGACACACCCCAATCGCGCAGACGGTAGTTCACTTGGCGTTTGCCTTTCCCTTCAGCAACCAACTTGTTGGCGATGGCATTGAAGGCGCCGTCAAAGTCTAAACCGTCAAACTCGCCAGAGTTAAACAGAATGCCTTTTTCGGTGTAGGCCGCTTCGCTGATATCCACTTCGCTATCAAGAGGTTTGATAACCGCCTCAATGGGCAGATGGTACTTTTTCGCAAATTCGTAATCGCGCTGGTCGTGGCCTGGTACCGACATCACCGCGCCAGTGCCGTAGTTCATCAGCACAAAGTTCGCCGCCCAAATGGGCACTTGTTTGCCTGTGATGGGGTGAATGGCGTATAGGCCTGTTGCGACACCGCGTTTTTCCATGGTCGCGAGTTCGGCTTCCGATGTGGTGCTGTTTTTGCACTCATCGATAAAGGCGGCAAGCTCAGGATTGGTTTGCGCGGCGATTTCAGCTAATGGATGACCTGCGGCAATCGCCACATAGGTGACGCCCATCAGGGTATCGGGACGGGTGGTATAGATATCGAAGGTTTTATCGCTACCTGCCACACCGAAGGTCATTTCCACGCCTTCGCTGCGGCCAATCCAGTTGCGTTGCATGGTTTTGACCTGATCAGGCCAGCCATCCAAGGTATCGATATCGTTTAATAATTCTTCAGCATAGGCGGTGATTTTGATAAACCACTGTGGGATTTCTTTTTGTTCCACCGGGGTGTCACAACGCCAGCAGCAGCCGTCTTGTACCTGCTCGTTCGCCAGTACCGTTTCATCATTCGGGCACCAGTTAACTGAAGCAGTCTTCTTGTAAACTAAGCCTTTTTCGTAAAGCTTAGTGAAGAACCATTGTTCCCAGCGGTAGTATTCTGGGGTGCACGTCGCGATTTCACGGCTCCAGTCGTAGCCAAAACCCAACAGTTTTAGCTGGTTCTTCATGTACTCAATGTTTTCATAGGTCCATGGCGCGGGCGCGGTTTTGTTGTTAATCGCGGCATTTTCAGCAGGCAGACCGAAAGAGTCCCAACCGATAGGTTGCAGCACGTTTTTGCCTTGAAGACGCTGGAAGCGAGCGACTACATCACCGATGGTATAGTTGCGAACGTGTCCCATGTGGAGTCGTCCCGAAGGATACGGGAACATCGAAAGGCAATAATACTTTTCTTTGTTCGGATCTTCAGTGACTTCAAAGGTTTTGTTGTCGTGCCAGTGCTGTTGCACTAAGGCTTCAATTTCTGAGGGATTATATTGCTCTTGCATCACGCTATTTCCGGCAGTGCCGCCTATTTATTTGATCTAACGCCATATCGGCGCGGATAATATCTGCATAGAATAAACCAGAAGCGATGCATTAAAAAGGTTCCCATGAAGGAGTATTGGTTATGAATGATAGAAGTAGTGCGCTACTCGGACTGTATCAAGCCTTAATTAACGAAGTGAAAGCGCAATTTGCGGAAGATAACTCGCTGACTGCAAAGAATTTATTTAAATCTGTCACGCAAGGTAAGGAGTTTTTACGCCTTAAAGAGCAAGCGGGAGAAGATGAGCTCGCATTAGTCGAACAATTTTTAAAGCGTGATATTGCCAGCTTTTTACGTGAACAGAATGCCGATAGCTTAAGCCACAGCCCCACCTTGATTACTTTGGAGAATACGCTCTGGCATTGGCTCAGTGAAATCACTGACCGTAGCCAAGTGGAATGGCATGAATTGACTCAGGATTTTAAACACCATGGCTATTATCAGAGTGGTGATATCGTCAGCCAAGGGATTATGGTGTGCACCCACTGTGGCCATGAAATGAGCATTGAGTTTCCCGGAGCTATCCCTGACTGCCCTGAGTGCGATCATGATGAGTTTACCCGGGAACCATTAACACCTTAATGGTGAGTGAGGAGATAGCCGTGGCATCGTTTGAGCGTTGCGATGCCTTGGCTATCCTCGCCTCGCCGCAAGCCTTAAGTGACGGCGGCGGGTGACCTTTTACGGAGCCAGATTAGCGGCATCTCCCTCGCGTTTAACCACGGCAATAATTAAGGATCTGGCCGTTAAAGGGCTCGGCTAAAAATGCGGTGTCCTTGGGCTTATGTTGGGAATGCGCAAAACCGAGTAACACCATTTTTTTGCTGAATTTGGCATGATTGCCGCGCCCTGGATCGACCAATATGACTTCGCAAGCGGGGTTGGCGTGTTGCTCGATAAATTGCGACAAGAGCTCAGCATGTTCTTGTTCATAGAGCAAATCGCTGCCAATGATCAAATCGAATAAGCCCAGTTCCGACATTGGATCAGCCCAGCCTGTGCGAATATAGGGAATGTGCCGCCCATGATTGAGTGCAACATTTTTCGCGAGGAACTGCCCAGTTTGTGGGTGATAGTCCGTTGCCGTAATATCGGCATGTCGGTGGTTGAGCACCAGACTGGCGAGCCCAATGCCACAGCCCACCTCTAAAATGCGTTTGTTTGCGATTTGATAATCAAGCATGTGGTGGGATAGCACTAGCCCCGATGGCCAGATTATTCCAAACAAAGGCCAAGTGGCAGAGGAAATGCCGAGTTTTTCTGCTTCGCCGTCAATATCTTCAAATTCTTGGTTATCTCTTAGGGTGCGAACATGGATGTCCACTTTCCCAAATTCGTGGGTGTGGTAACGGATACGCAGGGGAGCCATAGATTTGCCTTGGTGGGGGGGCGAGGCCGTAACCTCCAGCCTCGTGTAATTCGACACTTTAGCCTGAAACCCGCCCTCGGCCTAATGTAATTTACGGAAACTGCAGGCTGCGGCATGTTAACACTGAGCGGCAATGGCTTGGTGCTATGCCCAAGTGTAATGCCCAAGTGCTATGCCCTTGCATTGTTTAGCGAAGAGGGCAGGTGCGCGACACTGTGAGTGACGCGCCGGGCGATAACATCTTGCCCGCCAAAGGTGCAAGCGCCTTATCACCCCTTGATTCAGTTAGCCTGATGTGCGTCCGTTAGCCGGCGTAGGTGTGTCACCTTGCGATAAGTTAACACGGCGGCGCATCGCCATGCGCCCGCCGATACTGGCGCAGAAGATTAAGCCACAGAGCAGCAGCAGCGGCAGTTGCCCCATTTTTGAAAACCATGTTTGGCCTGTGACCAATGGAATGGTTGCCCGTAGTACGCCCTCGGTAAATTGGGGCAAGGAGGCGCTAATATTGCCGCGCTCATCAACCACGGCGGTGACGCCATTGTTGGTTGCCCGCACCAAAGGGCGGCCTAACTCCGCCGAGCGCATTTGAGCGATTTCCATATGTTGTAATGGGCCATTGGAGTTGCCAAACCAGGCATCGTTAGACACGGTTAATAGCAGATCGGTGTCAAGATTAACGCTGTCGCGTAATTGCTCGGGGAAGGCGATTTCATAACAAATCGCCGGGGCAATTTTATGGCCGATCGCATTTAAGTTGGTTTGTTGATAGTCACCCCTCGCCAAGGCTGACATGGGCAAATTAAAAAAGGGGGCAATCGGGCGCAGCAGTGCTTCAAAGGGCACAAATTCGCCAATCGGCACGAGATGATGTTTGTTAAATTCATTGGTGCCATCACCACGATAGTCTGGAGCTTGTTGCTGTTTTTGGTGATGATTGCCAAGCACGATCAATGAATTATAAAAACCATCCGCTTGATGGCTAATAATGCCGGTGATGATTGCGGTATGGTTAAGATTGGCGACTTTATTGGCGTTATCTAAAAAATCTAACACCATGGATTCGGGGGCCGGTATCGCTGCCTCCGGCCACACAATAATATCAGCATCGAGGTGTGCTCTGGTGAGATCCAGGTATTTGAGCATGGTGGGCCATAGCGCATCACGTTCCCACTTCATACTTTGAGGAATATTACCCTGCACTAAAGCGACGTTGACGGTTTCACCCGTCGGTTGAATATCCCATAGCTTTGGCGCGAGCCAAGTGCACAGGGCGGTAATCGGCAGCACAAGCAGTAAACTTTTGTATCGTTTATTCAAACAGAGCGCTAAGGCGCCTGCGAGCATGGCCAGCAGAAAACTGATGCCTAAAGTGCCGATAATGCTGGCTAGGGGTTTGAGCGGCCCTTGGGTTTGGGTGTAACCCGCCCAAAGCCAAGGAAAGCCCGTCATTACCCAGCCCCGGGCCCATTCGGTTAACGTCCACAGGGCGGGAAATAGCGCCAGATAACGCCAGATTGAGGTGGTTTTGCCCGCACTCAACCAGGCTAGCGCCCACCCCGTTAAGGCGGGATACAAGGCTAAATACAGGGCTAATAAGCCCATCAGCCCGACAGACACCGCAAGCGGCAAGCCGCCGAAGGTGTCTATGCTGACATGCACCCAACTGATCCCAAAGGCAAAACAACCAAAGCCAACACTTAACCAATAGTAAAAGCTGGCCTTGGGCGTAAGCGTGTGGCTGTGCCAAAGGGCAAGCGCCATGGCGATAGGATAGATTGGCCAAATTGAGTAGGGCGCAAAGGCTAATGCCGTACTGCCACCCAGAATAAAGCCAAGGGTGAGTTTAACGGCAGTCCGTTGGGACTGTTTCTGGGCAAATGCCCGAAGGTTATTAAGCACAGTGAATTATTCTATGTTATCGCTAGCGTTAGGATCGGGGAGTTTAACCCTAAGTTGAATTAAGCGCCTAGTATCGGCGTTAATCACTTTGAATTCGATACCGTCAATCATAATGCTCTCATTACGCTCAGGCAGATGGCCAAAGGCATGGGAGACTAAGCCGCCAACGGTATCAAACTCTTCATCGCTGAAGTGAGTGTTAAATTCGGCGTTAAAATCTTCGATGGGCGTCAAGGCCTTTACCATATAAACAGTGTTGCCGACTTTGCGGATCTCGATATCTTCGGCGCTGTCGTGGTCGAATTCATCTTCAATCTCACCGACGATTTCTTCAAGAATATCTTCGATGGTCACAAGCCCCGAAACGCCGCCGTATTCATCGACGACAATGGCCATATGATAGCGCTGGGAGCGGAACTCTTTGAGTAGCACATCCACCCGTTTACTTTCGGGGACTACCACCGCGGGGCGAATGACTTTCTCGAGGGCGAAAGGTTCGTCGTTGTTGGCAAAACCATAAGGGATGAGATCTTTGGCCAGCAAGATACCTTCGATATGGTCTTTGTCTTCGTTAACCACAGGGAAACGGGAGTGGCCGGAGCCGATAACGGTTGAGAGGAGCTCATCGACGGTATTGTCAATTTGGATCGCGACAATCTGAGCTCTTGGGATCATAATGTCCCGAACACGCATATCAGATACTTCTAATACGCCTTTAATCATTTCGCGGGTATCTTCGGTAATTAAATCGCGCTGTTCGGCACCATCAATTACATCGACTAAATCTTCACGATTTTGAGGCTCGCCCTGGAATAACTGACTGACTCTATCAAACCAGCTTTTCTTGTGGGCGTTCGTACTCGGGGGGATATCGTCACTCATAGCGTTCTCATTAACGTCGATAGTTATCGCCGTTAATTATTGTTCCTTATATGGGTCGGTAAAACCTAAGCCTTCAATGAGTTGAGTCTCCAATGACTCCATTTCTTCGGCTTCTTCATCTTCGATGTGATCATACCCTAGCAGATGCAGGCAACCATGTACAACCATGTGTGCCCAGTGTGCTTCGAGGGATTTTTGTTGTTCACGGGCTTCATTTTCAACGACTGCGGCGCAAATAACAAGATCTCCGAGTAATGGCAGCTCAATTTCTGGCGGCGCTTCGAAGGGAAACGACAGGACATTCGTCGGTTTATCCTTGCCGCGGTAGGTGCTGTTAAGCATTTGGCTTTCGCGGCTATCGACGATACGGATCGTCAATTCAGCCTGCGCCATGCTATTACCAATTGCGGTTTTTGCCCAATGCGCCAATTGGGCTTCTGTTGGTAGCCAGTCACTGTGGGTGGCGTATTGCACGTCTAGGGATAACTCAAGACTCATGTTTTAAGGTTTCCTGTGGCAAGGTCTGTTGATATTGGCTGTCTTTTTTGGCTTTTAAGGCTTGTTCTTTTTGCTCAAAGGCATCATAGGCTTCAACGATGCGGGCCACGACCGGATGACGCACGACGTCCTGTGAAACGAAGAAATTAAAGCTAATATCCTCCACTTGACTTAACACTTCAATGGCATGGCGCAGGCCTGACTTAATGTGCTTAGGCAAGTCGGTTTGAGTAATGTCACCGGTGATCACCGCGCGGGAATTAAAGCCGATACGGGTTAAGAACATTTTCATTTGTTCAATCGTGGTGTTTTGGCTTTCATCAAGAATGATAAAGGCATCGTTTAAGGTACGCCCACGCATATAAGCAAGCGGCGCCACTTCGATGACGTTTTTCTCAATGAGCCGTTCGACCTTTTCAAACCCCAGCATTTCGAATAGCGCATCGTACAGCGGGCGTAAATAGGGATCGACTTTTTGACTTAAGTCACCGGGTAGAAAACCTAATTTTTCACCGGCTTCGACCGCTGGGCGGGTGAGTAAAATACGGCGTACTTCTTGACGCTCTAGCGCATCGACGGCAGCGGCGACGGCGAGATAGGTTTTCCCCGTTCCGGCTGGGCCAATACCAAAGGTGATATCGTGGCGCACGATATTGGCCACATAGCTGCTTTGATTAGGGTTGCGCGGTTTAATCACGCCGCGGCGAGTCTTAATGTGCAGGGCTTTATCGTCGCCACTATCGTCTTGTTCAAGGGCGATAGCCTCTTGAATGGCGATATGCACTTGTTCTGGTTCAAGATCCGGGGTGCTGCCTTTAACCGTTTGCGTTTCGATATACAGTTGTTTAAGTAAGTTGTTGGCACTTAAACAATTGCGCGGTAGCCCGGTAATTTGGAAGTGATTGTTTTTACGGACTATCTCAACGCCAACGCGCCGCTCAATCTGTTTAATATTGTCATCGAATGGGCCGCATAAGGAGGCCAAGCGGCGGGTTTCGGCGGGTTCGAGATACAGATTCATTGTGGTTAATTTACTGGACAACGAGTGCTCCTATTGTCTAGATAAGGTGTCTAGAGAATGTGCCTAGAGAAATGCCATAGACGATCAATGTTGATCGCAGATAATGTTAGTTTACGAGCCAGAATCAATATTTGCTAACAAATAGTTGGTAACAGAGAGCGACTGACAGACGAATTGTTGCTAACAAATAGTGACTGGCAGCGTGTAACTGAGAAGGTGTTGCTTACCAAGCCTTATCCGTCACCGTGAGTCGCTCTGATAAGCTATTCGTCGCGCTGACAATCTATTACAAAATAAAAGGGCGAACGTGAAGCTCTTCTTCCTCGTCGCCCATTCCATCATGCTTAGTTAATTTACACCTTAAGGGGTAAATTGAGTGACGCCTAAATCATCCTCTTGCTTATGCTTAGCGAGGATATCCGCTGGGCGTAAGCTGCGGCGGAGATCCATTTCATCTTCACCACGGATAAATTTACCGCGCAGGGAGTTGGTATAAACGTCAACAATTTCAACGTCGACAAAACTACCAATGTGCTTAGGCAGTCCTTCAAAGTTCACTACGCGGTTGTTTTCGGTGCGTCCGCGCAGTTCCATTGGGTTTTTCACCGATGGCCCTTCAACGAGTATGCGTTGTACCGTGCCGAGCATTTGGCGGCTGTAGCGCATGGCCTGCTGGGTGATGCGATCTTGCAAAATCGCTAAACGTTGCTTTTTTTCTTCCATATCAACGTCATCGGGTAAATCTGCCGCCGGCGTGCCTGGGCGCGCGCTATAGATAAAGCTAAAGCTGTGATCAAAACCGATTTCTTCGATGAGCTTCATGGTATCGGCGAAATCCTCTTGAGTTTCACCGGGGAAGCCAATGATAAAGTCAGAGCTGATTTGGATATCGGGGCGCGCTTTGCGTAAGCGACGAATAATCGATTTATATTCAATCGCCATGTGGCCGCGTTTCATGGCGGTAAGAATACGGTCAGAACCCGATTGCACAGGTAAGTGCAAAAAGCTGACTAGCTCCGGAGTATCTTGGTAAACGTCGATGATATCCTGAGTAAATTCAATTGGATGGCTGGTGGTGAAGCGAATGCGGTCGATGCCGTCAATGGCAGCGACAAAGCGCAATAACTCGGCAAAGCTGCAAATGGCACCCTCGTGAGTTTGACCGCGGTAGGCGTTAACGTTTTGCCCAAGCAGGTTGACTTCGCGTACCCCTTGCTCTGCCAATTGGGCAATTTCAAGGATGATATCATCTAGCGGGCGGCTAACTTCTTCACCGCGAGTATAAGGGACAACGCAGAATGAGCAGTATTTGCTGCAGCCTTCCATAATAGACACAAACGCCGTTGGGCCTTCGGCGCGAGGCTCTGGAAGTCGGTCAAATTTTTCAATTTCAGGGAAACTGATATCAATAACCGCTTTATCACCACGGCGCACTTGTTCGATCATGTCCGGCAGACGGTGTAAGGTTTGCGGGCCAAAAATAATATCAACGCATTGGGCACGCTCTTTGATGGCTTTGCCTTCTTGAGACGCAACACAACCACCTACCCCAATAATAAGGTTAGGGTTTTTATCTTTTAGCGTTTTCCAGCGCCCGAGCTGATGGAACACTTTTTCCTGCGCCTTTTCACGGATGGAGCAAGTGTTTAGCAGCAGAATATCGGCCTCTGATGCCTCTTCCGTCAAGGTATAACCTTGGTATTCGCCTAACAGATCAGCCATCTTGGATGAGTCATACTCATTCATTTGACAGCCCCAAGTTTTAATATGGAGTTTTTTACTCATCAGTTGTGTCGCCCTAGGATGCCACGTAAAAATTATGCTCAGTAAAAATAGCGCGACATTTTACCTGCAGTTCTGGCCGCTGACCAGCATTGCGCACATTTTTACCACTGAGTTTTTGTGGTGAGTGATAACCACAAAATGGCTAAGGTTGTATGTTTTATCTTGTGCCAAGCACCTAAACCTAGCTAATCCTTTGTACTGCACCGACTTTTGCTTACAACCTGCGCTGCACATGCTGACGAGGGTTTGCTGAGTAGGATAATGGCCTGTACCCATTCGCGGGTAAGCATGTCAATAAGATATGCGCCTGCAGAGCGTCACTGCGCTTAGGGCATTCACGATTTTCGCTATCAAAGATATCGGGCATTATCGCCGTCAGCCGCTTGTTAGGCAAAACGTGTCAGCGTTAATCCACTTTGCTTTGCGGCGCCGATAGTGCACCGACGGGATGTTATGCCAAAACGTGCGGTATTTGCCGCCGTCAGGAGATTTCTTGCTAGAATACGGCCAGCCCCATGGGCGTGAGTTTAAATAAGAACAAAATAAGAGTGGTAATCGACATGAGCCAGAATGAACCAGCAGCGTGCGCCGGCGATAGACAACGTTTTGATGTGATTGTAGTTGGCGGCGGGATGGTCGGCGCTGCGAGCGCTATAGGGCTTGCCCAGTTAGGGCTGAAGGTCGCGCTGGTAGAAGCGTTTGCGCCAACGGCCTTTGAGCCGCAGCAACCCTTGGATGTTCGAGTTTCGGCAATCAGCGTGGCCTCCGAAACCTTATTAGCGCGTTTAGGCGCCTTGGACGGCCTGCTGGCCATGCGTAACGCCCCTTATCTTGGCCTCGAAACTTGGGAGCTTGATGGTTGCATTACTGAGTTTCACAGCAGTCAAATTGGCGCGAGTCATTTAGGGCATATTATTGAAAACCGCTTGATCCAACTGGCCCTGTGGCAACAAATGGAACAGTGGCAGGGGATCACCCGCTATTGCCCTGAAAAGGTGAGCGCCTTTAGCCGGCAAGACGACGGCGTCAGTGTGCGCTTACAGTCGAATATCACCCTCGAGGCAAAATTGTTAGTTGGCGCCGACGGCGCAAATTCGGCGGTACGCCAGTGGGCGGGAATTGGCGTGTCGGGTTGGGATTACGCCCAAGCAGCGATGCTCATTAATATCCACACCGCTCAAGGACAGCAGGATGTGACTTGGCAGCAATTTACCCCCAAGGGGCCGCGCTCGCTATTGCCATTGCCGGGCAATAATGCCTCTTTGGTATGGTATGATGATGCCAATCGTATCAAGCAGTTGATGCAACTCAATCATAAACAGTTAGCCGAGCAGATTCGTCAGCATTTTCCGCCGCGCTTGGACGGCGATTTTACCGTTGAAAGTAAAGGCAGTTTTGGCCTCACCCGTCGCCATGCCAAGCACTACTACCGTCAGCATGTGGTGATCTTAGGGGATGCGGCCCATACGATTAATCCGCTGGCAGGTCAGGGCGTTAATCTTGGGTTTAAGGATGTGTGCGCGCTCCTTGAGGTTATTCAAGAGGGGCTGCGACAGGATAAACCTTGGTGGTCTAACGAAGTGCTTAAAGAGTATCAAGCCAAGCGCTACCTTGATAATCAGTTGATGATGAACACCATGGATTTGTTTTATGCGGGCTTTAGTAATGATATTTTGCCATTAAAATTGCTGCGTAACGGCGCGCTAAAACTGGCCAATATCAATTCCCCTATCAAACAAACGGTTCTTAAATATGCCCTGGGCTTGAATTAACGCGGGCGCTGATGGTGTGGCCGCTAAGGTAAATTGACGCGACATTTGTTGAGTTTGGCTTTGGGTGCTAAAATGCCGCGTTTTTAGCGAGTCGGGTTCACGGGGCGCGCGATGTGCATCATTTAGCACCACACTTGCATCTGGCAGCGCGCTTAGCTCGACAGCAACGGACAACATCACGATATAGAGTGACATGAGCGAAATAAAATTAATTGTTGGCCTTGCCAACCCCGGAGCGGAATACGCTCATACCCGCCATAACGCCGGTGCTTGGTATGTGCAAGAATTAGCGCGGATCTGTGGCGTCACCTTAGTCCCTGACAGTAAGTATTTTGGACTCACCGCCAGAGCGGTATTGCATGGTCAAGATGTGCGTTTGCTGATCCCGACCACCTATATGAACCTGAGTGGGAAAGCCGTCGGCGCCTTAGCGAATTTTTTCCGCATCACGCCACAAGAAATATTAGTGGCTCACGATGAGCTTGATATGCCTCCCGGAGTCGCTAAATTTAAGTTAGGCGGTGGCCATGGTGGCCATAATGGTTTGAAAGATATTATTGCTAAACTGGCTAATGATAAAAATTTTTACCGCTTACGCATTGGCATTGGTCATCCCGGCGATAAAAATCAAGTCAGTGGTTATGTATTAGGTAAAGCGCCAGCTAAAGAGCAGCAGCTCATCGAGGCGGCAGTCGATGAGGCCGTGCGTGCTACCGACGTGTTATTTAAAGACGACATGGTTAAGGCTATGAATCGCCTGCACGCTTTTAAAGCGCAGTCGCTGTAATAGCCCCAGTCAAGCCGATGGCCGGTGCTCGGCGTGGGTGGGGCGAGTGATGGTGACGCGCAGAACCTCTGGGCGCGCATCGCCTGAGTCTACTGCGCATTGAATGCGTTAAAAAGAGTTATTATTCAGTGATGTGTCGCACCAGTGCGGCACGACTAAAACTTGCTGGTGAGTGTGACTTATCAGCCAATAATCAAGAGAAAGGTAAGTATATGGGTTTTAAATGCGGCATTGTTGGTCTTCCTAACGTAGGCAAATCAACGCTTTTTAATGCGTTAACTAAGGCTGGCATCGAAGCGGCTAACTTCCCGTTTTGTACCATTGAACCTAACACCGGAGTGGTCCCTGTGCCGGATCCTCGTTTGGACGCATTAGCGGCCATTGTCAATCCTCAGCGCGTGCTGCCAACGACCATGGAGTTTGTTGATATCGCGGGCTTAGTGGCTGGCGCTTCTAAGGGCGAGGGCTTAGGTAACAAGTTCCTTGCTAATATTCGGGAAACCGATGCCATTGGTCATGTGGTTCGTTGTTTTGATGACGATAATATTGTCCACGTGGCCAACAAGGTCGATCCGGCTCGCGATATTGAAGTGATCAATACCGAATTGGCCTTAGCCGATTTAGACAGCTTAGAGCGTGCGGTGATCCGCCAGCAAAAGCGTGCTAAAGGTGGTGATAAGGATGCAAAATTTGAAGTTGAAGTGCTGGAAAAGATGCGTCCGGTGCTGGATGAAGCCAAAATGCTGCGTTCTATGGAACTGTCGAAAGAAGAACTGGACGCCGTGGCTTACCTTAACTTCTTAACCCTTAAACCGACTATGTACATTGCGAACGTGGCGGAAGATGGCTTTGAAAATAACCCACATTTGGATGCAGTGCGTGCCATCGCCGCTAACGAAAACGCCATCGTGGTATCGGTGTGCGCGGCCATCGAATCAGAACTTGCCGAAATGGATATCGAAGAGCGTGATGAATTTATGGCAGATTTAGGCCTAGAAGAGCCAGGTCTTGACCGTGTCATCCGTGCCGGTTACACCTTGCTTAATTTACAAACCTACTTTACCGCTGGCGTGAAAGAAGTCCGCGCGTGGACCATTCCCGTGGGCGCGAGCGCGCCGCAGGCGGCGGGTGTTATCCATACTGACTTTGAACGTGGCTTTATTCGTGCCCAAGTGATGGCCTTTGAGGATTTTATTGCCTACAAAGGTGAAGCAGGCGCTAAAGAAGCCGGCAAGCTACGGGTAGAAGGCAAGACTTATATCGTTAAAGATGGCGATGTGATGCACTTCCTCTTTAACGTATAAACGCTAGAGTCCAAAGAATAGCCTCAAGTTTTTGAACGAGATATGGGCAACAGACCGGGATTTCGTGCATCTGTTGCTCAGTTTGGTGAAGTAATAGCCGAACAGTTTGCTGCGAGGGAAATAGCGAAAAAAAGCTGTTGACCTCGATACCTCGAATAAGCATAATACGCCCCGTTCCTCGCCAAGAGGGTACGCAACACTAAAGTGGCAATGTAGCTCAGCTGGTTAGAGCACAGCACTCATAATGCTGGGGTCGCAGGTTCAAGTCCCGCCATTGCTACCATCTTCTAAAGATGTTTTTCTTTGAAGGTAAAGTGGTTGTTCTAGCGTAACGCTAGCATCGGTCAGGATGTAAATATTGACGTTGTGCGGGAATGGTGAAATTGGTAGACACGCCAGATTTAGGTTCTGGTGCCGCAAGGTGTGAGAGTTCAAGTCTCTCTTCCCGTACCATTATGTTGTCTTAGGTTGACACATGAATATAGAAACATCGGCAGTAGCGGATGTTTGAAACCGAGTTTAGTTGGGGTATCGCCAAGCGGTAAGGCACCGGGTTTTGATCTCGGCATCCCTAGGTTCGAATCCTAGTACCCCAGCCATATTTTAGTTTCCAAGTTGTTTGGGGTATCGCCAAGCGGTAAGGCACCGGGTTTTGATCTCGGCATCCCTAGGTTCGAATCCTAGTACCCCAGCCATTGGCAATGTAGCTCAGCTGGTTAGAGCACAGCACTCATAATGCTGGGGTCGCAGGTTCAAGTCCCGCCATTGCTACCATATTTACAACCTCAGATTTATCTGAGGGAAAATCCAAAAGTTATTGTAAGCAGTGCTTTTGGTACATTTTGATGCGGGAATGGTGAAATTGGTAGACACGCCAGATTTAGGTTCTGGTGCCGCGAGGTGTGAGAGTTCAAGTCTCTCTTCCCGTACCATCGAAATGAAAGCTTCAATATCGTTTAATGGTTGAAGTTGCAAGTTTAAGTAAGACTCAGTTTATTGGGGTATCGCCAAGCGGTAAGGCACCGGGTTTTGATCTCGGCATCCCTAGGTTCGAATCCTAGTACCCCAGCCATAGTTAAAAAGCCCGTCCTATGACGGGCTTTTTGCTGTCTGCGATCCGCAATACTAACGTTTGCTTGTTTTGCTTGCACGATTCATTGAACTGGGCGCTAGAGAATTGGCGCTTGGGTACCAGGGCCCAATATTGCCGCTGGTATCGGCGCCACTCAAGTCACAGGTTGTGATTAAAGCGTTAACCTGTGGCTTCACCAAAACATACTGGCATAACCTGCTGTGTTAGAAGCTTTCATTTATCATAACAGCGCCAGCGCTTTCTCTGTGTGCAGGCTCTATCTGCCGTGACGACTTAGTGAGCGGGTGATTGCTTTTCTGGCGGCGTTTCTGCCGCGGGAGTGGCGGGGGCTGGCTTAACTTCATCCACTACGGTTTTTATCACTGCGCTGGGGGTTGCCGGCGTATCTGTGATACTTGCTGCGGGAAGATTGAGTTGTTGCTGCAGTTGTTCACTGCCAGCTTCCAGCGCTTTTTGTTGCAATTTTTGTGGATCCGTATAGTCAGCCAGTTCCTTAGGCCAGCTTGGGATCACATTCTCTGCCTGCTGATTTAGCTGTTCTGCAATCACCAATGGCGCACCGCCCGTCATGAGCATCACCGCCATTTGGTTGTTCTGTGAGTTCCACACCAGCCCGGCTTTTTCAGCCATTTCGGGCACCGGGGTGTAGGTCGATACTAAATAAAATAATGGACCTTCTTGCTGTATTTTGTCGGCTGTTTTCAGTAATGACATGGTCGTGTCGTAGTTATCACCTAACAAGGAGTGCATCCGATCTTTGATTAACGGTTGCTCAAATAATCCCACGTCGTTTGGATTTAAACCGACTAAGGGTTTAAGTAATGCCCACATCAGTTGGCCTTGGGGGGAGATGAGTAATAATGGGGCAACACAAGCCGTTAGCATGAGTGCGAGTCCGATGATATTGAGGCAGCGGATTGTTTTACGCAGAAGGGTACTCAAGGTCATATTTCCTTTAAATTTAACAGTAAATCACTGGGGCCGGATTGTAGCTGATTACGATTTGGTTAACGAGAGGGGGTAGTTGTAAATGTGGTGTCGCCCGCGCGGGACTGGTGTGGGTGATGAATGTTGGTGCGGTGGTGCAGTTTGTTATTGCCACTGTTGATGCTATAGGTGAACAGTGTGAACATTTTCCGGTAAGGATAGGCAGTGTGAGCTATCCGGCTGGCACGCTGGCGTGTTAACCAAGGCGCCCAGATGGGCATGACACTGTTTTTTAGTCTGACGGCGTTAACTCCTCGTATTGTTAAGTGCTCATGCCTTCAAGTGCACATGCCATTAGCACTCTGT
>NZ_JBOFMC010000321.1:0-1685 GCF_051658185.1 Shewanella sp. | reverse complement strand
GCGAGCAACCGTATCGAGTAACCAACGCTCGGTACTATCACGCGGTGACGTGATCACTTCACAACCCATGGTTTTTTTCGCCATCCATTTTGAAATAGCTAAGCTGATAAAGGCTCCACCGAATCCAAAAATCGCGGCGAACACTAATAGTCCACTCATTGTTGAAGTATTGACGCCTAGAATAGACATGACAATTGAGGCTACTAGCAACACGGCTAGGTTAGTCACAATTAATAAGAAAATACGCTTCATTTCAGCTCCTTTAGGGCAACGAGATGCCATTTCATTTTGCTCAGAGACATAATATGTCCAAATAATCGAAATTCAAGTGGTCAAGGTAAAGAGTTTTGCGATATGAAGGATATTTCTCTTATTTAGACACTGTCTTTCATTGCCGTGAGTCTAGGTAAATTAGATTAATCAAAACTTAAATCTTGCACCGGTCAGCACGGCAGCACCATGACAAGGTGTTTATCATGATTAATCTTTGTTAACATGACCTTAGTCTTAACGATTTCAGGATAAAAAATGACAATAAATGCCTTATTACTGAGCAGCTCGCGTGTCGGCGATACCCCCTATTTAACCCATGCTATTCCGTTTATCAAACCCCTAACGACGCACGCACGTCAGTGGATTTTTATTCCCTATGCGGGCGTTAGTATGGATTATGACGCATATTTAGCGACAGTTGTGGCGGGCCTTGAGGAGCTATCGCTTGAGATCACTGGTATTCATCAGCACAACGATCCTCGCGAAGCGATAAAAAATGCAGAAGGGATTATCATCGGTGGCGGCAATACCTTCCACCTGCTGCACGAATTATATCGTCATCAACTCGTTGATCTTATTTATGAACAAGTGAGTCAAGGCAAACCCTACATCGGCTGGAGTGCCGGGGCAAACGTCGCAGGTATGAGCATTAGAACCACCAATGACATGCCAATCATCGAGCCACCCTCCTTTAGCGCGCTGCGCCTTGTACCTTTCCAATTAAATCCCCATTATGCGAATTATCGCACTCCGGGACACAACGGTGAAACCCGTGCGCAGCGGCTGTTAGAATTCACCCGCGTCGATCCCATCACGCCTGTGGTAGGCATCGTTGAAGGTTCAGCGCTATGGCGCCAAGGCAATACGTTGACACTTTTAGGCACACAATCGGCCTACTTCTTCCGTGGCGATGACCAAGAAGTTCCGCTACCGGCGGGCAGCGATTTATCCTACTTACTGTGACTTCTCACCGCCCTAACGGGCGATGCTTCTTACTTCATTAGCCGCTGCTCGATAGTATCGAGGCTTACGCAGCTTCCATAAGCAGAGACGACCGTCCAGCCGCCTTTAATTCCAGAATGCCTTTATCACGGATATTGAGGGCGGCATTTAAATCGCGATCGATATCCATCGCTCCGCATGAGGGACAGTCCCACTTGCGAACAGACAAGGGCATTTCGTCCATTTTTTTGCCGCAACAATGGCAGGTTTTAGAACTGGCATACCACTGTTCAGGCTTAACGAGATGCTTGCCTTGCTCTTTGGCTTTATATTCCAGCTTAATGACAAAGCTATGCCATGAGGCATCGGCTATGTGTTTTGCCAGTTTGCGGTTTTTCATCATGTTTGCCGATTTCAGTGTGCCACTACAATATCACTTTAGGAACTTTTCAGGCCACGCTCTTGTTGCT
>NZ_JBOFMC010000320.1:0-3328 GCF_051658185.1 Shewanella sp. | reverse complement strand
CGAAATGGTCTGGCGCGAAGCGAAGCATCGTTGGCAGCGTTTCATTGCTTGGGGTAAGGAAACTTTCGATGAAAAATTAACCTGTATGCTAAATGGCTATGGCACTGAGTTTACAGTTAATTTTTCTTGAGCACTTAACCAACCATTGGCTTGCATTTGGGCAAGGATATCATTTTGGAATATTTTTTCTTGTGCGGCATCCATCATCGCTAATATCTACTCTATTTATTTTTCACTGATCACACAGGTGATTTCTTTAGGATTGGGCTTCCAAATGTGTTCGAAACCACTAGAAATCATCACCTCAATAGTGCCTTGGGGTGACTCAATCAATAGATACCTATCGTGAGAACCACTATATAAATCGCTCATGGTAGCCTCCCACTCGGGATAAATAGACGTGACGAAATTGTCCGTTACTTTGCTGCTATTTTTAATTACACCAACTAACACATCTGGCGTTTCAACAAACGCTATCATCAACTTGTTCCTAGGAAGGATAGTATGAAACAAGCCTTGAGTGTTATTCCACCCCTGAGCGAAGTAATTATCACAAATAGTAATTTTATTGGCCGAGGAACAGAGAATTTGAAGATATTTAATCAAATTCTCTCGGCTTTCTGCAGGTGTCAAGGTGATCGTTATTTGATTGGTCATGAATTCAGAACGATAATGCACATAAGGCAATGTGGCATTTTCATTCTCCGTCAAAATAACTTTTAAGCTCGTTTTTGATGCTAATAATTCTAGCGAGTCGTTACGATCAGCTTGATGCTGAAGCTGGGGCATTAACCGTTCAAAAACACTCGAACTTAACCCGCTAGCTTGTGCTTCTAGAAGCTGCCTTTTATTAGTTTTATATGGAAGCGATATTATTTTCATTAGCCTTTTGTATTTTTTTTGATACTTGCGAGGCTCAAAAGCAATATTTTCATAGGCTAATAGCAGTGAAGTACTAAGAACCATTTTTTCAGTCATCAATTATCTCATCTGCAGCAAATAAGAAAGAGTAGCATCAAAAAAACCAGCTGGAAAACCTATAACTTCACCATCAATATTATTGAACTCTCCGTTTTCATCTATTAATATTGTTACAAAATTGCTATTCGTATCATTTTTATAGTGAATAACAACCTGGTTGCTTTTTATATTTTCCTCATAGACTTCATAAGCCACTTTATTTATTAAATGTTCACAATGAGTTTCAACTATTAATTGAATACCGCTGTTAGCTATAAATGAAAGAAATGTGCCTAATTCAGCCTGAGCTTTAGGGTGAAGTTGGACTTCTGGGTTTTCTAAGAAAACCAAATCACCTTTTTTGGCCATAAAACACAGAATGATAACTTTAGCTACGTAACTAACACCAGCACCTAAATTAAATGGCGAGACATCCGTTTCTAAATTTTTTACATTAAAGGCAATTTTAACTTGGTCACCATTTTTTTCGCTCACCAACTCAGTTTGAGTACCAGTAATTAAACTCAACCACTTGGCCACTTGATAAGCAATTGTTTTAGAGCCAGAAAATTTAAGCAGTGGTTCAGGTAAAACTTGGCCTTTTATTTTTTCAAAAGTGGAAAAAATAAACTCACTTAAATTGCCAACTTTGCGTTCAGATACTGGAACCCACTCTTGAGCGCCAATACGGTTAGCATTTAAATAAAACAACTCCGGCATCTCATTATCAAATGACGGTTCATAGATATAAGGTAACGATTTTGAACAGTTCTGATTATCAGATTGGATAATTAAAGAGTGCAGATTATTATCAGCATCTAGGGCTACAATGTTAATTTGCTTGGCATTGTTATTTTTATTTCTAATATCAGCAAAAACATTTAAATAGCGTGTCAGCTCTTCCATACTATAGCGATTACTCGCTTGGCTGTATTTACTTAATAACATTAACGCTTGAATGACGGTTGATTTACCTGATGAGTTAGCTCCCGTCAATAAGGTCAATGGTGCTAATTGCAACTTGGTATGGGCAAGGCTTTTTAAATTTTCAATCTCAAGCTGTTTGAGCATTTTTAAGCTCCTGCGTGATTGCATTGGCGATGGAAAAACGTTTTTTCACATGCTCTGTCGTATCGATAGAACCTGAAAATAATCCATCAGTATCCACTTTTATTTTATAATCATCAACTAATCTCTTAGCGATTGATGCTTTTATTTTATGTGATTCTAAATCGCAAAATGCAAAGACAAGCATTTCAAACAGCCCCATATTAACGGGACGACGATTGCCTGATCCTTTGGTTTGAAAACGAAAAGCGTCTCCACCCAATAATTTGGCAGTATTTTTCATTCCTTGTAAGCATGTTTTTTTTAGTTGAGTAAGCTGTTCTGTTGTGGCTTTGTTATTAACATATTTCATCACTGCAGCCAAAAATGCATCTACATCCGAGTTGTATTGAATATCGGTGTTTTCAAGTTGACGAGTGAACCATAAGTAAAATGAAATAAAGCGCAAGATTAGGTAACGATCGCGCATGCGATTAGGCTTAACGCCTCTTCCCGTGGCGGCTTTAAATTCTGAACTTTCTGCAAGTACTTGAATTAAATCTGTAGCAGTGCCTTGATATAAGGCATGGCGCATTTCTTGTTTATTTAAATTCACACCTCCGCGATTAACGCGTTCGAAAATGTTAAATTTCACATATTCAGGGGTAGGAGGTTGGATCACATGTGAATGTAACTGATAATCTTCTATTTTTGCTTGTAAAAGAGGCGATATATCTTCAAATTTACGTCCTTTTAGATCTGGTAACATAGACAAATTAGTTAAAATTAATTCGTTATTCAAGAATAATTTCAACGCGGTGATGCGCTGCTTACCGTCGATGATCTGACGCTTACCCTCTTCATTTTCAAACATATAAATTAATGGAATTGGAATACCCATTAAAATTGATTCAATCAATTCTGACTGATGCTTTTTATCCCAAACATTCTTGCGTTGAAAGTCCGGCGCTAAGACTAGATCACCTTTTTTTTCTTTACGCAATAGTTCATAAACGCTGGATTGCTCCTTAGCAATGCGCACTGGCGTATTTGTGCCCATGGGATGGGGGTGTGCGGTTAACTCAAGA
The DNA here is from genome assembly GCF_051658185.1 of Shewanella sp. Classification (GTDB taxonomy): domain Bacteria; phylum Pseudomonadota; class Gammaproteobacteria; order Enterobacterales; family Shewanellaceae; genus Shewanella. The sequence goes on along the minus strand of NZ_JBOFMC010000320.1, from coordinate 233 downwards.
TTATCTTGATCTTCTAGTTCGACACTATCATCTAATTTATTTTCATTAACCATCTGAGTTATCAACCCCTACTTTTATCTTAAGACTCGCGAGCTTGCCAGCCGCGCACGTCAATTTTGCCCGTTACGGCGGCGGAGATCAGGGCGGAGCGGCGTTCTTTTAAAATCTCTATACCTAAATTTGCTTTATCTTCTAATTTTGAAAATTTTTTCATTTCAGTTGATAAGTACTGA
>NZ_JBOFMC010000319.1:0-26803 GCF_051658185.1 Shewanella sp. | reverse complement strand
TAAGATAGTCGGCTTGTGGGTAGAGAGCGTGCTCAAATCCGCTGCGGCCACGCATGTCGGCGATACAACTGCTAAGAAGTTGTTCGAGACGTTGCGGTTTGCGCCAAAAATCCGCTTTATCAAATAGTCGAATAATGGTTTCAGCTTTTAGATCAAATGCTTGGTGCACATTTTGATGCTGGTCACTTACCAGTAACGCGAGATCACGATATTCATTGGGGACTTTCAGACGGCGACAGAGGCTGTTAATGAGGGGTAAGCCTTTTTGACCATGACCATGATGTTTAGGTAAATGTTCTTTAGGACTCAAGGCTTTACCAAGATCGTGCAGTAGGGCGGCAAAGCGTACAGCCTTATCTTCAGTCAGGCACGCTGCTTGGGCCAATACCATCAGGGTATGAATGCCCGTATCAATTTCAGGGTGCCATTTTTCAGGTTGGGGGACGCCAAACAGTGCATCTATTTCAGGAAATAAGATTTTGAGGGCACCACATTGTCTGAGGACATCAAAAAAGACCTCTGGATTAGGGCCCGCCAAGGTTTTATCCACCTCTTGCCAGACACGCTCTGCCGTCAGCGCGGTTAATTCCTGCCCTTGGCTGAGTTGACACATCAGGTTAAAGGTCTCTTTGGCAATGCTAAAGCCTAGGGCGTGAAACCTTGCAGCAAAGCGCGCAACGCGCAGAACTCGCAGTGGATCTTCAATAAAAGCTTCTGAGACATGGCGTAGCTGGCGGGCTTTAATATCGTCAATGCCATGATATGGATCATACAAGATCCCATCTTCATCTTGGGCGATGGCATTAATCGTGAGATCCCGGCGCAGTAAATCCTGCTCTAGGGTGATATCAGGGCTGGCATAACAGCTAAAACCGCCATAGCCAAGGCCTGTTTTTCGTTCGGTACGCGCGAGGGCGTACTCTTGTTGGGTTGTCGGGTGGATAAATACCGGGAAGTCTTTACCGACTTGACGATATCCAAGTTGCAGCATTTGGGCCGGTGTGGCGCCAACAACCATGTAATCCTTGTCTTTTATGGGGAGTTTAAGTAGCGCATCACGAACGGCGCCGCCCACTAAATATATTTTCATTGGGATATTTCTTTACAGTCTTTCATGGCGCTAGCTTAGCACGATGCTCGCTTATCAGCTGCATTCCTCAAGAGAGATTTTATGGCGCTATCACAGCGTGAAAGGGCAAGCTTTGACAATCTCCCAAGTACGCTTTAACTTGTGGAGTTATTTCTAAATTTAGGATGATTGGTGGTATGTATAAGGCCTTTTATGGACTCAGTGATAACCCTTTTTCAATTGCACCCAATCCCCATTATTTGTTTTTGAGTGATAGGCACCGGGAAGCGTTGGCCCATTTAACCTATGGGTTAGGGGAAACCGGGGGGTTTGTGTTACTGACGGGGGAAGTCGGTACGGGAAAAACCACGGTATCGCGATGTTTACTTGGGCAATTGCCTGAGAACACGGATACCGCCTTTATCCTCAATCCGTCGCTGACACAGTTAGAATTGTTGGCCACCCTGTGTGATGAACTCGGTATTCGCTACGGTGAGAACCCTACGCTGAAAACACTGACAGACCGTTTGAGCCAATTTTTGCTGGCTAATCATGAAAAAGGCCGTAACACGGTGTTGATCATTGATGAAGCGCAGCATTTACGTCCTGAAGTGTTAGAGCAGCTGCGCTTGCTGACCAATCTTGAAACCGATACCAAAAAATTATTGCAGGTTATTCTCATTGGGCAGCCCGAACTACAAATGCTGCTAAAACGTCAAGAATTAAGACAATTAGCGCAGCGGATCACTGCTCGTTATCATCTGTTGCCACTGAGTGAAGCTGACATTTCCTTGTATATTCTGCACCGTTTGCAAGTGGCTGGTCGCTTTGAGCCTTTATTTACTCGTAAAGCCATTAAGGTCATCCACAAGTACAGCGGTGGTATCCCGCGCCTCATTAATTTACTCTGCGAACGGGCGTTAATGGCCGGGTATGCTCAGTCCCGTGTCCCGATTGATCAACATATGGTCAAGCAAGCGGCAGTTGAAGTGTTAGGCGAGGTCGAGCAAAAGCAGCATAAATACCTCTGGCCCAGTGCCATGGCATTATCACTGATGTTGGCCTTTGGGATTTCCTACGCCTTACTTAGCCAGCAAGGCTCTGTGGCGTCAGGGAATGTGCCAAACAATTTGCCGGCTTCAGCGGTCGATGCGCTGACGGCGCAGGCAAGTGCCGCTCAATCTGCAACGCCGTCGGCAGCAGAATCGTCATTACAATCTGCAACGCCGTCGTCATTACAATCCCTCGCGCCTGCTACTGCGAATGGCCCAACAGTGGCTGTGGATGCTAGCGCGACTCCGGTATCCATGGCCGTCGATGCGAGCCAACGGCTGCTGCTTGAGGCGATTAATCAAAGCCGCGACATTAGCACTGCCTTTGCTGGCTTATTTGGTGTGTGGGGCAAGGTGCCCTTTAAAGGGTTAACGGCTTGCCAGTCTGCTGTGGAACAAGGCTTAGCCTGTTATCAACAGCAGGGCAATTGGATGTCGCTCACTCGGTTAAATTATCCGGCGGTGGTGTATTTAGTCGATGCTCATCATCAGGACTTTTACGGGGCTGTGCTGGCGGTGGATAACGATCAGTTGCTCATGCAATTAGGTGAGCAACAGCTTTGGGTCGAACGCTCGTGGTTTAATCAACATTTTAGTGGGACTTTTGAGATTTTATGGCAAGCGCCTAAATTCCCTATGCAGGAGATCAGTCAAAAATCGAGTCCGAGTCAATGGCAATGGTTGGAAAATGCGCTAGCCAAGGTCAGCCATCGCAGCGCTAGACGGGTCTCGCAGTTTGATCTTAAGCTTGAAAATGATCTTAAAAACTTCCAACGGCAACATGGTTTAAAAGCCGATGGTATTGCCGGAAATCAAACCTTAGTGAGATTAAATTTGTACTTAAGTGAGCAGGGACCCCGCTTAACCGATAATGGAGTGCGTGGTTAATGTCGATTTTACTTGATGCGGTTACGCGTAATAAACAGCAGCAATTATCCCCGTTACCGGATGCGGTGTTAACTCCCCGCAGTCCAAATGCGTCACCCGTGCGTCCAGCACTGCCTTTGGGGAAGTTGTCTCTCGTGGGCCTCGCTATTGCGGTGGGGATAGGTTTGGCCTGGGGGCTGACCTTGCTGCGACAAGCTAATGACGTCTCAGCTCTGGGAGTTGTGCAAACCATGCCTTCGCGAGCCAATGCAGCACAGAACGCTACTGCGCCATCAATGGTTAATGCGACAGCGAACGTCGATGCTTCTCAGAAGCTGAGCCCGGCGGGGCAAGAGCCTCCAGAGGTTGATGCTTTAACAGCCCAAGGAAGCGATGCATTGGTTGTCACATCGAGTGTGTCTAGCAATGGCAGCGGTATTCGTCTTGCCGGGAAAGTGGCTTTGCCTAGAGCTCAAGAGTTGCCCAGTGCTGCGACCATGGTGATGCAACAGACCGCCACAATGCCACTGACCGGCTCAATACCACAACCCACTGCAGTAAGGCCTTCTGGGAATCAAGACCCTAGCTATGTCGATTACTTAACGACCTCTGCCGCAGTTGATGCGATAAGTTATGAGCAGCAGCCATCCGCTGCAGCAACTGACACCCAAGTCACTCCAGCGGTTTACGGGGATATTGCCCAAGCGGCTGTGACTCAAGATCCGATTAACCAAGATCGGATTAATCAAGATATGAGTTATCAAGAACCGCATGATTCAGCGCTGCGAGCAGGGGACAATGGTGCGGAGCGTCAAGGGGTTGATCCATTAGCGCTGTTGCGTCAACAGGTGAGTGCGGCAGCGGCAGATGTGGGGCTGGAAACCCATCAAAGCCGTGAAGAGGATCGCTTAGTCGCCACATTTCAATCGGCATTAAAGGGGGTTGAATATGGCAATGCCGCCAATACTGCGGTAACGGCAGCGCATTTAGATCCAACGCCAAAACCTGCTGCCGATGACATTCCTAAATATGGGCAATTGCCTGCGGGATTACAGTTACAAGTGCCTGAATTTAATATTGTGGCCCATGTTTATTCGACGAATGCTAGTCAACGTTGGTTAAATGTCGATGGGGCCGAATTGCAGGAGGGCGATATGATTGCCGGGAAATTAAAGATCATTGCGATTCGCCCGCGGGATGTTGTGCTAGCAATCCAAGACACGCAATTTAAAGTCCCGGCGATTTAACCGAATCATTCCAGCACTCCCCTATAAAAACCACTGATAAAGAGCGCATAAAAAAAGGCTACAGAGGATAAAAAACATCTGTAGCCTTTACTTTATTCGCGTGCTTTAGGTATCCCTTCAGGTCATTGGGGACAGCCTATATTGGCCAATGTGGTTATTGGCCAATGTGGTGCTAGCGGTTACTCTGCCGCTTTCATCTTCGCCAGTACTCGGTCGGCGGCAGCTAAGGTTAGGCTGAGTTCTTTTTCACCGTGAGCCATGGATAAGAAGCCGGCTTCATAGGCGCTAGGTGCTAAGTACACCCCTTCATCTAACATACCGTGGTAGAAAGTACGGAAGTGTTCAAGATTGCACTTGGTGACTTGATCAAAGCGGGTAATTTGCGTTTGCTCGGTAAAGAAGAAACCGAACATGCCACCCACATAGTTGATGGCCATTGGGATGCCGTGCTTATCCGCCGCCGCTTTAAAACCTTCGGCGATACGTTTGGTTTTAGCGCTCAGCTCCTCATATAAGCCTGCTTCACACAGCGCTTCCATTTGTGCAAGCCCTGCTGACATGGCGATAGGGTTACCGGATAAGGTGCCAGCTTGGTAAACCGGGCCGGTTGGCGCGATAAACTGCATGACTTCTTTACGGCCACCGAAAGCCCCCACTGGCATACCGCCGCCAATGACTTTACCGAGGGTGGTTAAATCCGGCGTGACGCCATAGTGGCCTTGGGCACCACTTTGAGAGACTCGAAAACCGGTCATGACTTCGTCAATGATCAGCAGCGCTCCAAACTCATCACAAATAGCGCGCAGGCCTTGCAGGAAGCCAGGGATAGGTGGAATACAGTTCATGTTGCCGGCAACAGGCTCGATGATAATGCACGCAATTTGGGTCGGGTATTGTTCGAACAGGGCTCTAACGGAATCTAAATCGTTATACACCGCTGTTAAGGTGTGCTTAGCAAAATCTTCAGGGATACCCGGCGAGCTGGGTTGACCTAAGGTTAAGGCGCCAGAACCGGCTTTGACTAACAGGCAGTCGGCGTGGCCGTGATAGCAGCCTTCAAATTTTAAAATCTTGTCACGATGAGTAAAACCGCGGGCTAAGCGGATCGCACTCATGGTTGCTTCGGTGCCTGAACTCACCATGCGCACTTGCTCGATAGAGGGCACCATCGCGATAACTTTTTCGGCCATTTGCACCTCAAGCTCCGTTGGTGCGCCAAAGGATAAGCCATTCTCTACCGCAGCCAAAACGGCCTGACGGATCTTAGGATGGTTATGGCCGAGGATCATGGGGCCCCAAGAGCCGACATAATCGATATAAGCTTTACCGTCAGCATCGTAAATATAAGCGCCGTCAGCTTTTTCGATAAATAGGGGCGAGCCGCCCACGCCATTAAAAGCGCGAACTGGAGAGTTCACACCGCCGGGAATGGTTTTTTTAGCCTGTTCAAATAGCACTTCGGAACGGGTCATGTTGAATCCTTAAAGTCTGTAGCCAATTAACGATCGGCTTTGCGTGAATACCAAGTAACCGGACACTCATATTTTTCGAGTTGTGCGTCAACTCCCAGTGTCAATGCAAACAAAGCCATGCGAATTAACAATCCATTATCAGCCTGTCTGAAAATGGCCAGATTAGGATGATTGTTGAGGTCATTATCTAATTCATTGGCCTGGGCGCGGGAGTCCCGTGGCAGCGGATGCATAATGACAGTGTTCGATTTGCAATGCTGAGTGTAAATACTGCGATTTAAGCGGAATTTGCCGCGATATTTATTCGCCTCGTCCTGTGAAGGAAAGCGCTCTTCTTGAATGCGGGTGAGATAAAGAATGTCGGCTTTATCTAAATGGCCTTCAAGTTGGTCTGTTATTCTGATGCTATGCCCAGCATTTTCAATGGCCGAGATCACATAGTCGGGCATGGCTAATTCAGCAGGGGATATGAGCGTAAAGCTGATGTTCTTATACATACACAGCAAACGTGACAGGGAATGCACAGTGCGGCCAAATTTTAAGTCGCCAACCATCGCAATGTGCATGCCATCAATACCACGGCCCGCACATTTAAGTTCTTTTTCAATCGTGAATAAATCCAGCAGGGCTTGGGTTGGATGCTCATTGGAGCCATCGCCGCCATTGATGACTGGCACGCGGCTGCCTTCTGCAAACTCCTTAACCGAGTAAGCATCGGGGTGGCGCATGGCGATGACATCGGAATAGGTCGATAACACCCGCGCAGTATCGTAGAGGGATTCGCCCTTCGATAACGAGGACGAGGCCATGCCGGTCGTTTCACGCACATGGCCACCGAGTAAGTTAAAGGCACAGCCAAAACTGACACGGGTACGGGTACTGGGTTCGAAGAATAGATTGCCTAAAATGGCGCCATCGAGCACTTTGGTGCGCTTTTCTCGCAGAGCATAGGGCATCATGCGGCTAGCGACATTAAAAATAGTGTGGATTGAGTCAAGATCTAACTGGTTTACGGAGAGGATATGGGATCCTTCGAACTGATTCATCAGCCTGATTTCCAATAGCTAGGGGGCAGATGAGCGCGCGTAGCGCCGCTTAATCTACCCTAATGTGTGTAGGGTGGCTGAGGCGCGATTCTAGCAGAAGCACTAGGGTAACGAAATAGTGGTATAGTCGCGGTGTTAGATTTTTGGGGTAAACCCGTCATATTTGTGACTCATGTTCAACAGTTTTGTTTAAGGATTCGCGAGCTGGAGAACGGTCGGCGGCGTCTATCAATCAAGGTTGACCGCACCAAGTGATCCGCCAAGTGAACATTGACGCCATTTTGCGCAAAGCCTGCAATTTACCAATGTTTGACAGATTGATTCATAAAACTATTTTTCTATAACGCGACACAAGTGCTCGCCACATAGCGCCGTTCCCCGTAAAATTCAGCCTCAGTGTTGTTGAGCAACATATACCGTCCAAAGGTATGGCTAATGAATGAAGCTAAATCCCCCAGCAGGAATACGCATTGGTCACCAGGGCTGGGACTCGACCTTTTTTCAGTGGATGGTATTTTTGTCTGGTCGTTGGAATTGAATTTTTTATAAGGGGCTTGGGACGTCATGCCAAATGTTCGTGGTGGATTAAATTGGCTGCAACGCATGGACCTGCAATACCGTCCATCGTCAGTCTCTTTAGTGTTGTTCGTACTGGTTGCGTTTTTGCTCGGTGCTTGGGCGAGTTACAGCTGGTTTAACCTTGGTGCCGGGTTGGCGCAACACGAGAGTGACTCAGAAGAGCTAACCAGTGAGCTGGAGAGCCAAACACAGCAGCTTGCCGCACGCAATTTAGAATTAGCCGTTGCTCAGGAGGCGAATGCGCAGATGCAGCAGATGTTTGGTGAGCAGCTTAAAAAACAACAGGAATTACAGCGGGAATTAGCCTTCTATCGCAGTCTGATGACGCCAGATGACAATGCCGAAGGTGTGGCTATTCATGGGCTGGAAATGACCCAAGGCTCCCTCGCCAGAGAATATCATCTCAAACTGATTTTGACTCAGCTACAAAAGCGCAAGCAAGCTATTCAGGGCCTCGTGGAATTGACCTTAATTGGCCAGCAGGCGGGCAAACCACGTGAATTAAGCGTCAATAAACTTATGGGAACCAAACTGGCATTTGATTTTCGGTATTTTCAGGTCATAGACACCCCTGTTACAGTGCCTGAAGATTTTAATTTGCAGCAGGTCAAAGTTAAAGTGGTGGTGCCTGCGAGCCGTTGGACGAAAAATTCACAGACAGAACATGTTTATAGTTTGCCTGAGCTGATGCAGGGTGAAAAAGAACCACCGGTAATACTTGAACAAAATAGTCAGGTAACAGATAATTTGCCCCAGAAAACTGATGTAAGAGGTAGTAATGACTGATCAAGCTGACGCAGCAATGCCAATTCAATTTACCGATGCGGCAGCCGCTAAGGTAAAAGGGCTATTGGAAGAAGAGCAAAATCCGGCACTTAAGTTACGTGTGTATGTTACTGGTGGTGGTTGCTCAGGATTTCAGTACGGTTTTACCTTTGATGAAAAGGTGAATGAAGGCGACTTTACCGTTGAAAAACAAGGCGTCCAATTGGTCGTCGATCCGATGAGCCTGCAATATTTGGTGGGGGGTGAAGTTGATTACACTTCGGGCCTAGAAGGTTCACGGTTTTTTGTTAAAAACCCCAACGCCACGACCACCTGTGGATGTGGCGCCAGTTTCTCGATTTAATCCGTTACCCAGATTTTGGGGGATTTACCATCAAAAAGCCGTCATTAAGACGGCTTTTTTGTCGGCATCCGCGTTAGGGCGTTTAGCCATAACTGTTGGGTTAGCTCATGATGTTGAAATTGAGCTTAGGTTTGCACCACGCGTTAACTTTTTGATCAAATGCGACCCAGACCTGCAGTAATGCAATGATAATTAAGAAAATAAAAATCACATAATCAGGCAGTTTTCCTTGCCATTCCCCTAAATGTACCGTCGTCGGGCCCGCCACTAAATTATCAGGATCGTAAAGGATAATCGGTAGCATGCTAATCAGGGCTAATTGCACTAATGTGTAACCGCGCAGCATGATAAGTCCAGCTTTCTGGCGACCTAAAATCCCGAGGACCATTACGAGCGTTAACAAGCAAAATAGCACTCCTTGCTTGGCCATCAAGCCGCTGATAGCAGCGATAACATAGAGTAATAGCAAGGCAATTAAACGCTTTGGTAAACGAGGGCGCGGCACGGGCGTTACGGTGGGCGTGGGCAAAGTGGATTCTTGCTCGCTCATTGATATTCTCGCTTCGTGAGTCGTTTCGTTATTCGCAGTGTTAGTGACTTTGCTTGGTGATAAGGCGTTGATCTAACTCGTAAGGGGGAATAACCACGCCTAGGTCATCTTGCACAGGGAAGACTGCTACAAAGAGGTCGTCATCTTCCATACCCGGCACCCAGCGTTCATGCCATTCAGTGTATGGAATGGCGAGGGGCTGGCAATCGCTCCACTCATCGACCGCCCATGATTCGGCGGCTTCTTCTGTTGGCCACATGGGAATGCAATCTTCTTCTTCGGTGGTTAACATGACACAACCGTCTTGGTCTTGTAATGTCCACAGGGTTTGGTGCGCTTTAACCTGTTCAACGAGGTAATCATAACGGCCTTCAGGCGTCATGGCGGCGGTTTCAGCGAGGGTTTTAACAGTCTTGCTCATGGAAAATATCTCTTTGATTTGGATGGGGCGAAGTCTGTTGTATCTTTCTTTCAGCAAACAGCAAAATTCACCGGTTGGCTAAATGGTAACACTAGCGTGGGATGATAAAAAGAACAACAGCGCCAATAGGCGCTGTTGTGTTGTTGGAATGCCGGGATTATTTCGCAGCATGGAAATAGCGATAGATAATTCCCGCTAAAATCGCACCCACAATCGGTGCTAACCAGAATACCCATAATTGCGATAACGCCCAATCCCCGACAAACAGCGCAGGACCTGTGCTGCGAGCAGGATTGACTGAGGTATTGGATACTGGAATGCTGATAAGGTGAATTAGGGTTAAGCCTAAACCAATGGCAATCGGAGCAAAACCTTTTGGTGCACGCTCATCGGTGGCCCCTAAAATGATGATCAAGAAAAACAGAGTCATCACGATTTCGCTGATCAGCACTGCTTGCAGGCTATAACCACCGGGTGAGTGTTCCGCAAACCCGTTAGAGGCAAAACCTGCCGCCAGTGAGAAACCTTCTTGACCTGAAGCGATTAAATACAAAATCCCTGCGCCTGCGATCGCGCCTGCGACCTGAGCAATGATATACGGTAGCAAGTGTGCAGCCGGAAAACGTCCACCGGCCCAAAGGCCGAATGATACCGCGGGGTTAAGGTGACAACCTGAAATATGGCCAATGGCAAAAGCCATGGTTAATACCGTTAAGCCGAAGGCAAAGGACACCCCAAGCAGGCCAATTCCTAACTCTGGAAATGCCGCCGCAAGCACGGCGCTGCCACAGCCACCAAGGACGAGCCATAAGGTGCCGATAAATTCCGCGACCATTTTTTGTGACATATTCATCAATAAATCCCCTACTATTACGAGACAACCACAGTGACTGAGGCTGTCTTATTACAATATTTGATTTGCCGTTTGCGCTGAGCTGTTGACCCTTAAATGCAGCTAATGACGACCATCTAGGCTGAACTACAAACGGCGGCTACTTTTAACATATCCTCCCAACATAGCATCCCAACCTTGAATAGATGTTGAATAAGAACGAAAAAGTGATTGTGTGAGCCTCCTTTGTCCTGCAACCAACCTGCGCGTGGTGTTAGCGCCGATCATTGTCAACGACAATGCTGAGGTGAAATTAAGCATAGCCGGATTTTTGAGGTTTACCTGATTCACTTCATGAAGATGTTGGTGAGCGTGCTGATACCTAAGCAGTAAGTTTTCAGCTAATCAAGGAGCGGGGAAAGGGGGAAATCCTAATGACGGCGATACTCTACACTCTTTGTTGACGCAGGATTTTTACTTAAACATTTGAAATATCTGGTATTTATGTTAGGCGCTGCACAATCAAGGGCGAATAAAGCACAAATTCAGGTCACATTTATGCTTATCTCGGACATTTTATGGCGGCGTTTTTGGTTTATTAAATTCTATATTTTTTATGCATACCAGTTGCGTTGTTCACTGCGCCTTAGCGGGCGCTAAAACGTCCGCCCAGTACCGCTTCGCGGGAGGCGCCGGTGACCGCGGGTAGATTGGCGGGCAAACCTAAATGATGGCGCATCGCCAGCCAAGCAAAGGCGATGCCTTCGACCCATTTGGGATCGACGCCAAGCGCTAAGGTGGTGGCCAGTTGATAGCCCGGTAGGAGACGCTCAAGGCGCTGCATGAGCTCGCGATTAAAGGCGCCGCCACCGCAGACGAATAACTCTCCAGTGTCACCCAGTCGCAGAATATCTTGGGCGATGCTATGGCAGGTTAAATCTAATAGCGTCGATTGGATATCGGCTTCATCGAGGTGATTAAAGGGGGTTAATTGTTGCTCTAACCACGCTTGATTGAACAGTTCGCGGCCCGTGCTTTTGGGGTAAGCCATCGAAAAATAGGGATGGGAAAGTAGCTGAGTGAGCAGCTCAGGATGAGTTTGACCAGAGGCCGCCCATGCGCCATCCCGATCAAAGCTTTCGCCTTTAACCTGTTGGATCCACGCGTCAATTAAAGTGTTACCTGGGCCTGTATCAAAGCCGACCACGTGTTCACGTTTGCCCGGCAGATAGGTGATGTTGGCTATGCCGCCGATATTCAAAATAATGCGCTTTTTCCCTTGTTCAGCAAAGACCTGCTGGTGGAAAGCTGGAACAAGCGGAGCGCCTTGTCCCCCAAGGGCGATATCTTTGCGTCTAAAATCGGCAATGACATCGATGCCAGTTTCGGTGGCGATGGTATTGGGATCACCAATTTGCAAAGTGAAACCCACTTCAAGATTGGGCATGTGCCGCACGGTTTGGCCATGGCTTCCAATGGCGTTCACCTCCTCTTTAGTGACCGAGGCGTTTGCGAGTAGCTTGTTGACCGCCAAGGCAAATAGCTGGCCGACATGGCGGTCTAATCTACCTAGGCGATTGATTTCATCCGCGCCGGGTAAACACAAGCGCTGCAATCCCTTAAGTAAATGTGGCGGGATCGCCTCGGTATGGCTGGCGATGAGGGCAGGCTGCGCCCCGGCAAAGTCGACTAATACGGCGTCAACACCATCCATGCTGGTGCCTGACATGAGTCCAATGTAATAAGCATGTGTCATGAAGGATATCCGTCGTTATTGCATGGCCAGCTGCGTTTGTTTGTTTTGGGCAATGGTCGCCATGAGTTGCTGACTCAAGGCGTCAAATTGCGGTTTTTCTTTGCGAGCAATGGCTTCAGACTTGGGAAAGGTCACGGTCCGAGGGTTGCGGTGTACGCCATTGACGATAAATTCATAGTGCAGATGGGCGCCCGTCACTCGTCCGGTTTTACCTAATGTGCCGATGATTTGGCCTTGTTTAACTGTGGCACCTTTGCTGACGTTGCGCTTAGTGAGGTGTAAATATTTAGTCGTGTAGGTGTTGTTATGTTGGATCACCACATAGTTACCATTAAATTGGTTATAACCTGATTCAATGACCCGGCCGCTACCCGCCGCTTTTATCGGCGTGCCGATAGCGGCAACGTAATCCACCCCGCGGTGAGCTTTGACTTGGCCGGTGACTGGGTGTAAACGTTTGGGATTAAAGTTTGAGCTAACGTATTTAAAATCAACCGGTGAGCGTAAAAAAGCTTTACGCATGCTGGTGCCATTTTCTGAGTAATAGTTGCCATCCGTGTAGCGGATGGCGGTATAGCGTTCATCTTGGTTAACAAATTCCGCCGCGAGGATATTGCCGTTACGCAAAAACTCACCGTTGGCATATTCTTGTTCGTAAATAATGGCAAAACTGTCGCCTTCACGCAGATCTAAGGCAAAGTCAATGTCCCAGCCAAAGATGGTCGACAGTTGCATGATTTGGTTGGCCGTCATCCCGGCATCGACGGCGGCATTCCAAAAGTTAGTTTTAATGTTGGCGTGCGTGAAATGGCTGCGGATCTCTACGTCTTTTTCAGAGATCGTCTCAAGGTATTGATCGTGGTTTTTCGTGATCACTAACGTCGACACCGCATCGACGCGATAGCGTACTTCAGTTAACGCGCCGTTCGCATCCTTTGAAATGACTATTTCTTCACCGGGCATAATTTTAAGTAAATTTTGTTTGGCTAGCGGCAATTGAGTGATGTCATATACTTCTTTACTGCTTAAGCCTGCACGGGTAAACACGGCCGCTAACGTATCGCCATTTTTCACATTAAAATGCTCAACATCGCGATGATTAGCGCTTTCTAAGGATTCGGCACCCGTGCTGAGCGCCTCGGCAGAAGATAACGGGGTTGCACTTGCTGGCGCGGGTGATGACGCTTGCTCTGCGGCAAAATGCTCCTCAGTGAGGTTTTGCTCGGCTTGTTCGCCTAAATCGCCAGGACGCACCGGGGCGCGAAAGGCTAATGGGACATCGTAACTTGAGGGGCTTTGGGCCGGGTCATTAAGCCCTCTAGTTTGCCTAGATGCTTGGGCTTCTTCAGAAGGTAATAGCATGGTTATCATGGTGATAACCGAAAGAATGCTGAGGAGAACTTGGTGCTTTTTAGGCAACAATTTAAATAACGTAATAACCTTTCCCATTGACGGCGATACCGATAACCAGAGGCGTGAATAATCCCGTTAGTGTACACACTTTCAATTGTGCTGGCTAACAAGTAACATAAGTCTCCTCTTTTTATGATGATGGCCTTAGGAGTCCCTGCCCAGATGGCTGATGTAGACCAAGTATTAGCAGAAATTAGACGTGGTACCGACGAGATTTTACTCGAGGCGGATCTGCTTGAAAAACTCAAAGAAGGACGTCCATTACGGATTAAATTAGGTGCAGATCCGACTGCGCCGGATATTCATCTTGGGCACACAGTAATCTTAAATAAATTAAGATTATTCCAAGAGTTAGGTCATGAAGTCATTTTCTTGATTGGTGACTTTACGGGGATGGTCGGTGATCCTAGCGGTAAAAATAGCACCCGTCCGCCGCTCACTCGTGAGCAAGTGCTCGCCAATGCTGAAACCTATAAAGAGCAGGTTTATAAGATCCTCGATCCCGCGAAAACCCGTATCGAATTTAACTCTAGCTGGTTAGAGCCGCTTGGTGCTGCGGGCATGATCCGTTTGGCATCCCAGCAGACTGTGGCGCGGATGATGGAACGCGATGACTTTAAGAAGCGTTATGCCTCAGGCCAATCGATTGCTATCCATGAATTTATGTACCCGCTGCTCCAAGGTTATGATTCGGTAGCCCTAGAAGCGGATGTGGAATTAGGTGGCACGGATCAAAAGTTTAACCTTCTGATGGGGCGCGAGCTGCAAAAAGCTCAGGGTCAAAAGCCGCAGGCGGTGATCATGATGCCATTGCTTGAAGGTCTTGATGGCGTGAAGAAAATGTCGAAATCAGCCCACAACTATATTGGGGTGAGCGAGCCTGCCAATGAGATGTTTGGCAAGCTGATGTCGATTTCGGATGAACTGATGTGGCGCTATTTTGAGCTGCTGTCCTTCCGTCCGTTGGCCGAAATAGCGCAGTTTAAGCAAGATGTTGCTAACGGGGCGAACCCGCGTGATATCAAGATTGCCCTTGCCAAGGAAATCATCACCCGCTTCCATGACGCGGCGGCGGCAGATAATGCCCATCAAGCCTTCGTTGATCGTTCTAAGGGCTTAATTCCTGATGATATCGAACAGGTCGAGTTAGTGGCCGGTGACGGTTTGGCGATTGCCAATTTGCTCAAAGACGCCAATTTAGTGGCGTCAACTTCAGAAGCGATGCGTTTGATTAAGCAGGGCGCGGTGAAGATGAACGGTGAGAAGCTGGATGATAGTCGTATGGTGCTCAGTGCGGGTACGGCTGCGGTATTCCAAGTAGGTAAGCGCAAGTTTGCCAATGTGACGTTGGTGTAACCGCATCAGCGTTAGCCATGTCAGTAATGATGTGAATGATAGTGAGGGCGCCCAGTGGGCGCCCTTGTTGTTTCGGGCGCGATGCCCTGCAGCGTGTGCCTTGAGCCGCGCGTGGTGTGCTATTTTAAGGCGGTCCCTGCCAGCTCGTGTTTGTTGCTTATTACTTGTTGCTTATCGCCTGCAGTTGATGCCCTTTGGGGCCGTGAGTGCGGGCTCCAATGGTGAGTATCTGTGTGGGGCGAACTCATAGAAGCGATCTCTATGAGACTATCCCATAGTGACTATTTCATCGTGACTATCTCATCGTGACTATTTCATCGTGACTATCTCACTCATCCTCACTGCCGCACGATTGGTTTCTTAAGGCGCAGTACTATGCTGCGCCTCAGCCATGCTGCATCTGTCCGTTCCAAAATGTTGGCTATCATGGCATTTCCAGGCTAATTGGGCGGAATTGACTTGCCAGTGCTGGGTATTTTTTTTGAGGGATAAAATCAACAACATTTGCGGGTGCTGCGCCGAGAGTTCACTGACTTGGTAAGTGACAACACTGCCTTTGTAGGCTTGGCTGCGTAGCAGAGTGAACTTATTTCCGGCATAGTGGCTGCTGATCTGGCTGGGATCATTTGCCCAACTTTGCCGTTGTGCTTGCGCTTTTAGCAGTTGTTGATTGAAATCGCTCACGGGCTGCACAGCGTAAGAGATAATAATGGGTTGTAACGTCTGGGCTGCTGCGGGCTGTAGCAACATACTTAGGGAAAGCAGTGCAACTACGCTAATACACTTCATACAAACCTCATTGAGACTAAGCGATGCCCGTTTTGGCATATTCCATCGTGTTACTTAATGCAAGATTTGACCGAGGATGGGGGGCCAAGTTTCAATTGGCAGTGAATTTTGTGACTACTGCAACGCTAATTGGTCGGCCATGGTTTGGTAATCAATCAGATCAATATGCTCAGTAACCCTCAGGTTGACCATATCAAGTTTCAGGCTTGTCACCCCAGGGATGGCGACATCGATGATTTTGCCGGGTTTGCCAAATTGCTCACCGGGCCCCTTAAAGTGATAGTTACCAATCATCACGACTAAGGCGCCAGCATTATACATATGCTCGATATTGAAGCGGTATTCCAATACCCCTTCATGGGCGCGCTCAAAAAAATCGATAATAAAACGCCCGCCAGTGTATTTGCGATTGGCGGTTTTATCAAAAAACACACTGTCTCGGCGGTAAAAATGTTTGAGGGTCTGATAGTCTTGCTCGGTGAGCGCCGCCATGTATTTCACGGCTAACTGCTGCTCCTGTGGCATGGGGTTTAAGTCAAGCTGCGCCGCGACTGTGGTCATGGCGGGGGTGAACAGCAGACAGAAAATCAGGGCGATAATTGGCAAGCTAATTCCTCTTGGTTTTCAAATCAAAAGCAGGTAAGGACAGATGCCATTTTATGGCACTTAAGCGGATGATTAAGGCGCTGCTCATGGCCAGAAAGAGGGCGGTGGTTTCCCCCATCCCAAAGGCCAAACTCACGGTATAACCGATCCCCCCGATGATCGACGCGGTGGCATAGATTTCAGTGCGTAAGACCATAGGGATTTGCCGGCACAGCAGATCGCGAATAATGCCGCCGCCAACGCCGGTGATCAACCCCATGACGACGGCAATCATGCCACTTAAGCCAAGGCTTAGGGCTTTTTCGGCGCCAATCACGGTAAAGAGCGCTAAGCCGAGGGCATCGGCCACCGGAAGAAGATATTGCGGCGCCTTGTGGGGTCTGCGCACCAATAGCAAGCAGGCTAATACCGTCGCGAGGATCACGATAATGTAATTCGGATCTTGGATCCAAAAGACTGGGGTGGCACCTATTAGTGCGTCACGAATGCTGCCACCGCCAATGGCAGTGACCGAAGCAAGCACTATCACCCCAAACGGGTCCATGCGATGGCGACCCGCGGCGAGGGCACCTGATAAGGCAAACACTGCGGTACCGCATAAATCAAAAATGTAGATCCAGTGGTTCATGGACTCATCTCTTTAATATGGATATTGAGCGCATCGACCGAAATGCGAATTTCCAATACCGAAAGTAACAAGGAGTAAAGCAATAACGACAGACTGGCAAGGAAGATCACTGACCCTATCTTGTTGAAGCCTATGTAGATAAAAATCATACATAACACACACAGGGCAAAGCTGCACACGCCGGCTTCTTGCATCCGTCGAATGATACCTATGCGTTGGCTAAGGTTAGTGATTTGATTTTGATGAACAGGTTTTTGGCCATTACTCAAACTGCGGATTAATGCCGCTAAGGCAAAAAAACGATTGGTATAAGCCAAGAGTAATAATGAGATTGCCGGGAACAATAACGCCGGGGTTGTTAACGAAATGTGCATGCTTTCGAGCAAAGTAGTCAGCCTTCTACGCGAGATTGAATTGAAATAAATAATAGACCTAAGTGGGCACTTGCTGCGAGAACGCAACCATAGACACAGCTGGTCGCGACTCTCTCGAACCTAAGCGTATCTCGAGCTCAAGGGCATCTAAAGCTTAAGTGTATCTTGAGCTTATGTGCTCGCTTAGAGGTTTTGTAAATAACGTAAACCCGCCCAAAGTATGGGCAGTAGGATGATAAAACTAAACCAGATCATATTGGCGCAGGAGGTCAGCTTAATCGCTTGGGCAATGGTCGCATTTGAGGGGACGGGGCCATAGCGGAGTTTTGCCACCTCAATGCGCTGCCCCGCAAGCTTTTGCGGCCCGCCCAGTTCAATGTGTAACATGCTGGCGACCAGATTAATGCTCTGCCCATAGCCGCGTAATGCAGGATGAAACTGGGGAACACTAAAGAGTTTAGCCACCGCCATTGGACCGCCTTGAATGGCGAGGGAGAGATTCCATAACCAGGCAGGGATTGCTAGCAATGCGGTAGATAAGGTATTTACCGTCAGACAAAAATGACGATATTGGGGTTGTATTGGCGGCCAGCTTAACTCTAATTGTTTGATCATTCGTACCGCCAGCACCATAGGCGCCCCAGCAATTGCAAAAAAGAAAATCGTCGCAGCGCTGCCGTAAATCGGTGCCGTTGTGAGGTTTTCAATGGTGGTTTTGCTGATGCCAATTTCCGACAAATCTTGGGTATCGCGATTGACCCAAGGCTGTAATAGCGCCTTGGCACTGGCGTTATCTTGGCGGCTTAACGCAGTGGCAATTTCTTCGGCGATATGGCTAAAACTGGCATCGCTGAGGCAAAGGTACAGTACGACAAACTCAAAAAACCAAGGAAAGGCGGCAAGCTCGAGTAAAAAAGTGATGATGGCCCAGAAGGGAAACACCAGCAGCAACATAGCCAAAAAGCCAGCGATGGTTTGCTGACGCGCCGGACGTTCGGGGTGATTGACTTTTGCCGCGAGCTGTTTTGCTAAATAGCTCAATCCCATCAGTGGGTGGATTTCTCGCGGTAAAGGGGCTAAGCGTGCCAGTAATAAGGCTAAAAAAAGTACCAAAAATCCTTCAAACAACGCGCCATCGGTCTCGATAAGTTGCTCACAAAAGCTGTTGATCATTTGGTACTTCCGCTACTGACTCTGGATTACTTTAATTGCTCAAGCAACAACATAACCATCAACGCTGAGTGGTATCCGGCTTTAACGATATAGGCATCAAAATCGACAGGTGAGTCATTATTGGCGTTGTCCGACAGCGAACGGATCACCACAAAGGGCACGCCAAACTGATGACAAACTTGGGCAATGGCGGCGCCTTCCATTTCGCAGGCGGCCATCGTTGGGAAGTTGGCTAGCATGGTTTGGGTGCGCGCAGGATCGCAAATAAAACTGTCGCCAGTGCAAATGAGGCCTTCAATGGCTTTGACCTCGCCTAATTGGGCGATAGCTTTGTTGGCGGCAGCAACCAAATCGGGCGCGGGAATAAAGGCGGCGGGTTGCTGGGCCATTTGGCCAATTTCATAACCAAACGCGGTCACGTCCACATCGTGGTGGCGCACTTCTGATGAAATTACAATATCACCAATGGCAAGGCTATCGACAAAGCCGCCGGCAGAGCCAGTATTGATCACCGCATCGGGCGCATATTTTTCGATAAGCAGGGTGGTGGCGATACTGGCGGCGACCTTACCGATCCCAGAGCGAGTCACTACCACTTCTTTGCCCGCCAGTGTGCCTGCAATAAATTCAATACCGGCGATGGTTTGCGAGCTTGGGTTTGTCATGGCAGCGATAAGATGCGCAACTTCTGGCTCCATTGCGCCAATAATACCAATTTTCATAGGTGACCTTTTTGAGTTAACACGAATAGGTGAACGACAGAACGGCGCTTAATATACCACAGAGTTTGTGCGATCGGGGATGGCGATGGCGGACGATTGCTTGAAAAGGGAGCGGCTAAAAAAGTGCCCGCGTTAATCGGCGGGCACTTGCAAGCGTTTTGAGGATAAGCGCGAGTGGCTTCGTCTAGGTTGTCTAGTCCAGGTAATTAAGGATACCTTGCGCCGCATCGCGGCCTTCGGCAATGGCGGTTACCACGAGATCAGAGCCGCGCACCATATCTCCACCGGCAAATACTTTAGGGTGGCTGGTTTGGAATGGATTGGCGGACTGCTTACTGGCTTTGACGCGGCCCCATTGATCCAATTCAATCCCATAATCACTAAACCACGCCGCTGGGCTGGGTTGGAAACCAAAAGCAATGATGACCGCATCGGCCGCAAGCAGTTGCTCGCTGCCCGCAATCGCTTCGGGGCGCTGGCGGCCACTGGCATCGGCTTGACCGAGCTGGGTTTCAACGCATTCTACGCCGATAACCTGACCATCTTGCGTTTTAATGGCGACCGGTTGGCGATTAAAGAGGAAGTTCACCCCTTCTTCTCGGGCGTTTTGTACTTCACGGCGTGAGCCTGGCATATTGGCTTCGTCGCGGCGGTAAGCACACACTACGCTGCTTGCGCCTTGGCGGATAGCGGTACGTACGCAATCCATCGCGGTATCACCGCCCCCTAACACCACCACGCGCTGACCTTTGAGGTTTAGGTAGGGCGTGGCGGGATCGCTTGTGCCCATCAACTCATGAGTGTTGCCAATCAGGTAAGGCAGAGCCTGATAGACGCCCTTGGCATTTTCACCTTCAATGCCCGCTTGCATGGCACTGTAGGTGCCCATGCCAAGGAATACGGCATCGTATTGCTCAAGCAGTTGGGTAAAGGGTAAATCCTTGCCAACGGTGACACCGAGTTTAAATTCAATGCCCATGCCTTCTAATACGCTGCGCCGGGTGGCCATCACGGCTTTGTCGAGTTTAAACGACGGGATCCCATAGGTGAGTAGCCCGCCAATTTGCGGATATTTATCAAATACCACCGCTTTGACGCCATTGCGGGCGAGGATATCGGCGCAGCCTAAGCCAGCGGGACCGGCGCCAACAATCGCCACCCGTTCTTTACGCGGCGTGACTTTACTCATATCCGGGCGCCAACCCTGAGCGATAGCCGTATCGGTAATGTATTTTTCAACATTACCGATGGTTACCGCGCCAAAGTCATCGTTTAAGGTACAGGCGCCTTCGCAGAGTCTGTCCTGCGGGCATACGCGGCCGCAAATTTCTGGCAGGGTATTGGTTTCATGAACTAAATCCGCCGCCTCCATAATCCGTCCCTGCTGAGCCAGCTTAAGCCAGTTGGGAATATAGTTGTGTAGCGGACATTTCCACTCACAATAAGGATTGCCGCAATCTAAACAGCGATCGGCTTGCTCCGTGACCTGTGCTTGAGCAAAAGGCTGATAAATCTCAATAAACTGAGTTGCACGCTTTGCTGCAGGGTGTTTTACCGGATCTTTGCGACCCACTTCAATAAATTGAAAATCGTTACTCATGTGCCATTACCCCGCTTTTACGATGAGTTCTGGGCTTGATTGCTCTAATTTGAGCAGATCGGCCACCGCAATATTTTTAGGTTTGACTAACACAAAGCAATCTAACCAGTTAGCAAAATCACTGAGGATCATCTTGGCGTGTTCACTGCCGGTTTCGGCCACATGCTCTTCAATTAAGCCTTTTAAATGTTGCTGCGCAATCGGGGATTCCAGCTTTTGGGTATCGACCAGCTCAGTATTGACGCGGCGATTAAAACGGCCAAATTGGTCAAACACATAGGCAAAGCCGCCGGTCATCCCTGCACCGAAATTCACCCCGGTTTTACCCAGCACCACCACGATTCCGCTGGTCATATATTCACAGCCGTTATCGCCAAGGCCTTCGACCACCGCAATGGCGCCTGAGTTACGCACTGCAAAACGCTCACCGGCTTGGCCTGCTGCAAAAAATTTACCGCCCGTTGCGCCGTATAAACAGGTGTTACCCACAATGGCGCTGCGCTCACTTTGGAAGGGGCTACCTAGCGGCGGATAAATCACAATTTTACCGCCGGACATGCCCTTGCCAACGTAGTCGTTGGCATCGCCGCAGAGTTTTAGCTCAAGTCCTGGGCTGTTCCACACGCCAAAGCTTTGGCCCGCACTCCCATTAAAGCTGAGTTTAATGGGGGCGTTAGTGCCTTTTACGCCTAAGGTGCTGGCGATGTAACCTGATAGGGTTGCACCAACAGAGCGGTCGGTATTATTGATGCTATAGGCCGCCTCAAAACTGTCAGCATTATCGATTGCCTGTTGGCACTCGTGTAATAGATGTTGATTGAGTAAGCCTAAATCCGCGGGCGGATTGGTTTCTTGCCAGGTGCGTGACGAGGTCACAGGCACCTGGGGTTGATACAAAATGGGCGTTAAATCAAGGCCATGTTGTTTGGCGGTTTGCCCTTCAAGGGTATGCAACCATTCACTGCGGCCGACTAAGTCCTCAAATTTGCTGACACCAAGGGTCGCCATCCACTCGCGTACTTCCTCTGCGACAAATTCAAAGTAAGTCATCACTCGCTCAGGCAGGCCGTGGTAGTGATGCTCGCGCAGGTTTTTATCTTGGGTGGCGACACCCGTCGCGCAGTTATTTAAGTGACAAATCCGCAAATACTTACACCCTAGCGCGATCATCGGCACTGTACCAAAACCAAAGCTTTCGGCGCCGAGTAATGCCGCTTTGATCACATCGGTGCCGGTTTTTAAGCCGCCATCGACCTGCAGACGGATCTTATGACGTAGGCCATTTTCGACTAAGGATTGATGCACTTCGGCAAGGCCGAGTTCCCAAGGGCTGCCAGCATATTTCACCGAGGTGATAGGGCTCGCGCCGGTGCCGCCATCGTAGCCAGAGATGGTGATCATATCCGCATAGGCTTTCGCCACGCCGGTGGCGATAGTTCCGACTCCCGGCTCTGACACTAATTTTACGGAGATCAGTGCCTTATTATTGATTTGCTTCAGATCGAAAATTAGCTGGGCCAAGTCTTCGATAGAGTAAATATCGTGATGCGGCGGGGGAGAAATGAGGGTGACTCCCGGGCGTGCATGGCGAAGACCGGCAATTTCAACACTCACCTTATGGCCGGGCAGTTGGCCACCTTCGCCGGGTTTTGCCCCCTGTGCGACCTTAATCTGCAAGACATCGGCGTTAACTAAATAGTGCGCCGTTACCCCAAAACGTCCTGAGGCAATTTGTTTAATCGCAGAATTGCGCTCGCTGTTAAAGCGGCGAGCATCTTCACCACCTTCACCTGAATTGGAGCGGCCACCGAGACGGTTCATTGCAATGGCTAAGGCTTCATGGGCCTCGGGGCTTAACGCTCCAATACTCATGGCGGCGCTATCAAAGCGGGGATACAGCTGCGATGCCGGTTCTACTGTGGCCAGTTCGATGCTTGCCTGTGAGCCTTTAATGCCGATCAAATCCCGCAGGGTGGCAATCGGGCGATTATCCACTAACTGCGCGAATTTTTTATAGGTCGCGAAGTTTTTGTCAATTAACGATGCTTGTAAGGTATTGACCACATCGGGGTTAAAGCAGTGGTATTCACCGCCTTCTACGTATTTGAGTAATCCGCCTTGTGGTAGCGGTATATGGGCACGGTAGGCCGCTTGATGCAATAGCGCTTGATCCTGGGCAATCTCTGCAAACCCTGCGCCTTCAATCCGGCTAATCACGCCTTTAAAGCATAATTCAATCACTTCGCTGGCAATGCCAATGGCTTCAAACTGCTGGCTACAACGGTAGGAACCAACGGTGCTGATCCCCATTTTAGACATGATCTTACGCAGGCCTTTTTCAATGCCGTAGCGGAAGTTAAGCATGAGGGCAGTAATGTCGGTTAAGCCATGGCGTTTAGCCAGATCTGCAATTGATTCATACACTAAATAGGGATAAATCGCCGTAGCACCAAAACCGAGTAATACCGCAAAGTGGTGGGGATCGCGCGCCGATGCCGTTTCGACAATGATGTTGGTATCACAACGTAGGCTTTTGTTGACCAGCATTTGCTGCACTGCGCCTACCGCCATGGCCGCGGGGATCACCTGCACCGATTTATCAATCGCACGGTCTGACAAAATCAGCAGCGTCGTGCCGCTGCGAGCTAACCGCTCAGCTTCGGCGGTGATACGGCGGATGGCTTCTTCAAGCCCTTCTTTTGGATCGTAATTTAAGTCAACGATATTGGCGCGGTAGTAGGTACTATCTAAACCAAGTAGTTGATTAAAATCGCTAAAGAGTAAGATGGGCGAATTAAACATCACCCGATAAGCATGCCCCGTGGTTTCATTAAACAGATTTTGCTCGCGGCCAATACAGGTCGCTAACGACATCACGTGTTTTTCACGGAGTGGATCGATTGGCGGGTTAGTGACCTGAGCAAATTTTTGTCGGAAATAGTCATACAGTGAACGATTTTTTTTCGACAGCACCGCCATTGGGGTGTCGTCGCCCATCGAGCCTGTGGCTTCTTCACCTTGCTTTGCCAGTACCCAAATGACCTGTTCTAATTCTTCACGGGTATAGCCAAATTGTTTTTGATATTGCAGCAATTGCGCTGGGCTCAGATCGCTGGCGCCGTGTTGCTCACTGGTCAGTTGCTCGGCCGGGATCAGGGTGCGACTGTTTTTGGCCATCCATTCTTTGTAAGGATGGCGACGCTTTAGATCGTTATCAATTTCAAAGGATTGGTACAGGCGGCCATTTAACGTATCGAGTACTAATAGCTCACCGGGGCCGACTCGGCCTTTTTCAATCACTTCATCGGCGGCGTAATCCCAGATCCCCACTTCTGAAGCCAAGGTTAATATGCGGTCTTTGGTGATCACATAGCGTGATGGCCGCAGACCGTTACGGTCTACGGCGCAGGCGGCATGGCGACCGTTGGTCATGACGATACCTGCCGGACCATCCCATGGCTCCATATGCATAGAGTTAAAGTCGTAAAAAGCCTTTAATTCGTCGTCCATTTCAGGGTTACTTTGCCATGCGGGCGGAATGAGTAAACGCATGGCACGGTAAAGATCCATCCCGCCGGATAACAGCATTTCGAGCATATTGTCTAAAGAAGATGAGTCCGAGCCGGTTTCGTTCACAAATGGCGCGGCTTGCTGTAAGTCGGGCAGGAGAGGGGAATTAAATTTATAAGCGCGGGCGCGGGCCCATTGGCGATTCCCGGTAATCGTGTTGATCTCGCCGTTATGGGCAAGATACCTAAAGGGTTGGGCTAAAGGCCATTTAGGAGAGGTATTGGTCGAAAAACGCTGGTGGAACAAGCAAATTGAGCTTTTTAAACGGATGTCAGCCAAATCGGGATAAAAGGCGGGTAAATCCACGGGCATCATTAAGCCTTTATAGACGATGACTTGCCCTGAAAGACTTGCGACATAGAAGTCTTTATCATCGGTAATTTGCTGCTCTAAACGGCGACGCGCCATATATAAGCGCCGCTCGAGATCTTTTTCCCGCCAGCCGATAGGCGCGTTAATCAATACTTGATAAATCTGGGGCAGGCTGGCTTTACCGATTTGCCCGAGCACCTCAGGATTGATGGGGACTTTACGCCAGCCGGCAATGCTTAAGGTTTCTCGTTCGAGCTCGCGTTCCAGCATGAACTTGGCGCGATCAGCGAGTTCTTCATCTTGGCTTAAAAACAACATGCCGACGGCAAATTTGCGACTTAAATGCCAGTCGTTTTCAGCGGCTACGGCCTCAAAGAATTGAACGGGCAGCTGCATTAATAAGCCGCAACCGTCACCCGTACGCCCGTCCGAGGCAATACCGCCTCGATGTTTCATGCGATCTAGGCCGTGGATAGCGGTGCGCACGATACGATGACTGGCTTCACCATCCATCTGTGCGATTAATCCAAAACCACAATTGTCCCGTTCAAAACTGGGATGATATAAGCTCATACAAAAACCTCCCTAGACCTCAACTAATTATCACTCGGGGAGAAAATGTAACGACTTTCTATAGATATGCACCCGAACCACCCAAATTAGCCTGAGATTAACTAAAGGTCAAACCAAATTTTTGCATAAAATGTGGGTATTAATTCATGTTTAATACACAAACCATAATTATCTTACCTTAACGTAAACTGGTGATTGGGTTGTATAACATTATGAATAAAAACAATTTAAAAAATATAATAGGTTTTTATTTACCAAATTATAACAAGTGGGTGGATTGCCTTCGATTTAGAAATAGTGATTTTTTTTGCAAGTACAGTGTTGCTATAAAAATACATTGGATATGCATTGTTATTCATTTGCGGTGTGATTTGGGTCGCAAAAAGGCGCAGAGGTGCGGTTTATCCCTCAAGTTGCGTGACTGTGCCAGATTAAGCCTTAAGAATTTGATGCGTCATTGAGTAAATTTTGCCTGTAACGCTTACAATTCCCCCTTTTCCTTGTTGGTATGCCTGTGGGCGATAGCGCTTTGGGGTGAGCAACTGGCTGGCTTGAAAGGCTTGAGGCTGTGAATGACACGATATAAGATGCGGTGGGCTGATTAATGGGACTTGATGCGTACGTCAATACTTTTGGCGCAGTGTGTAAGGCTAAGTATGGCGAAAGATTACGTAAATTAACGATAGATGCGAAGTTCACCTGCCCGAACCGAGATGGCACCCTAGGGCGTGGTGGTTGCACTTTTTGCAATGTGGCTTCTTTTAGTCATCAAACGACAGAGAGCCTTAGCATTACCGAGCAACTTACCCAAGGGAAAATGCGCTATCGGGCGGCCAAGCCTAACCAGAAAGCGGATAAATTTATCGCTTATTTTCAGGCGTATACTAGCACCTATGATGAATATCAAGTGCTAATGGCTAAGTATGATGAAGCGGTGATGGATGGCGAAATTGTTGGGCTATGTGTCGGCACTCGCCCCGATTGTGTGCCAGATAATGTATTGGATTTGTTGGTTGCCTATCAACAGAAAGGGATTGATGTTTGGCTGGAGTTAGGTTTGCAAACGGCCAATGATCAAACGCTACATAGGATCAATCGCGGCCATGATTTTGCTTGCTACTGTGATACGGTCACACGGGCAAGAAGCCGCGGCCTTAAAGTCTGCACCCATCTTATTCTTGGATTGCCCGGTGAGACCCACGCTGATTATATGGCGACCTTGAACGCTGTGCTTGCGCAGGGCGTCGATGGTCTGAAATTGCACCCTTTACATGTCGTTGAGGGCAGCTCAATGGCGAAAGCGTGGCGCAGTGGTCGCTTGCCCTTGTTGACCATAGAAGACTATGCCGCCAGTGTCGGCGAGCTTATTCGGCATACGCCAAAAGAGGTGATTTTTCATCGGGTGACGGCTTATGCGAAAAAGCCGATGTTATTAGCGCCAGACTGGTGCGGATATCGCTGGAATGGCTTAGTGGCGATTGTGGATAATTTAGCGCGATTGGGTGGGCAAGGAGAGGCGTTGGCGGCGCCGTTACCTTGTGCTTTGTAAGTTGTCATCGGCAGGGTGACGGGTGAACTATAGCCAATATTGACATTATTCAACCACAAATGCTGCTATGAGTTGCACAGAGGATTTTAGCGGGTATCATGTCATAAATTCGTTTTAA
>NZ_JBOFMC010000318.1:0-3800 GCF_051658185.1 Shewanella sp. | reverse complement strand
CCGCTGACATATAATCCCCCGCAATGGCTAAACCGTTTTGGAAACCGGTGATCCGCCCGCCTGCCGCATAGTAATCGGATGCCGAGCGGTTGCGTTTTGATGCCCAGTAAGTGATTGCCAACGTTGCCGCGACAAAGATTAGGAACATTACAATAGCAGCAATATTAAGGGGTTGACGTTGCACTTCGCCAGTCAGCGCATCGGCCGCCAGCAAAGGAGAAGAAGCCAGTGAGGCTAGTAGCAGCAATTTGCCTTTCATGATTGCACTCCGTTTATAATTTTTTTATTGAGTTCATCAAATTCGCCGTTGGCGCGGAAGACATAGATACCTGTTAGTAAAAAAGAGGCGAGGATCAACCCGACCCCGATAGGGATCCCACGGGTGATCGATGAGCCTTCGGTCAGCGGGGTGCCAAGCCACCCGGGGGCAAAGGCGATAAGTAAAATAAACGCTAAATACATCCCTAGCATGATAATAGAGAGGGTCCAGGCAAAACGCTGGCGTTTGCTGACCAACTCCTGGAAGTTGGGATCCTGCAGGATCCTTTGATATTGTGGCTGTTCCATTGCAGTGCTCCTAGTGACAGGTTGTCAGTGGTGGTTGGCGGAGTAAAGTTTGACGGGCGTCACATCTGCCCATGAATGAAATGTGAATCAATTGTTGTAAACGGACAATTAGACTTTGGGATAACCTAAGGCAGAGCCTTGAGTCAGGCTAAGGTAAATCAGTGCCGCAGTAGTGGCATCGCCAAGGGCATCATGTAATGGCAACTTAGGTATGCCAAGATGCTGGCAAATACTGGCCAAATGTAAATCAATCACGGCATCAGGGTAGCGCTGGTAAAGATGATCATGATAAAGCTGGCTGACTTCGATTGCGCGATGCGCAAGGGTTAGCCCCCAAAGGCGCTGACAGGCAAGATTGAGGATCTGCAGATCGTAGCCAATGTGATAGCCCACCAAAGGTCGCGGACCAATAAAGGTTAATAATTGGCGCAGCGCCGCTTCGAGTGGCAGCCCTTGCACAAGATCGACATGGCGCAGTCCATGGACAACCACGGATTGCGCATTCAGGCTGATGGGCGGCAGCACTTTGATGGAAAGGGCTTGGCCAGTCAGTAGCCTATTACCAACGATATGTACCGCGCCGATGGAGACGATTTCAGCTTGCTTAGGATTGAGGCTGGTGGTTTCAAAATCGAGGGCAACCAGTTCCCCTTTGATGGGCTGGGCGAACAGCGGTGCAAATTCGCTTTCGCGAAATTTTCTGCCATACCAATAGCGTCGCCATTGCTGCCACATATTATTTCCTTAGGTCATCAGAGCGTGATGGGCATCATTGCCTGACGCGAAAGTGTACACCAAGCCATTGCTGGAATTTTTTTACCTGCTGCAATGCCTGTCGCAGCATGTCCCGCTCACCGTGGCCGAGCTCAGGCACCGCAATGATCCCTCCGGCGCCCTTGAGCTGACTGTGTAAGCGCAGGCGAATAAAGAGTCGAAAGGCTTCCGATAAATTGGCACCAAATTCAGCGCTGAGCCTTTCCTTGGCAACCAATGCCTCTATACGTCCGAGGGTGGCGGTGTCTTCAATGGCGTTTTCGAGTGCCAATATACGGATCCCATGCACCAGTGGGAATAAGCCGCCGCGTTTAAGGTCGAGCCCTTGCGGCTTTTGCTCGAGTCTGCCAAACAGGGTCAGTGGGGTGTCAAAGGCCACGGCCGCTCTGACCATGTCCGCGAGGAGATCCTGACGCTGCGCTAATTGGCTGCGAAGCTCGCGAGCCACTGGCGCAAGTAAGCTGCGATCGCCTGCAATCGCTTGGGCATCAGCAAGGGTTGCCAGCCACAGCAGTTGCTCTTCGCGAGCAAAAAGGCAGGCTTGAGTGATAGCGCTTTGCCATTGCTTGACGGACTTGACCCAAGCGGGATTGCTCACCATCACTTGTCCGGGGCAAAGGGGATAACCGAGGCGTTCAAGTAGTTGGCTAAATGCTTGAAGATCAGCCATTTGGGTTGGCCACTCACAATGTTCGGGGAGAATGAGGGCATTGTCCTGATCGGTTTTTAAGATTTGCTCGCTACGCCCCTCCGAGCCTAGCATCAATAAACAGACCTTATCTTGTATTGCAGCGGGGATCACTAGGCTGAACGCTTTGGCGATCAGTTGCTCGTTGATGGTTGCGATGAGTTTCATCAAAAAAGCGGTGTGGATCCCTTGGGCGAATAATGCGCGCGTCAGTTGTTGTTGCTCGCGAGCCACCTCCTCGAGAGCCGATTCCGTATTGGCCCTTGCAATACGCAGAGTTAACACATGGGAGTGGGTTGAAAACAGGCCCAATACGTGGGTTAAGTGCAATATGCCTGCGACCTCATCGCCTCGCCAAATCACTAAGCGCTTAATGCGATGGCGAGTGAGCAGGAGCAGTGCATCAAAGAGATAACTGTCCAGCGCAAGCCCGATTAGCGGCTCCGGGGGGAGCACGCTTAATGGGGTGGTTAGCGGGAATCCTTTTAACGTTAACGCATGGAGCAAGGTTTTGCGGGTTGCCAGTGTTAATTTGCCATCTTGAGTTGGGTAGAGCAGGCAATCGGTGCCCTTAGCTGCCATAGCTTCGGTGGCACTGAGTAAACTGAGGTTGTTATCGACAATCAGTGCGGGTTGCAGGTGCTCAGGGGCGATGCGTGTCAGAATAAATTCAGCTAAATTTTGTTGGCCAAGTTTGCTGCGTTGCCATTGCTGCTGTTGCTCCGCCAGATCCGCTGTAAAGTAATGAGCAAAGCGAGGTTCTTGCTGGCACAGCTTAAGAAAACCCTCACGGGGGATCAATTGGCAAAGCGTATCTTCTAGTGCGGTAAAACTGTGGCGACAACATCCGCTAAATTGGGCTTCTATATCAAACAAATCATCGACGCCGTAATCACCAATATGCTGGTGTGGTGCACTCTCTTCAACGGCCCCCTTGATGATGAGGTACAGGCCTGGTGGTTCATCCCCAGCTCGCAGTAACACTTGGCCCGCGCGAAAATAACAGATCGAGAGTTGTTTGGAGAGTTGTTCGCGCGCACCATGCGTTAAGTGGTTAAATGGGGGGCGACTAAAATTAAATAAGGTGGACATCTTAGTATCCCTAGGGCGTATTGATGTTTAAGTTTTTTAGCCAGAGAGTCGGTTAGTGACCTTAAAAGTGCCATGACGCAGCTCTTATCCCCCTGTTTTTAATACTATCGCCATGCTGGCTTTTAGGGGAAGAATTTATCCGTAGTGACGCTGACGACAGTGTCGCAAAGGCAATGCTACCTGACTAGCCGACTTTAGTCTTAAGCCCTATTCAGGCTGGTCGTTATGCCTTACTTGTGATTAATTTTTTATTTTAATCAAATTGTTATTTGCTAGCGTGGCGGCGAGCTTGGCCTAGGCCAAAGTGTTTTAATTGGGCGCCACGGTTCAAGCGGATACAGCCAACCTTACCCCGCTTAATACCTCATCATAAAAACGGTATCACAAAAAATTCATCACGTTTATTTTACTTTAAAAACATATATTTACTCGATTTTTTATTAAAAATGACTTCTTTTTAAGGCCGTATTGCGCATTTTTTGTTTCCTTGACTATACTTCTTTTGTCAAAAAATTGACGTATGACGGGAAATTGACATGCGAGCTAGTAGAGTACGGAAGCTTCTTAGTTTTTTTATTAAAACTCAATATTTTTTAATATGTTATCTCGTATCTTCATGCTTTTTTCTTGCTGCTGAAGATTTAAGTCCTATCGATGAATTGGCTATCGGTGGTAATCG
>NZ_JBOFMC010000317.1:0-9740 GCF_051658185.1 Shewanella sp. | reverse complement strand
CAAACCCGATTTGAGGCGGCGCTAGCGGATTCAGAGATAGAATCTAAGCCTGAATCTGCGGTATTACCCGACAAAAACCGGGATATATCAGGCCACACAGCCACAGACCCACACCCACCGCGATCCGAATAATCAGCCCTTTGGGCAGGCATGGACAAATGCTGCGAGGCAGAGCGGCTTATCACCATGGCAACAGCACGAACCGCCTTAAGCCGTGGCAGGCGAGCTAATCAGCCTTAAGGCCCACAAGTTGCCGCCAGGCATAGTCAAAACTGACCTCTACCGGCACGCCCTCAATCGCCACCGGCAGAGGCACTTCCGGCTTGAGTGTAATTTTAAGTACGGGCTTTTCGCCATCAAACGGACCTGACAGCTGCTTAGGTAAACGGCCGACTAATTCTGTCGGTTCGGCAATGCTGGCCCGAAAACGTTCACCGTTCGCTAAGGTGATAGTCGCCTTTTGCCCTATCCCGGTGTACGCCAAATATTTAGGTTCAAGATAGGCTACGACCACCGGAAACTCACGGCCAGCTAATAGCACCAACGGCCGGTCTTCCACGGTATGCTCCCCGGCCTGCACTAAAATATCGACGACGCGGGTCCGAGTCGGCGCCTGGATCTGCAACTGCGTTTGCTGCGCCTTAAGGCTAGCTAACTGCAATTGAATATTGCGGCGCGTTTGTGTTATCCCCCCAGAATTGCGCTCGAGCAGCTGTTGATACTGGGCCTCGGACAAATCCACCTTCGCCTGCTCTAGCGCCATGTGGGCGGCGGTCTGCGCCTGTAATACCATGGCCATATCGGAGGATGGCACCACCCCTTGGCGCTGAAAATTCTCATAGGTGTCTAACAACCGCTGCTGGCGCGCAACCCCTTCCTGCGCCACGGCAACTCGCTGTTGTAACTGGCCCAAAATGGCGGCGTTCAGCCCACCATCTTGAGGCTCAAGCTCCTGTAATTGCCGCTCAAGTTCGGCAATTTGCGCATTCAAACGCACGTCACTAATGGCGAGGATCGGCGCACCCGCCGCCAATTTATCGCCACGCTTGACCATGATAGTCCCTATCGTACCGACGCCAGGCGAGCGCACTTCAAGCGGCTCGGTCGTGACGATGCCACTGCCGAGAATGAACACATAAGGGCGCAGCAAAATCCAACCCACGATCACAACAGGCGCGATAACGAGCAGCAATAACAGGTACCAACGCCCCCGGTAACCGCCCCTCTTGGCTCCGGCATATTGCACATCAATCCCGCGATCCTGAGTCGGTTTTTGAGATTTATCGCTGGCCCGATAACTCACTTTCATCAAAATTTTCTCCCACGCTTTAATACCCACCATGGCGCCATCGAACTTTCTTCATGGGAACGGCGGACGATTTCATTAATGAGCGCGAATAAACACACTAAGCGCATAAATAAGGCATAAAAAGGATAACAAGGTAGCCAGAGAGCGAGCTTGAGATCCGCAGAAGGGCGTTCCGAGATGGCCAATAACACCATCAGGTAAAAGAACACTAAAAACACAAAATAAAAGCCATAAACGGTGAATGCTATCGATAGGATAAATTGCCACGGGAAATTCACCATAATCCCCACGCCATAAAAGACAATCACAAAAGGCATTAACACATTCTGTAAAAAGCCGTATAGCAGAGTGAAAATAAACGTGCCGCCCCCAAGCAGCCTTGGGGTAAAGGCGGGCCAATGTTTGCGAAAATATAAAAACAAAAGATCACCGTCCCAGCGTAATCTTTGTAGAACTAACGTTTTAAGATCCGCAGGTGCATCGGTGTGGCCAATCGCTAAAGTAGCAAAAGGAATGCGCCACTCTGGATGGCGGCTAAAATACTGTTTGATCCTCAGCGTTAAGTCGAGATCCTCGGCGGTGTGGGTATCCCACCCCCCGATTTGTAACAAAAAAGTCCGCCTAAAAGCCCCAAAGGCTCCGGAAATGTTATTGAGCAAATTCCATTGCCCAAGTCCTGTCTTGCCCCCCTGCATCGAAATCAGATATTCAATGGCTTGCATGCGCGTCAAGAGCGTGTCACCGGTATTGCGCACCCGCAGCGCACCACCAACAGCAGGCACATTCGGGTCTTCAAAATGCGGCACCATCTGTGCCACCATGTCATTATCAAAGGAAGTATCCGCATCCGCGTTGATCACTATCTCGCCGCTTGCAATGGATAAGCCCGCATTGAGAGTCGAGACCCGACCGCCACGTTGCCATTTCGGCAAGACAATGACCCGCCGCTTAGGCGTGTTGCAAGCTTTGGCGGCGGCCATCGCCACTTGGTAAGTCAGCGCATTTTGCACCGCACCATCAACCACGGCGATGATCTCGATTTCACCGTCGTAAATCTGCTCGATAAAAGAGTCAATCGTCGCCTTAACCGCCTCGCCTTCGGCGTAACAGGTAATGATACAAGAGACCTTCGGACGATACAGCGACTGCTTAGGAACCCGCATAAAATGACGGTAAAAAAACCGCAATATTCCGGTGATGACCAGCAACATGAGTGGCATCTCATAGAGCAGCATTAACGGGGCGAGCCATACTACAAAACTGAGGTGCTGGGCGAGCTGATGCCAGATATCCAGCAGCATGTAAGTAACTGTATTAATTTCACTCATTATTACATAGGCTTAGCTTTTATGAGCTGATCTGTCAGCCAATCGGCCACGTTTTCACCGATCTCTGCTGGCAAAGTCACAGCCTTAACACTCAGTTCAATTTTAGCCGCCGACTGCAGCTCTTTTAAATTAAACAACTTATTGTAAATGCTCTTTAATTGACTCATATCCGTCATGGGCAACAGCATCAGCAGCCCATCTTGAGTGTCATTGCTACAAGCATCCGTCACTCGGATAACGCTGCGCAGGCGCTCCTGCAAAGCATCCAACTGGGCAAATCCCCGCGCCTCCCCTTCGGCACTTAAAAACTCAGCAACATTGAGCATTTGCACCGATAAAATACAGTGGGTCTGCCCATGCCGCTTCGCGAGTTTATTTTGCCAGTCGAGCAACCAATAAAATTGCCCTCGGGTCATTTGCTCCCCGGGAGTGACATTAAATAACGACGGAGTATGCCCTTGACGTACAAAGGCGCGGCCGTGAGGCGCCAGTTTAAAGCGATAAACATTGCGCACATGCAGCTCATTTATCGCACTGCTGAGCTTGCAATGTAGACATTCAGCCTCAACGAGGGCCTCCACAAATAAGCTGTGACAATCATTACAGTGCTGATTCTCTATGGGTCGATCATAATCGACGCCAATATGGCGTAAAGGTTGTAAACAATTAGGACAACTTAACGAATTAAATTTCCGGAATGATTGCTGCGCACCCACATGGCCACAATTAAAACAATGCAAGCTACTTTGATGCTCAATATCAATACTCTGGCACTGAGGACAAATATCAACATAATTTAAATGCCCCGAATGACAACTCGGACAAAACCGCAAACGATTCGATAAACTAGCCTTAGTGATCCAATTATTTTTCTGCAATTCATTTAGCCATGAGAAACTATCGTCAGCGCTCATCCCCCATGCAGTTAATAATGGATAATCGTAAAGATACTTTTGTTCTGGAATCAAGCGTGGCGCCAACAAAGCCTCTTGATGACACCATAAATAACAGAGTAATTTATGGCTAATATCTTCACAATCTAACTTAACTTGTTGACGTCTTAGAGTGTAAGCTTGATATTTTTCCGCATAAGTATCGTCCCAATGGCCATTGCCTAAATAGGGAGATAAGGGGCTGTCATTACACACCAAAATTTGACACAAGGCCGTTGCCCCATGCTGGCGTAATGCGATTAAGCAGTGATCTTGCTCTGCCGCTGGTAAGGAAACCACGATCATATCGGGGCGGCGTTCTTGCTGCAGCACAGCCGCGACCGTATCAAATTGCCCAAACCACGGATGCCAAGGCAATGGCTCTGCCTCACCAATCCAAATAAAATCGTCCTGCGGAAAAGCAAGCTTAAGACGATTTTGATATTTTTCTTGCATATCACATCCTACACAATCGATAAATCGTCAGTCATCCGCGAATAAACAGCCGCAACAAAATAACCATACTATTAACACTAAAAACCAACAAGGTAACCACAAAGAATTAAATAACACACAGATATAAAATTCGGCGCAAATGATATAGCGTAAAAACGATCATGACAAAGAAATGATGCAACATTTACATTCAATAACACACAAATTAGAAACAACACGCCAAATAACAACAATATCGCGTAAACAATATGCTAAACGTGACGGATAAGTTCAGTTAGCAATAAAAATCTCTGGGAATTGTTAACGCATTAGATAGATAAAACACATGATTGACATTTAATTAACCATTTGCGCCAGCACCATTAACATCGCACAACCAAGGCCATTCCATCGGCACCACAATATTAAGTGACTCAAACCCCAATCATATATCGCTAACCGCCATTCAACTCAACACCATCGCATTCAATTTGATGATGGACATGAGTCAGCGGATCGATAAATGCTAATCGCTGAGCGATGAGTTTTAATGGCTGCTGAAAATTATCAGGGCCTTTAGGTAAAAGCGTGGGATAAAAACGGTCATTCAATAATGGCATGCCAAGGCTTTGCATATGCACTCGCAGTTGATGGGTTTTACCGGTGATTGGGCTTAAATGAAATAAGCCGATATCCCCTTTAATCGCCACAAGACTGATCTGTGAGTGAGTATTCGCCTCCCCCGGGACCACCTGCATAATAAAACTTGGCTCGCTCGGTTGCATCCGGTTTTTAACCGTCCAATGTATGGGCAAATCCAGCTGGCCGCGTTGATGCTGGGCGATAAGCGCGGGAGTGAGTTTAGCTAGCGCCTGATAATCCTTGCGGATATTTCCCTCGACAAACAGTTGATGGTATCGGTGCCGCGTTGCAGGCTGCACTGTCATCAGGATCACACCGGCGGTTTCCCGATCTAACCGATGAGCAGGGGAGATGGTATCGATCCCGGTACTGCGTCTGAGCCGATGCACTAAGCATTCGTTGACATAATTTCCACTTGGGGTCACAGGTAAAAAATGCGGCTTGTAGGCCAAAATGATATTGGCATCTTGAAAGAGGATCCGCTCCGCAAAGGGCACTTTTGCCTCCTCGATGACCTCGCGGTAATAATAAACCCGCGCCGTAGGCCGATAGGGGCTAGCTAAGCCGATCAGCGTGCCATCCTGCCAATGCACTTTGCCATCGACAATACGTTGCCGCCACACGGACTCACCAATCCGGGCAAAATGGCTCGATAAAAACGCCAATACTGTGGGTTTATCGGTGATCTCGCGGGGAAGAACCACATAGGAAGGTTGTGCTGCGCGGGCGGAGTCAGTCATATTCAAGCATAGCGGCCATAAACAGCCGTTATTGTAGCGGGTATGCGGTTTTTTAGTCCACATGCGCCTTAATTAATTGCAGCACGAAATCTAAGGTTTTATGGCAATCAGGCTGATCCACCAGCAGCCATTTGTCTTTGTTATACATAGGCAATACCTCCAGCCAGCGCTGGCTAACCCAGGCGGCGTCCTCAAGATGCACTTGGCTATAAAGTTGCAGCAGCTCAGGATTGACCTCATAAAATTGCTGAAGGGCAGCGCTAATTAACGCAAACTCCCCTTCGATAGGCTCATGCTGCCAGTTAGGGCAAGGCAGCGTGCGCGCCATCCACAGGCTGTTTTTCAGTTGCTCGGCCCAGAGAATACGCACGCGCTGCTGCCCTTCGAGCACAATGCTGAGCGAGTCGTCGGCGAGTTGATTAAAATCGATGATCTCACACTGTGTGGCGGTGGGGTAACAAGGCGGATAGCCCTTAGGCTTCACGGTAGCAAAAGCCAAGGCGCAGTTGCCCTTGAGCACATCGGCAACCATCTGCAGATAGCAAGGTTCGACAATCCGCACTTCAAGCCGTCCTTGGGGCAGTAATAGGGCATCGCGCATGAGCAATGCCATTTCCCGAGTTTGCATAGCCACCTCCCACCCAGTGCGCTAATGGGCTAAGTACCGCGAAAGCTCGCCGCCCACCTAAGCCTAAAGTGTAGCAGGGGAAATCCCCTCTCCCCGCCCCTTGGCGCCCGCCCATCAGCCCATCGGCAGACTAAAACCGCTCTAAGTGCGCCATGACATTACCTTGAGCGCACACCTCGGCAAACTCCTCCGCCAAACGCTCACTTAAGGCGAGGGCGGCGCGCCAAGACTTTATACGTTGGGCCGTGTCTAATTGTTCAAAATCGGTACGATCGGGCAATTTCCCTCCGGGTAACGCTGCGACAAATTCAGCCGAGGGGGCTAACACTAACGCATTATGGTAACGGGTGCGGCCTTGGCGCCAAGGCAGAGTTTTATCGAACCAACCTGGGCTAATGCGCGAAGAAAAATGCGGATACAAGGTTAATCCTGGGGCGTGGGATAAGGGTAAGTCAAAGTGATAATCTGTAATGCCGCCATCGTAATATTGCCCCTTTGCCACTCCGGCAATCTGAGAGACCGGCGCCAGCAACAGTGGAATGGAACCGGTAGCAAGCAGCACCTGCGCCACATTGGCCGAGGTTAATGTCGCCTGCTCGCTCGGTAAATCATGTCGTTGTAAAAAAGGGGATGTCGGGATGCCCTGACTAAAAACCACTCGGTCAAAATGCCATGCCAAACTTTGTCGCCCGATGAGATTGGTCGCCGCCGTGAGCGCCAATCCCGCGACAAGCGGCAATTTACGCTGATAACGATTAAGATGCCGAGCACGGCAGGCCACGATATGGGTGTGAATATAGGGGTTATGCACCATTTCACGCCCGCCATTGGCACCTAAAATTCCCGCAACCACCCCTTGCACCTGCTCACTGACCTCCCTAGGCGTT
Organism: Shewanella sp.; assembly: GCF_051658185.1. Lineage (GTDB taxonomy): Bacteria > Pseudomonadota > Gammaproteobacteria > Enterobacterales > Shewanellaceae > Shewanella. The sequence continues at coordinate 2,839 of NZ_JBOFMC010000317.1, read as the reverse complement.
GGCCTCGTCTCGTAGCGCTGACCAATATACTCATCCTCCAAACGACGATAGGCAGATAACGGTGAATGCTGAGCGAGACAGGCGAGACGCCAAGCTCCCGAAGAAGCGCCAAAGGTAAACAGCGGGCTTTGCCTTGCCTTAAAAAACTCCCCAAAGAGATATTTATCCAGCCCTGCTATCCCTAGCCATTTCGGCCCGCCGGAGGCGGCGAGTAACTGGGTAAAGCACTCAGGGTGAAGACCTTGGCGAGCCAAGGTGGCATAGGCCGTGGGCCCTGCCAGAAAACGTAATGCAGCCAAATCTGTACTCCTGTGCTCCTAATCACCAACGGGCAAATAACCAATTATCAGTTAACCGGGCAATCGTCAGTTAACCTACCAATACCCACTCACTGGCCAAAGCGCTGTCTTTGGCACCCCTCAAATAGCGACACTCGCCATTGGGGGGGGGCAAATGCACCGCTAAAGGCAAGGCTGCCTCATCCTATCGCGCAATCGACTGTTTAAATACTCGCGTTCTGCTGATAATCTTGGCCATTCTTACTCTTTTATATCCCGATACCGAGCCACAGATGATCGTCGATACCTTAGCGAACCGCCATATTTACCAATCCCTCAGCCCTCGCATCGCCGCCGCGCTAGAGCACCTTGCCAATACCGACTTTAGCCAGTTAGCCGTGGGCAAATATCCCCTCGATGGCGATAATCTATTTGCCATAGTGAACGATTACCACACGAAAGAAAAATCCACCGAACCTTTTGAAGTGCATCAAAAATATATTGATGTGCAGTATGTGTACAGCGGCGAAGAAGAATTTGGCTACTTGCCTTTGGCCGAGCAAATTCCGTCGAAGCCCTACTTTGAACCACATGATTTTGCCAATTTTGATTACGAGTCCAACAAGGCAGATGCCTCCTATGTCAAACTCAAAGCGGGCATGTTTGCGCTGTTTTTCCCCGGTGACATCCACATGCCGGGCACAGGTGCGGTAGCAACGCCGGTGCGAAAAGTGGTGATAAAAGTCAAAATTTAAGCTTGGCCTCACACAGGCGCGCTAACTTTTAGCTGGATTTAGCGCGAGTTAGCGCAATCGCGGCACCCAAGCGCGAAGGAGATACGCTTGGGCTATTTCTAAAGCCGCGCAAATATTGTTAAAATCGCCCGAAATTTAACGGAGAGTCCCTGAAATGCCTATATACGTTGTCGGTCACAAGATCCCTGATTCTGATTCTATCTGCGGCGCGATCGCGCTGGCCTATTTAAAAAACCAAATTGGTGAAGCCGCCGTTGCCGCACGTTTAGGTGAACTTTCACCAGAAACGGCCTTCATTCTTGAGCGTTTTGGCTTTGATGCGCCAGAATACAAGACCAGTTATGCCGGCGAGCAGGTTTATATTGTTGACCATTCTGAACTCACTCAAGCCCCGGACGATATTGCCAAGGCCACCATTGTCGGGATCGTCGATCACCACAAATTGGGCGACCTGACCACCGATACCCCATTAGAGTGCTGGATCCGTCCCGTCGGCTGCAGTAACACAGTGATCAAGATGATGTACGACTTTTACCAAGTCGCCATCCCCAAAAATATCGCTGGCATCATGCTGTGCGCCATCCTAAGCGATACTGTGATTTTCAAGTCACCCACCTGCACCACCGCCGATATTCGCTGCGTTGAAGCCTTAGCCGAAATCGCAGGCATCGAAGACTTTAAAGCACTGGGCATGGAAATGTTCAAGGTAAAATCCGCTGTTGAAGGCACGCCAGCGCGTGACTTAGTGATGCGCGATTTTAAAGACTTCAATATGAACGGCAACTTAATCGGTATCGGCCAGTTAGAAGTCATCGACCTGTCAGTATTTGACGCGATCAAGGCCGAGTTAGAAGCCGATATCAAGGCGCTAAAAGCAGAGGGCAACCGCCATAGCGTGCTACTGCTGCTGACCGACATCATGAAAGAAGGCTCAGAGTTATTAGTTATCTCTGATGACGCCGAGCTTATCCAACGCGCCTACGGCAAAACACCCGTGGCGGGCAAGGTGTGGCTAGATGGCGTGTTAAGCCGTAAAAAACAAGTGGTTCCACAGCTGCAGGCGGCATTTGCCTAAACGATTGCGTGAGTTCTTGTATTCACGTTTGCACTCGCGCTGACGCGTGCGAATGCAGCGACTCATACATGACCGATGACGCCCCAAAGGGCGAACAAAAAAGGCCGAACCCTGTGTTCGGCCTTTTTTTTGTCACACTCAGACAAGGTGTTAATCTGGCCTGATCTTAATCTGGCAGGTTCTTAATCTGGCAAGATCTTAATCGGGTTAACGTTTAGGGGCCTGCGCTTCAGATGTTTCGGATGGTGATACTGGCGTAGCTGGCGCGGGCGTGTCTGGCACTGAAGCGCCTAATGCTAAGGGTTTAGGTGGTTGACTCGCACCTGCGGCATCAAGCACCGCGGCGGCCTGTGGAGACTCGCTTGGCGCGCCGTCTATTTGAGCCCCCGGATTGATTACCGCGCCCTCGGCTGCCGCACTTTTTGCGACTCCGCTTTCTGTTACTGAGCTTTCCGCTACTGAGCTTTCAACTACTGAGCCATCAGCAACCGCGCCATCGACAATCGAGCTATCCGCAGCGGCGCGATCCGCCGCACTGTCTGTCACCCCGCTGCCTGCCCCTGCACCGTCTGTCACCGAGCTGTCAGCCGCCTGACCCTCGAAGGAAGACGAGTCAACCCCAGAGCTCTCGACCGCATGTTTAGGCAACTCATTACGATATAAGTCAATCATCCCCATCACCTCGGACAACGCCTTAGCATGGTCAGCCGTCAGGATCCCGTTGTGACCGG
>NZ_JBOFMC010000316.1:0-7549 GCF_051658185.1 Shewanella sp. | reverse complement strand
ATGGCATCGAAAAATGCTCCAAACGGTTAATGCCGCTACTCATCGTTATGCTTTTGGCCGGTGTCGGCTATATCTTTAGCCTCACGGGCGCAGAACAAGGGCTTCGCGCCCTCATGACACCCAATATTGCAAAGGCGATGGCACCGGACACCTTGCTCAGCGCCCTAGGACAAACCTTTTTCTCACTCACCATAGGCACTGGCGCCATGATGGTTTATGGCAGTTATTTGAACCCAAAAGAAAACATTGCCAAATTGACCCTATGGGTCGCCTTTGCTGACAGCGGCATCGCCTTTCTTGCTGCCTTGTTGATCATTCCGGCCATGTATGTTGCTCAGCACAATGGCGTGACCATAGTGAATGCTGAGGGCAATTTAATCGATTCCGATACGTTGGTGTTTAGCGTATTACCCGCATTATTTTCAACCTTAGGTGACGGAATAAGCTTAATCATCAGTGTGATTTTCTTTTTGTTACTGACGATTGCCGGGCTAACATCGGCCATCTCCATCGCCGAAGTGCCCACCAGCTATTTGATGCAACAATTTGGCTTATGCCGCCAACGAGCCAGCATCATTATCGGCCTGTTGCTGACTTCACTATCCCTTTTATTGGCGGTATTTTTTGAGAGCTTGTTTAGTTTAATTATCATGCTCACTACCCAAATTGCTCAGCCATTGGTAGCCCTGGGGATTGCGATTTATTTAGGCTGGATTTGGCGGCAAACACAATTATTAAACGCGATTGCTGCCCAAGAAGGGGTCGATAGTACCGGATTGCTCTGGCGCATTTGGCCAACCTATGTGAAGTATGTGTGCCCGGCGTTGATCATCGCCATTGCACTAAGGCAATGGCTCTAAAGCAATTAACCTGCACCATGGCGCTCACTTAAAAAGGGAGCCATGGTGCAGTACGCTTTTGTTAAAAATCTATTTTTTGCCTTTTTAAAAGTCCGCCGATAAGAAATCAAGGCACTAAACAGGAATATCATGCTGCCGATGAGCGACACCGTCGTGATAAACGGCCACTTACACAGAAAATTTTATAGCCTCTCTTCAGTCGTCCCTTCCCTCAGTTTCTCCCGCTTTAAAGCGCCTGTAATGCTTCTTTAAGCCAGCATCCCGCCAGTCCCAGTGGACGTGCGCGGTGCCATTGTAACTCCAGCGTTAGAGCTTGACCGCTGATAAAGTCAGACTTCAGTATCACAACCTCATTACGTGCCAAAGGCTGATGGATTAGAAATGCGGGAATAGCTGCCCAGCCCAGACCCCGTTTAACCAGTTCCAGTACACCGAGATCCCCTTCGACCCACCATACCTGCGCGGAGAGTCGAAAGCGCTGGCGTTCGCTGCCTTCTCGTCGTCCGGTCACCATCAACTGTCGTGATCCTTGCAAGTCAACCTCACGCAGCAAGGGTTTGCGAGCCAATGGGTGGCTAGGAGATACCACTAGTGGCATAGCCACTTCACTGAGTGAGTAGGTGACAATCTCACGCTGTGGATGCACCCTCTGGTAGCAGATGCCAAGCTGAGCACGCCCAGTTACGAGTAACTCGGTGACATCTTCCATCAATGGAAATAGCAACTCCAGTTCCACCATAGGATAGCGGTTCGCAAACTGCTCCAACACAGCACCAAGCCAGGGTAAGTGTGAGTCATCATCGATAGCCAAGGTCAGGCGTGATTCTATTCCGGCAGCTAGTTCACCGGCAACGGCCTGCAAGCGCTCACTCTGCGCCAGCAGGATCTCCGCCTCCTTTACCATTCTCGAACCAGCTTGTGTTAGTTGCGGATAGCGACCGGAGCGGTCGAACAAGGTCAGCGCCAGGTCGATCTCCAGATTGGCGATGGCGGTACTAACCACTGACTGTGCCTTGCCTAGTTTACGCGCTGCCGCTGAAAAAGAGCCCGTTTCAGCCGCAGCTAGCAAGATCTTCAGTTGTTCCAATGACGGATTCATTTCTTTTGTTCCCCGAATTTACCTAATCTGAACTTAATCTATCTATTTTGCAGATAGATAATAAAGTGAATGTATCAATATTTGCGTATAGATTAACCATTAATTCGTTAACAAATCTTTTTGAGAGAGTAATTTATGCGTACCCGTAACGATCGCTTACGCCATGCAATTGGTTTTGAATTTGTTGGATTGATGATTGCCGCCCCGTTGGCAAGCTGGTTCATGGACGTTGGGCTCAACCAGATGGGACCACTTGCACTGTTCTTCTCACTATTAGCGACTATTTGGAACTACATTTACAATATCGGGGTCGACAAGCTGTTGCTAAAGCATCAGGGACATACTCATAAAACTCTGTTTCAACGGGTGCTGCACACATTTGGCTTCGAGGCCGGTCTACTTATTGTCGCCCTGCCCGTTCTGTCCTGGTGGCTGAATGTCAGCATGCTGGAGGCGCTAATGCTGGATCTTGGCTTCGTAGTTTTCTACTTAGTTTATGCCTTCATCTACAACTGGGGCTACGATAAGTTCTTTCCTGTTGCTCAAGAAGGACAGAGACCTTTGAGGTCATATGCATGCCAAGGAGAGGAAGACGTCAATTTGGATCTCATTAGGGCGCAACAGACACCGGATATATGTCGCAAGACCCCGAACCATTAACGACCGTTACCCCTTTCTGAAAGGTGAACTATCGATTAGCACAAATCAGTTTCAACAAAATAGGACATTGGCCTTGCTAGCCCCGAGGTGACCATGTAAGTCCCAACTTTTCCACTCAATAAATCTCTGTATGCTCGATCTTTCAGTCGCGATGGCATGGCTCGTCATTGCGACACGCCTAGGCTTAACACCGCACCGAATCATATTTCAGGTCCAGTTTTGCTGATTTATATGCTCTGGTTGGCATTTTCAAGGGTTGTCATCGCTCTGTCATGTTTTTGTCACGGTTTAGTCATTTGTGGTTGATAATTTTTTCGCTCCATTCGTAAGGAGCAGTACAATGAAGTTATCTCGTCGAAATTTCATAAAAATAACAAGTGCTTGCACAGCAAGTCTAGGCGCCGCCACCTTGTTGCCTGGTTGCAATTCAAGCGACAGCGATAATGCCGCCGCTCAGTCATCAAACAAGATTGCCATCCTCTCCGATGTGCATTTTCACGATGTGTATGGCGACTATGACTTTGCCGACTTAGCCCCTATAGATGCCAGTGGCCGTCAAGTCACGATGCGCAGTATGAATGTGTCCTGCCGCTCCACTCGCATGTTCAACGAAAACTACTTCGTCCTGCATGCCACCTTGCAGCAGCTTGGCGAGCAGGGGGTGAAATATGTATGCTTCAGCGGCGATTATTCCGATGATGGTCAGGTCGATACCATCAAGGGCTTTAAAAAGGTGTTGGAGCAGTACCGCGAGCGTTATGGTTTTGTGTTTCTATTAGCGCCGGGCAACCATGATTGTTATCCCGCAGGGGCTAGCCAAAGCAAGATGTTCCTCGATAAAGAAGGCCGGCAAGTGATGGTGGTGGACGATCGCAACACCAGCAGCAACCCCACGGATGAAGGTCAGTCCGGGGAATATCGCCATGTGACCCCCAGTATGTGGGGAGGGAGCATCGAGGATATGATGACTGACCTTGGCGACTATGGTTTTCGCAAGCAAGCACATTGGTTGCACTACGAAACGCCTTTTGGCACCTCTGATGCGTTTTCCGATCGCCAGTATTGGGCCATCAATCCCGATAACAATGAACGGGCCTTGGTCGGGGATGCCAGCTACTTGGTTGAGCCAGAAGAGGGCTTATGGATTTGCATGGTAGACATGAATGTCTTTCGTCCCAATGGCACGGGCTTTAAGCATGACAGCCGTGGCTGGAAGCAAGGGATCGAACCAGGCTATGGTAAAGACTACCTGATGGATTGGCTTAAAGATGTAAACCAGCGGGCAGAACTGCTGGGCAAAAAGCTGTTACTAATCTCGCATTATCCGGCACTTAACTATCTTGATGGCGATGGCGAAGTCAACGACGGCCACGATGTGAATTATTTGCTCGGTGATAAAAGCAATACCATCAGCCGCTTACCCGACAGTGCTGTGGGCGATGCTTTTATCAGCTGCGGCCTTAAGCTGCATTTTGCCGGGCATATGCATGTGAACGATACCTATTGCTACCGCAATGACCAAGGGCATGTGTTTAACGTACAAGTACCTTCATTATCAGCATACATTCCAGCCTATAAATTAGTGACCTTCCATAACAGAAACGATGTCGAGATTGATACGGTTGTGGTGAGTGATGTGCCTGATTTTGATGCGCTGTTTCCATTTTACCGCCAAGAGATCGACCAATTTGAGGCACAGGGCAAAGGTGATGCGGTGTTTTGGCGCGAGATGTTGGAAGCCACCGATTACCGCGATTTAATGCGCCGCCATTTGATGACTCTGGTGCGTAACCGCTTCTTTGACAGCATGGCCGAAGATATGAAGTTGCTGTTTCAAAGCAATCCCAGCTTGTATGCCTTGATGGTGACCAGCCAGTTACCTGTGCCAATCAGCGCCACAAAGGCACTGCAAGCGTCGAAGCAGCTTGAGCCCCACCATAGTGCAGCCCAAGTCGCGACCGCCTTTATCGGCAAGGATGCGACTGAAGAAGATTATCAAGCGGCCATCGCAGCGACAGTGCAGGTCGAAAATCACATCGCCCAGAGTGGCTTATCGCGTCAGTCCTTCTTTAATGAAGATTTCCAGGAATTGCTCGATTTAGTTTACCACCTGAAAAATGCCGATGAACTGTCACTGCAGGACTATGGTTACGAGCGCATCCCCACCTACCAAGTGGCGATGCAATTACTCGCCACACTGCAATTAGCCCAGCACAGCGAAAGCTGCAGTGCAGAGGATTTTGATTGCCAACTGTCGGTATTGCAGGCGCGCTTATCAGCCATGCATCGGGTATTTGAGCTCTTTGTAAAGGCTGACCCATCAACGCACTTCAGGCTGAATCTGGTCACCGGCGACATTTTGGACTTGTGGGTTGAAAATCCCTTTCGCCAGTAACCAGGTGATGGACTGAGAATCGCTCACTCCCACACAGGATAGCTACACGCCTGCGGGCAAGTAAAACCGGCGATGAAGGCTGCGGCAAGCGTGCCGTTTTAGCTTATGGCAGGCAGTTGTAGCAGCGTTGGCAACGTCAGTCCGAGTAAGTAAAAATACTCGGATTGATGATTTGTAAGGTAAATCACCTGGCACATCAGTCGTGGCAGTGCTTGATGACGCCTGAAAGTGCAAAAATAAAGAATAACCAATGGGATGATGTTATGTTTGATACCGGTTTGACTGAGTGGGCGCTAGTACTGCTAGTGGGTTTATTGGCGCTGGGGCCAAAGCACTTGCCAGCAGCACTGCAACAATTAATACAAGGCATAACGTCATTACGGCGTTTTGTGATGGCAATGCAGGCGGAAATCAACAGACAGTACGAACTCGATGAGATCACCGCCCACGTTAGCCAAAAGCGCCAGCAACTGACGCAAAACCTGTCCAATGACATGCAGCGATATCTGCAAAAATTGCCAACCCAAGCAGCAACTCCTGCTCCTAGTTCTGCTCCTACTCCTACTCTTGGTTCTGTCTTAGCCAATAAAAAGAGTTAAATAGACACATCCCGTTGAACTGCCTGAGCAGATCGGCAATTGAAGTACAATTCCCCTTACTGAGCGCCGAAATAAGACTGAGTACGAGTTGTTCTGGTAAAATCGCTCGACATCGCTTCATGAGGCCAATATTTTTTGCCGTTTTTTGAAGAAAGTGAGCGCTAAAGAATTGCATAAACTGCTTTTTAAGAGAGATAATCATGACTGGCCTTTTTGTGTTTGATGGTTTGTTTGGCGACAATTATCAGATCACAAATAAGGCCATTTTTCTGTCTAAATAAATGAGTTAACTCTTAAGATCCTGTTTATGAAGGCAATATTTAAGGTGAAAGACGTTACTCCCAACTATCTTTTTAAGAGACGTTATTTGTTAGGGGCTTTTTATGTTAATCCGCTCGAAATTGTTACTCAGTGCTGCCGTATCCGTAACGGCTGTGATTGCCATGTTTGGATTACAACTTTATACAAATTCGGTTGAGTCGGAACTCTCCCATGCGGCGCGAACCGTGCTTGAACTCGAGCGTGATGTGTTGTTGATGCGTAAAAATGAAAAGGATTTTTTGAGTCGCAAAGATATTCAATATGTTGAAAAGCATAAACAAACTCATGATCAAATAGATGGCCTGCTCCCGAAGCTTGAGAGTATTTTTAAAACATACGATGTACCCGTTGCTTCCCTAGAAAGTTTTGATCGTAATCTAAACCAATACCAAGTGGCATTTAATGAAGTTGTTCAACTACAGCAAGAAATAGGATTAACGCCTAAAACAGGTCTTTATGGCACCCTAAGAACCGCGGTGCACAATGTCGAATCCATGCTTAAGGAGTATGATCAATTATCCTTACAAGTTGCCATGCTACAGCTTAGGCGCAATGAAAAAGATTTTATGTTGCGCCGCGAAATGAGCTACGTAGAGACTTTTGACCGCAATATTGCGGTGTTTAATACCAGTCTAAGATCGTCAAGTTTAGATTTCGATACGCAAAATAAAATTGCCGCCTCGATAGACCAATATCAAAAGGATTTTAAAAGCCTTGTCAGTAAAGAGCAGCATCTGGGTTTGGATGAAAAACAAGGCACGATGGCGCAATTAGTCGCAGCCAATCTATTAACTGAATCCAGCGCCGACGAACTGCATAACCTTGCCTTAAAAGCGATTGATGAGACTGAGAAGAGCAGCAGGAATATTGGGATTATAGTCTTTCTAATCATTGCATTAATCCTAGGCATAATTACTTACCTGATTATCCGCAGCATTATCACTCCAGTAGAGCGCATTACTCAGGTGATTTCTCGTATCGAAGTGAGCAAAGACTTAACCCTTAGATGCGATGTTTCTACTCAGGATGAATTAGGTGAAATCGCACAGCATTTCAATAGCATGGTTGGAAGTTTTCAGCAGCTTATCGAGCAAGTCATTGAATCTGTTGGGACGATTAACACTTCAAGCAAGAGTGTTTCACAAAATGCGATGCTTGCTTCCGAGGGCGTGGCGCAACAACTCAACGAAACCGATATGGTGGCTACGGCGATTACTGAAATGGGAGCAACTATTGATGAAATTGCTAAAACCACGGAACTTGCGGCCCATAAAGCGGGTAAAACCCATGATAATGCTCAGATGGGGCAAACTGAAGTTGAACAGACAATTCTTAAAATCAGGCAGCTATCAGAGCAAATCAACACGAGTGTATCTGTGGTTGATGAGCTAGAACGCGATAGCGAAACCATTGGTAGTGTGCTGGATGTGATCCGTGGCATTGCAGAGCAAACCAATCTGCTGGCGCTCAATGCTGCGATTGAAGCGGCGCGCGCAGGCGAACAAGGACGAGGCTTTGCGGTAGTGGCTGATGAGGTACGTAGTCTTGCTATGCGCACTCAGTCATCAACCCAGGAAATTGCCAATATTATTCAGACATTACAAAGCCGAACTCG
>NZ_JBOFMC010000315.1:0-5841 GCF_051658185.1 Shewanella sp. | reverse complement strand
GCCTGTGGGCTTGGCGAACATCGCAGACATAGGTGTTGGGAATTGACGCCCCTCGGCGGCTTGGCGTGGTACGACTGGCAAGTCGATGACAGGCGCAATAACTCAAACATAATAGGGAATCGGGGCACTGCTTATCAGTCAGCCCGAACTGTACCCGCAACTGTGAGTGGTCAAAAGCAGCGCCGAACGCTCAGATCTTCGGCTCTCGCCTTTTTTCTACCAGTCAGGAGACCTGCCTATGCCTGTTAACGCTGCGTGCAGCCTTAGTTCTCGAGCGGGTGACTCGAGGGAGCAAAATATGACGATACATTTATTGGCCTTGTTAACCAAGGCAACGATTGACCGAGGGGCTGGGTGTCAGTGAAACCTTTAATCCTACAGCCTCGGTCACAGCCCCCGTTATCGGCAGGCGATGCCGCGATGCCAACGGCGGCGCTTAATGTCACGCAGTTAAGCTGGGAGATTGAGGGCAAATCCATTCTTGCCGATATTGATTTTGCGTTACCAACCGGGCAAATGTTGGGCCTGATTGGGCCTAATGGCGCGGGTAAATCAAGCCTGCTGCGCTGTATTTATCGCTTTGTGCGCCTAACTCAAGGGCAAATTTTACTGTTTGGTGAGGATATTGCGCCATTGTCGCCTAAGGCGTTTGCCTGCAAAGTGGCCGTGGTGCAGCAAGATACCCCCCATTATTTTGATATGACCACCGAGCAAATCGTGGCCATGGGATTAACCCCCCATAAAGGGATGTTCGACGGTCACACCCGCAGTGACAGTCAAAGGATCGCTAACGCCCTTGAAAAGGTGGGATTAACCGCAAAAGTGCACCAACAGTATGAGTGCTTATCCGGCGGCGAAAAACAACGCGCCCTGATTGCCCGCGCCATAGTGCAGCAGCCACAATTGCTGATTTTGGATGAACCGACTAACCATCTGGATGTGCGCTATCAAATTCAAATTCTTGAATTAGTGAAAAGCCTTGGCATTAGTGTCATCGCCTCTATTCACGATCTTAATTTAGCCAGCGCCCTATGTGATAGCCTGTTATTGCTTGATCAAGGCCGGGTGAGCGCCATCGGCACGCCAAGTGAGGTATTAACCGAGGCGCGTATCGCGCAGGTTTTTGGGGTGTGTGCACAGGTATCGCGCCATCCACAGCATCACAATCCGCTCATTAGCTATTTTTATGGTTATCACCCGATAAATGGGCCGCTGGCGGAGGGGGCTGCGCCCGCCGGTAAACCGATGAAGGGGGAGGCATGAGAGCACTAAAAGGGCAAAATATCATTGTCTTAGGCTTAGTCTTGCTCGCGCTAATCACCCCGATTGCCGCGGCAAGTTTTGGGGCCGTGCCGATAAGCTTCGCCGATGTTCTGCAGGTGTTTAGCCATGGGCTCACGCAGGCGAATAACAGTCAAGACGTAACGGGGGGCAGCGCTATCACGCAGCGCATTGTGCTGGAGTTAAGATTGCCGCGCATTTTGCTCGCGTTTGTAGCCGGGGCGGGATTATCCCTTGCGGGCAGCGTGCTGCAGACCGTGACCCGTAACCCCTTGGCGGATCCCTATTTATTTGGCATCAGTTCGGGCGCCTCCTTTGGCGCCGTGGTGGTGCTTACGCTGCTGAGCGGCAGCGGCACATTAATGCCGCCCGAGAGCCTGAACGCGCCGGGAATTTGGGTTTGGCTGCAATGGATTAGCTTGCCAATCGGCGCCTTTGTGGGCGCCTTAATCTCGGTATTGATTGTGTTGGCATTGGCCGGCGGTGGTCAGCATGGTCAGATAGAGCGGATGTTGCTCTCTGGGGTGGCGAGTTCATTTTTATTTGGCGCGCTCACCAGTTTATTGCTGTATTTTGCCAGCCCGCAGGCGACGGCCTCGGTGGTTTTTTGGAGTTTAGGCAGTTTTGCCAAGGCCAGTTGGTCGGTACTGCTGCTGCCAAGCCTGGTGGTTGGGGGGAGTTTTGGGATTATTTTAGCGATGCGTCGGCAGGTCAATGCCCTGCAGGCGGGGGATGAAACCGCCCACACCCTTGGGGTGAATGTGGCCAAAATTCGCCTCAATATGTTGCTGCTGTGCTCGCTTATCACCGCCGTGTTAGTGGCGACCTGTGGTGGGATAGGTTTTGTTGGGTTAATGATCCCCCATACGGTGCGCTTGTTGCTCCCCGGACGTCGACCGCTGCTGCTGACGGTCATCGTCGGTGGGCTATTTATGGTGTGGATTGATGTGTTGGCTCGCTGTTTATTGGCGACGCAGGAGTTGCCGGTCGGCATTATTACCGCCGCAATTGGCAGTTTTTTCTTTTTACTTATTCTGCGAAGGCGGCGCGTGCTGGCTTAAGCGGAGGCGTTTTTATATCCCTTGTGGGGCAGTGAGTCACTGTCGTGTTACTGTTCATTTCAGGAGTGGCTATGTGTCAGTCAGCGGTATCGTTTCAAATTAGCCCGGTGGGGCATGGGCAAGATGAGCTTATTCAGCGCCATATCGATCTTAAAACCAAGCCACTGGGAGCCCTTGGTCAGCTGGAAGCGCTCGCATTACAAATCGCCAGAGTACAAGGCGCGGCGTCGCCACAAATCTGTCATCCCACGTTGTTAGTGTTTGCTGGCGATCATGGCATTGCCGCCGAAGGCGTGTCGATTGCGCCCAGTGAGGTCACGGGCCAAATGGTGGCAAATTTTGCCCGCGGCGGCGCGGCGATTAATGTGTTTTGCCGGCAGGTGGGCTTTAAGCTTGAGGTGATTGATTGCGGGATCTTAACCCCAGTCGAAGCGGTTACAGGCATTATCGATCAACGACTTGGCGCGGGTACGGGGGCCATTCATTTAGCCGCTGCGATGCCTCTGGCTAGCGTCGATAAGGGCTTTGCCATGGCGCGCGCATTAATTGAGCGCCACCATCAAGCGGGCTGTAATCTCGTCGCCTTTGGTGAAATGGGTATTGGTAATACCTCGGCCGCCGCTGCGGTGATGGCGGCAAGCATGGGCCTTGGCGCTGCAGAGTGTGTTGGCCGAGGAACCGGCATTAGCCATGAGGCCTATGCGCGCAAGTTAATGTTAATTGAGCAAGCGCTAGAGTTACATCGCGCGGCATTGGTTAACCCTAAGGCGATATTGGCGTGTTTAGGGGGCTTTGAAATCGTGCAGATGACCGGGGCAATGCTCGCGGCGGCAGAGCGTAAGATGCTCGTGCTGGTGGACGGTTTTATTGCTACCGCTGCGGCGCTGGTGGCCGTGAGCCTAGCGCCAAATGTCCGCGATTACTTGATTTTCGCCCATCAGTCTGAAGAACAAGGGCACCAGCGGATGTTGGCGCACCTACAAGCCAAGCCATTGTTATCACTTGGTTTAAGATTAGGTGAAGGCACAGGCGCCGCCCTTGCGCTGCCGCTCGTTTACGCTGCAGTAAATTTTTACAATCAAATGGCGAGTTTTAGTGATGCCGGCATTGAGGCTGTTGTATGATGTAGCATAAGTTATTTAAAAATAGCTTTTAAGTTCATCGTGTTAATCTTAACGTTATTGCAAATGTGAATTCACTAAGGATGCTTTATGTCAGAACGCGAAAGCTGGCACAAAGAGATTGATCTGTTTTTTGTCGCCATGGGCTATTTTACCCGCCTGCCTATGCCTAAGTGGGTTGAGGTTGATAGCGATAAGTTAAATAAATCCAGCCGTTACTTTGGCTTAGTCGGGCTCTTGGTGGGCCTGTTAAGCGCTATCGTGTTTTGGCTCACCCAAAACTGGCTGCCAGCGGGGGTGTCGGTGTTGCTGGCCATGGTGACTGGTGTGTTGCTAACGGGCGGTTTTCATGAAGATGGCCTCGCTGATACCTTTGATGGTTTTGGTGGTGGCTGGACGGCTGAGGATAAGCTGAGCATCATGAAGGACTCGCGCCTTGGCAGCTACGGGGCGTTGGCCTTAATTTTAGTGCTGATGCTCAAGTGGCAACTGTTGGTTGAGTTGGCGCTGTACGATCCTGTGGTGGCGGGCTCAGCTCTGATAGTGGCCCACACCGTGAGCCGCGTGGTGGCCGCTAGCCTTATCTTTACCGAAACCTATGTGCGCGACGATGACAGCAGCAAGTCCAAGCCCTTAGCTCAGCAGCAGGGGATTAATGAGCTGTTTATCTTGATCGCCAGCGGCGTGTTGGTGCTGTTATTCCTCAAGGGCTTAGCGGCACTGTCGGTGTTATTGGTGATGATTGGCCTGCGCCGCTTATTGGTGGTGGGCTTTAGACGCCAGATTGGTGGTTACACCGGCGATACCTTAGGCGCAGCGCAGCAGATCGCTGAAATCGTGTGTTATTTTGTACTGCTCATTGTTGGTAGCATATTGTGATCCACTTGGTTATTGGCGGTGCTCGCAGTGGCAAAAGTCGTTACGGTGAAGCCCTCGCACGCCAATATACCGCGCTTGGATTTGATGCCTGCTATGTGGCAACGGCGCAGGCACTCGATGCTGAAATGGCCTGCCGGATCCGTTTGCATCAGGACGGTCGTGCCAAGGATGATATCGACTGGCAGTTAGTTGAAGAACCTTTAGCATTAACCGCTCAGCTTAAGCGTTTGGCCAAACCGGGGCGGGTGATCCTCGTGGATTGTTTAACGCTTTGGTTAACCAATCAATTGCTGGCAGGGAGCTCCGCGGATGAGCCCGCCGCGACCGAATCCGATTTTGCCAGCAATATTGCGACATCATCAAAAGACGATGCACTCGCCCACTGGCACCAAGCAAAAGCGGAATTGGTGGGAGCGTTAAACGCGCTTGAAGGGGCGGTGATTTTAATCAGTAATGAAGTGGGCTCTGGCATTGTGCCCATGGGTGAACTCAGTCGCCAATTTGTCGATGAGGCGGGCTGGTTAAATCAAGCTGTGGCGGCGGCTGCGGACAATGTGACCTTAGTGGTGGCGGGTTTACCGCTGGTACTGAAATCAAGCTAATGCTTAAATCGAGCTAGCGCTTAAATCGAGCCAGCGTTTAAATCAAGCCAGCGCTTAAATTAAGTGAGGGGCTTATCCCTTGCCGCTTTAGTGTGTCGTTGGTGTTAACCATTATCCAGTTATCTTATTTCCTCAATTGAGTCATCTCCCAGCCCATGCATGTAAATAAAGCGCCCACGCCCACGGTAACCGATACAGCGTCAACCTCTAGTTTGTCGCAAACCCCGCCCCAAGGCGCACAGGTATTAATGGTGCAGGGCACCACCTCTGATGCGGGTAAAAGCACGCTGGTGGCGGGAATTTGCCGATTACTGGCCCGTCAGGGCGTTAACGTTGCGCCTTTTAAACCGCAGAATATGGCGCTCAATAGTGCCGTGACGGTTGATGGTGGCGAGATTGGCCGCGCGCAGGCGCTGCA
The DNA here is from genome assembly GCF_051658185.1 of Shewanella sp. Taxonomy (GTDB): domain Bacteria; phylum Pseudomonadota; class Gammaproteobacteria; order Enterobacterales; family Shewanellaceae; genus Shewanella. The sequence continues at coordinate 479 of NZ_JBOFMC010000315.1, read as the reverse complement.
AGCCGCGGCCTGTTATTTAGCGCCCCACACGGATTTTAACCCGATTCTACTCAAACCCAGTTCCGATACGGGCGCACAAATTATTGTGCAGGGTAAAGCGTTAACGACACTCGAAGCCTCGGCTTTTTTTGGCGAAAAATCCAAAGATTATAAAGCCATGGCCCTTAATGCCGTGCTGGAGTCCTTTGGGCGTTTACGTCAGCAATATCACACCATAGTGGTTGAAGGGGCGGGGAGTCCGGCAGAAATCAACCTACGCGCAGGGGATATTGCCAATATGGGCTTTGCCGAAGCGGTGGATTGCCCGGTGATTATTGTTGCTGATATCGACAAAGGCGGCGTGTTTGCCCATTTAGTGGGGACCTTGGCGCTGTTATCCGAGTCTGAGCAGGCGCGGGTAAAGGGCTTTGTGATCAATCGTTTTCGCGGCGATATCAGCCTGTTGCAGTCGGGGCTCGACTGGCTTGAGGCGTATACAC
>NZ_JBOFMC010000314.1:0-5970 GCF_051658185.1 Shewanella sp. | reverse complement strand
TTGGATATATCCAGCATACCGTCAAATTATCACCACTAACGAATTCAACTGCATACAATTAGGGCGCAATAAATTAATCGAATTCAAAATTAAAGTTAAGTTAACAACACCCTTTCAGCAATATGTATCTCCGCCTTACTGGCACTAAACTGTTAAAGTATATTAAACGAATATCTACTCTATTAGAGTTTGCTTAAGGATACCTACCCGGGAACATTAATTTCATATTAATGGCAAATTAATGGCAAATTGCAAAATAATGAATCCCGCCAGACCTCACAGATAATAGACTGACGATGAGTTATCTTGCTGAAATAAAACACAATATAACATCACTTACTTGTCCATTTGCCACCGTTGTTATATTTAAGCCTTATTTAAGCCTTATCTAAGCCTTATTTAAGCCTTACATCATCATTGATACCCAATATTCGTTATCAGTTTATAAACGACTGATGACATATTTCAATGCAACACATGGGTTACTGCCGCCACAGATAACCAAACACATCACAATATTATTTCTGCCTGCTTTAATAAAAAACCTTCAGCATTAAATGAAGACATCGACCTATCTGATCTCAGCCAATTAATTGGGCAATGGCCGCCCTATGCTCTGGTGTCATATTTTTAAGATAATTAGAACAGCGAGTGATCGTCGCGATACTCACCTGATATTCAGCCGCTATCTGCCTTTGGCTCATTTCCCCCTGAAGTAATAACTGAAATACCTTTAAGCGTCCCGCAATTGCACAACGCTCTTCTTCAGTTAACAGCAAATGAAACAACACCGAAAGATCTTGATGATTGCCATGAGCCAAAATCCTTTCTAGTACTAAATCCCAGTTTGCTCGCATAATCGCCCCATAAAAGTACTGTTAAAGCATTACAGCCTCAGTCTACCAGATTTCCCCCGCAGGAAAACAACTTGTTCTCTATATCAACTCGGTCGATACAAAAACAATCAAAATTGCTTGTAGTACATCACGTTAATTTGTGTAAAATGAACCTGCAACATCACACTTCCATGCAATTTTGTGAGAATAACATGAAAAAAACACTCCTTACCCTAATGACCAGCGCGGTGTTGGTGTCTTCAGTTCAAGCGCACAATTTTGAAGATGCTAGCGATGCCATTCACTATCGCCAATCCGCATTTACTGTAATTGCTTACAATTTCGGTGATATGGGCGCCATGATGAAAGGCAAAAAGCCCTTCGATGCCCAAACCTTTGCCACGCGTGCTAACAATGTTGCCGCACTCTCTACCCTGCCATTTGAAGGCTTTATTGATGGTTCAGATAAAGGCAAAACCGAAGCCCTTGCTAAAGTTTGGCAAGACAGAGCGGATTTTGACGCTAAAATGAAAACCTTCCAAGAAAATGCCGCCATCCTTGCGACAGTCGCACAGAAAGGCGATCAAACTGCGATAAAACAAGCCTTTATGGAAACAGGTAAAAGCTGTAAAGGTTGCCATGATGTTTATAAGAAAGATTAAGCTGGACTAACTTTCGATAAACTCGAGCGCATAAAAAAAAGCCTGCGTTATCGCAGGCTTTTTTTATTTAATCTTAAACAACTTTAATGACACCGTATCTCAATAACATCTCTTAGCCCCAACTTTACCCCTTTAGGAAGCAAACGTTACAATACTTGCACTATTGGCCAGATAAGAAAAGTCACTACCACGCCCGCCAAGCCCATCACAAATACCAATGCTAACCAAGCAGGCTTAAATTGCAATTGAGTCGCGGCCACGGAAGATAACCTATCCTGCGGTACTTTTTTATAACCACTGAGCATCGCCCCGACCAATTTATCGCCCTTAATTGCGTGCACAATAATGGCAACAACATGGAGTACACTTAGCCCTAGGATCAGGTTAAAATTCAACTTATGCACTGTGGTTAACGCTGCGCTAGTGCTTGAACTCACATAGCTAAACAATGGCCCTTCAGTGAAAATCTCATCGGTTGCAAATAATCCAGAAATTAATTGCAAACTCACCATGGCAATCAATAGCACAACCATGTACCCCCCTAAGGGATTATGCCCTGGCACAACTTGCACCCCCGCAGCACGCACATCCTTAAGGTAACGAACCACAACATTCGGGCGGTGAACAAAATGATTAAATTTAGCAGTATCACTACCGAACACCCCCCATATCAAACGAAAAACAATTAAAATCAACAAACTATATGCAAAAATTTGATGCCATTGCATTTCACCTACTTCAGCACTCCACCAAAGCAATGCCATCAACATCACCATAGTCCAATGAAAAATGCGTATCGGTAAATCCCAGACTTTAATTTTGACGTATTTGTTTTCCATAAAACTGGCCACCTAGACGAACAAATGAAATTCACTGATGGCATTTTAAAGCGATTTAAGCGAAAACTTAAAGTTAAAGATTGGAATATGCAAGAAAGTCTAAGGAGTTATCCGTTCAAATATGGCCTGACTTAAGAGACAATACAAGACTTTTCAGCACTAAATTCTCGATATTTGTCTAAGTGATCAAAGATCCGGCGAACAGATGCTAACAGGCGAAAAAGTGTGATTTACCCCTCGTTTTTAAGTGCGCAGATTGGTAATCTGAAATCGAACAAAACAATAGAAGGTTCGACATATGTTAAAGATCACCAGCAAACAACTAGAAGTCACCGCCCCAATCCGTGAACGCATTGAAAGCCGTTTTGAGAAACTTTCTCGGCACGATGTGCAGTTGCTTAATCCCCATGTGATCATCACTGAGGAAAAACCAGGCTTCAAAATTGAGGCGTCGGTTGGTATCCCAAATGGAGAACTTTTTGCTCAAGCTAAACACGAAAATCTATATGCTGCGATTACGGCTATGGGTCAAAAACTTGAAAAACAACTCAATCGACTGACTCACAAACCTGAAGCACAGCGCTCTGGCCCTCGTCTTTCTATTGCTGATGACGACATCAATGAGGTAGCAGAATACGAAGAAAGCGATGCCGCTTAACCAAAGGTTAACGCCCTCGCCACCCCTGCCAAATTGACCCAACTCAATCTTGGAGGATGAATTAACTGAAATCAAACACAAGGTGACGAGTTAAATAGCTGAAACAATGAGTTATAAAAATAGAACGCAAGGCTAACTAAAGCCAAAAGCAAAATAAATACAAATAACCTGAGATATATAATAAAAGCAGTGCACATAAATAAATATCAACTACACTAAGGGAGGTGACCTTCACCATCGTCATTGAGTACGCCAATTGAGTAAAATGGCCTAACTAAATGACAAAAAGCTGTAAAAAAGACTGTGAAAAGACCGTCACAATAATGGATAAACTTACATAAGTAATATCTTAATTTTATTGAAGATGCTTTATTCGCAATATGTTAAGATGATACTAATGCTAAGGTGAGACTAAGGCGATTGGTTAAGCTGATGTATTTTAAAAACTTACGCTTTAACAAGGAGGCCTACACACTTGAAGCTGTCATAATGTAACATGCAAGCCAAGTACATATAAATCAAGTTATTATATGTAAACTGAGGATATTAATTTCGCATCTCGTTAAGTTTAAGAACAAGCCAATTTTCAACTCAAGTGAGATTTAATCTTGAAAGTATTGAAATCTACGGCTTAGGCATAAGGAGTCGCTAACATATTAAATAAACTAAAGTTTGTCTATTCATGAAGATAGTAAGTGTAGTGAATGCAGTCGAAGTGATAATAGTGAATACTGTTATAATATCAACTATCTAGCCAATAAGGAGCCGTTGTAGATAAACCAGTTGTTAGTGTTGTATAGATATTTCCTCAATAATATCCAAGGAGTTGATTGACACCGCGCAAGAGTTAACGTTGTAGTTGTAGTTGGTATAGAAGGTAAGTCAATTTTCGACGAGGGACGAGGGAGGTAAGTGTAAGTGTAAGTGTAAGTGTAAGTGTAAGTGTAAGTGTAAGTGTAAGTCGGAAATGTAATAAAGTACTATTGATATCATCATGTTAGATTTAGACGATGATACACTGTGCCCACAATGTACATCCACATAATAGACATCTTGAGTCGAGGAGCTCAACAGGAAAGGTTCAATGTTAACGACACTTAAATAATATAGATAAATCATCACTAGGCGACCTGCTTAAGGCAGAAAAGGTACTTAAAGTACAATCGCGATAGCCATAAGGTGTTTATCGATATTCCCAAAAGCGTCAAGGTAAATTGCAAGTTTACAATACCGTTAGTTTCGTGCAGATGCATCAATTCTACGCTTTGAGTTAGGTGATTGATGTTGTGATATGAACTTGTGCAACATTCACTTAAAGGAGGATTCTCTAGCTTGATCAGATATTATGTTCAAACCAGCGCACCTTCGGGTGCGCTCTCTTATCCCCCCACGTTGCGTTCTGCATGAGGATATGTGATTCACTCAGCTGTAATGGTTCAAAATGCCCCCAGTGAGCTGCCCGCTTTACTTTCCATCATAATCTAAGAAAAAACGACCTAAAATAAACGCTATCAGCAACCACTTTGACCGCCCCTTGAGCAAGCCTTTTCCTGCGGCAACAGCCATGCTGTAGAACATTACCTCCGACTGGCTTTTCGTGTAAAATCGCAAATTAAACCAGCAAACGCAATTTAACAACCACACTAAAGCAAGGCATTGAAATCATGACCCAAGCTCTTTTTTATCTCATGCCGCAGGTGGTTTCATCTCCGCTAACACCTTTAACAATAACAAGTTCAACACCAAGCATTATCCCCCAAGCGTTAATGGAAATGTATCAATTGGCTTGCCAAGTAGCGCACCGAGCCTACCTTAAGCAACAACTAGTTTACATACATTGTGAAAACAAAGCGTTAGCTTGTGAAATTGATGAATTATTATGGCAATTTGAGCCAACAGCATTTGTGCCCCACAATTTAAAAGGAGAAGGTCAAGCAACTGGAGCTCCCGTTGAAATCGGCTATGATCGCCTTGGTGCGAATAAAAGTCGTCAACTTCTGATTAATCTTGCAGACCAAGTACCTCCATTTGCGGTAAACTTTGGCCAAATCATCGATTTTGTTGCCAATGACGACCAACATAAAGCTGGCGCCCGCGAACGCTATCGGCAATATCGCGACTTAGGGGTCGAATTAATGACCCAGAATTTAGCAACACATCCATTTAATTAGTTTGAGACAGACACGTTCCCATGGAAAAAACATACGATCCACAGTCCATCGAGCAAGCTCTTTACCAAAACTGGGAAGAGCAAGGTTACTTCAAGCCCCACGGCGATACCTCACAGGGCAACTATTGCATCATGATCCCGCCGCCCAACGTGACAGGTAGCCTGCACATGGGTCATGCCTTCCAAGATACCATCATGGACACCTTGATCCGCTACCAACGTATGAAGGGTAAAAATACCCTGTGGCAAGTCGGTACCGATCATGCGGGTATTGCAACACAAATGCTGGTTGAGCGTAAGCTTGAAGCTGAAGAAGGCAAAAGCCGTCATGATCTTGGTCGTGATGCCTTTATGGATAAAGTTTGGGAGTGGAAAGCGCAATCTGGCGGCACCATCACTAAGCAGCTACGTCGTATGGGCGCATCGGTTGATTGGGACCGCGAGCGTTTTACCATGGATGAAGGCTTGTCCAAAGCCGTCCAAGAAGTGTTTGTCCGTCTCTACGAAGACGATTTGATTTACCGTGGTAAACGCTTAGTCAACTGGGATCCAAAGCTGCACACCGCTATCTCTGATTTAGAAGTCGAAAATAAAGAAAAACAGGGCCACATGTGGCACCTGCGTTATCCGTTAGCGGATGGTGAATTGACAGCAGATGGTAAAGATTACTTAGAAGTAGCCACCACTCGTCCGGAAACCATGCTGGGTGATAGCGCAGTCGCGGTTCACCCTGACGATGAACGTTATCAAGCATTGATTGGCAAATATATTCTGCTACCAATTGTCAACCGTCGTATCCCTATCG
>NZ_JBOFMC010000313.1:0-1637 GCF_051658185.1 Shewanella sp. | reverse complement strand
GCATGAGCATGAGCATGAGCATGAGCATGAGCATGAGCATGAGCATGAGCATGAGGAACATTTTCATGGCGGCCATGACCATAATTTGCGCGCGGCTTACTTCCATGTTTTAGCCGATGCCTTAACCTCCATACTGGCCATTGGCGCCCTACTGTTTGGTAAATACATGGGGCTGACTTGGCTAGATCCGCTGATGGGGATTGTGGGGGCGGCGATCATCAGCCGCTGGGCGTGGGGTCTTATCCAACAAACGAGTCCCATTTTGCTCGATGCTGGGGTAACGCCCTCATTGCCCGAACAAATTAAGGCCACCATTGAAGCAGTGCCTGATCATCAGGTTGTCGATCTGCACATTTGGCGCGTCAGCGCGGATCACCACGCGCTGCTGGTGTCTATTGTGTCCCATTCCCCTAAAGAGGTGGCTTATTTCAATCAGTTACTCGCACAATTCTCGGAGTTATCCCATATCACCATTGAGCTGCATACCTGTCGCCAGCCTGAGTGTTGCCAAGAGGCGCCGCTATGACTAACGCGCCAACGCACATAACGGCAACGCACATGACGGAAGAGGACATGGCGACAAAGCACGTTGGAGAAGAGGGCCAACAGGTGCTGATCCCAGTAGCAGCGTGTCAAACAAAACAGCATCAAGCAGAAGGGAGTCAAGCAGAAGGGGGGCAAACAGTGTCAGTGGCAGGGCCAATGCACTCCACCGAGCAAAGGTTAAACCATGCGATAGTGGAGTTTTACGAAAAACTTTCCTCTTGGGAGCATGCCGTCGTCCGCGATAAGGGCATTAGCCTATCGCAGGTGCATGCCATTGAATTACTGGGGGGGCACGGCGCCATGAGGATGAAGGAGCTGGCAAGTAAAATCGGCGTGACCACGGGCACCCTGACGGTGCAGATTGATAAAATGGTAAAGGCTCAGTGGGTCAACCGCCGTCCGCACGAGTCGGATAGGCGTTCTATTTTAGTTGAGCTCACCGATAAAGGCCGCGCCCTGTTTCTTGAGCATGATGCCTTGCATCTGCAATTGACCACGGACCTGACCGCGAATATGAGTGCAGAGGAGCGTGCAGTGCTGCTAAATTTACTGACGCGGATGAATCACGCATTTTAGTCGGGCATGCCTGCTGCCCACTCAGATTTGAACTGCGAGTTTTGATATCACAAAGATCAAACTTGAGTGCTAACATGGCATGTTGTACGGAGAGCCTTGACAGGGCCAGCGAGTAAATCGTTTCGGAGGTGTTTGCAGATATTTTTTAGGCGGTGGAACTTAATGCAATGGCATTTGCCTACCTATACACAGACTGATGCTGCTCACCGCCAAATAGGGAGAATGCTTCCCCGCGGTGATAAAACCGAGCAATGCCCTAATAGGTTGGGGAGCACAAAACGGCCGAACTGTAGTCAGTTCGGCCGTTTTTATTTTGTGATGAGCCTGCTGCTGATTATCTTGGCTGGATCCTGCTCGGCTAAAACCGGCAATGGGGTAAAATCTCGACTCGAGGGCTTATTTGCATTAAGGTTGGGGTTGTGTAGATTATTTGCTGTGGTTTTTTGTGTATTCTGTGGTGGCGATAAGGTTTTGTTAAGATATTGGCGCTAAAACGCCGTTAAGAGATTGATGGT
>NZ_JBOFMC010000312.1:0-14584 GCF_051658185.1 Shewanella sp. | reverse complement strand
TTTGTGCTTTCATGGCTGCACCATTATCTGAATGCAGCACAATGGCCTTACCTTGGCAGTTTTCGCGTAGCAGAGTCTTTTGCAGTAACTCGGCAGCTAACTCACCCGACTCTTGTTCATGCACCTCATGACCAACAATGATCCGATCCCCATGTACTGGACAGCAGATTAAGAGAGCACTATCGCCTAACGAGGTGACCTGTGACTGCCCATCGCCAACCAAGGATCGTGCATTCCGAGCAGTTCAAATCCGAAGCCTTGCAACTCGCAGCTAAGATCGCTGTAACCAGCGCGGCCAAGCAACTCAATTTATCCTCCAGCCAGTTTTACGTTTGGCGTAATGCGTTTCGCCGTAAACAGTCCAGTAGTGAGCGTGAACACACATTTGCTGTTGAGATGGATGGGCGGCAAATAGGGCCGCGAGGTATGGCTCAAATGGTTCTAAGTAGGTAAACTTGCGCGATATTTTTTGCCATAGCACTACGGGTATTTTGCCGTCGCACTATGGCAACGCTACATCATTGGGTGTGGTCGCAACCTTATTGAGAATCTTGGCATGGCAATTAAAAAAAACGAACTCTATTCCACACTGTGGGCAAGCTGTGATGCACTGCGTGGCGGTATGGATGCCTCGCAATACAAAGACTATGTGCTTAGCTTACTGTTCGTGAAATATGTTTCGGACAAAGCAAAGGGTAATCCTTACGCCATGATTGAAGTGCCTGACGATGCGCGCTTTGAAGATATGGTGGCGCTAAAAGGCAGCAAAGATATTGGTGAAAAAATTAACACCATTATTAGTAAGATTGCGGCCGCCAACGATCTGCAAGGCGTGATCAACATTGCCGACTTCAACGACGAAGAGAAGCTCGGCAAGGGCAAAGATATGATCGACCGCCTTGGCAATCTGATCGCCAATTTTGAAGGCTTAGATCTCTCAGCCAACCGTTCAGAAGGGGATGATCTGCTGGGTGATGCTTACGAATATCTGATGCGTAAATTTGCCACCGAATCGGGTAAATCCAAGGGGCAGTTTTACACCCCAGCGGAAGTGTCGCGCATTCTGGCCAAGGTGATCGGTATCAGTCGCCAAACGCCACAAGATGCCACCGTGTACGATCCGACCTGCGGCTCCGGTTCACTGTTGCTCAAGGCCAGTGATGAGGCAGGCCCGAAAGGCTTGACCCTGTACGGGCAAGAGATGGACAACGCCACCAGTGCCTTGGCGCGCATGAATATGATCTTGCACGACAACCCCACCGCCAAGATCTGGAAAGACAACACGCTCGCCGCGCCGCAGTGGAAAGACCAAGACAACCAGCTCAAAACCTTTGATTTTGCTGTGGCCAACCCGCCATTTTCCAGCAAAAACTGGACTAGCGGAGTGCAGGTTGCAGAGGATCCTTATGACCGATTCACTTGGGGCGTGCCGCCCGAGAAAAACGGCGATTACGCCTTCTTGCTGCACATTCTAAAAAGCCTCAAAAGTACCGCCCAAGGCGCCGTGATCCTGCCGCACGGCGTATTGTTTCGCGGCAATGCTGAAGCGCGCATCCGCGAAAATCTGCTCAAGCAGGGCTACATCAAAGGCATCATCGGCCTACCGGCTAACCTGTTTTACGGCACCGGCATTCCCGCCTGCATCATCGTGATCGATAAAGCTGGCGCCTCGCAGCGCGCGTTAGGCAGTGCTAACGCGGCCGCTCAGCAGGTGTTGATGATCGATGCCAGCCGTGGGTTTATCAAAGACGGCAATAAAAACCGCCTGCGCGAACAAGACATTCATCAAGTGGTGGATAGCTTCAACCGTGGCCTTGAAACCGCCGGCTACAGCCGCTGGGTGCCGCTGCATGAAATCATCGCCAACGATTACAACCTCAACATCCCGCGCTATATCGACGCCAATGCCGGCGAAGATCTGCATGACTTGAGCGCCCATCTGCAAGGCGGCATCCCCGAGCGCGATATTGCCGCCTTGGATGCGTACTGGCAGGTGTTCCCGAGTTTAAAAGCCAGCTTGTTTACACGGCTGCGCGCCGGTTATCTGCACGCTAACGTGCCGGCGGCGAAGGTCAAAAGCACCATCTTGGCGCACGCCGAGTTTGATCGTTTCCAACAGGCCGCGGTGGCGCCGTTTAGCGCTTGGTTTGATGCCTGTGCGTTTGCCGATTTCGCCCCCAACGATCAGCCTAAGGCCCTGATTGATGAGGTGAGCGAAAGCCTGCTCCAAGCTTATCGTGATGCGGCCAGCACGACCGGCGGCTTACTCAACCCGTATGCTGTCTATCAACTGCTGATGGATTTCTGGCACAGCCAACTGCAAGACGATCTCTATGTCATCGCACAAGAGGGCTGGATGGTCGGAGGCCAACTGCGCGAACTGGTAGTGGCCAAGGGCGAAAAAGCTAAAGAGAGCGCAGACCTTGTTGTGGGCAAAACTAAATACAAAGCCGAGCTCATTGCACCTGCGTTAATTGCCAGCCGCTTCTTTGCTGCTGAGCAGACTGCATTAGCCGCCTTGCAAGTGGCGCTAGATGAAGCCAGCCACGCATTAGAGAGCTTTATCGAGGAAAACAGTGGCGAAGAGGGCTTACTTGTTGAGGCAATGAATGAAAAAGACAAAGTCACCGCAGCCAGTGTTAAAGCGCGTTTAAAGCAAGTTATTGATAATGAAGAAAAAACAGCACTTAAGCAGGCTCAAAAACTGTTTGATGCCGAAACCAGCGCGAAAAAAGCGCACAAAGACGCCAGTGAAGCCTTGGATAAAAAGGTGCAGCAGCGTTACGGCACCTTAACTGAGAGCGAAATAAAAACCCTGCTGGTGAGGGATAAATGGCACGCCCACCTGCATAGCGCCTTGATGGCCGAAATCGAGCGCGTCACCCAGCAACTGGCCAACCGCGTCAAAGAGTTAGAGGAGCGTTACAGCGCCCCCTTGCCGCAACTGACCCAGCAGGTCAGCGATCTGGAGGCCAAGGTGGCCGCGCACTTAACCGCGATGGGCTTGGAGTGGACGCGATGAGCGAGCTTCTCTTGGCTAGCTTAAATAAATTGGTGGCAGCCATCACCCAGCAGATAGAGCACAGCCGAAACCAAGTTCGCCAAACGGTGAATAGCGCTATGGTGCAAAGCTATTGGCAAATTGGCCGCTTAATTGTCGAAGAAGAGCTGCAAGGTGAACATCGCGCCACTTACGGCAAGCAGCAGTTGCAGCAGCTCTCGGCGCAGCTTACTGAGCGTTTAGGTAAAGGATTTGATGTGACCAACCTGCGCCATATGCGCGCTTTTTATCAAACCTTTCCAATTCAGGACGCACTGCGTCTCGAATTAAGTTGGACGCACTATCGCACCTTACTGCGTTTAGAAAATCCCGCCGCGCGCGAGTGGTACTTACAAGAGGCCATTAACCAAAACTGGAGCGCCCGCGCCCTAGAGCGGCAAATCGGCACGCTCTATTATGAGCGGTTGCTGTCTAGCCAGAATAAGGCATTGCTCGAACAAGAAGCCCAAACCAATACCCAGCCTTTGGCCGACACGACTAAGGATCACCTGCGCGACCCCTATATTCTTGATTTTTTAAACTTGCAAGATAAAACCTACCAAGAAAGTGATCTAGAACAAGCCATTATCAGCAATCTGCAGCAATTTTTGCTTGAGCTGGGCAAAGGTTTTGCCTTTGTCGAGCGCCAGCAACGGATCCGGTTTGCGGATGAAGATTTCTATATTGATTTGGTGTTTTACAACTTCAAGCTGAAATGCTTTTTGTTGGTGGATTTAAAGATCGGCAAATTAAAACATCAAGATATTGGCCAAATGGACACCTATGTCCGCCTGTATGACGAACAACGTAAAGGCGCTGACGACAACCCGACCATCGGCCTTGTGCTATGCAGCGAAAAAAGCGAGGCCGTGGTGAAATATTCGGTGCTGGCGGATCAAAAGCAGCTATTTGCCGCCAAATACCTGCCTTATTTGCCCACCGAAGCTGAGCTAAAAAATGAACTTGAGCAAGAAAGAGTGCGGGCGCAGGCAAGGCTAATACAAACACGTCAGGCAGGGCAGGAGTAAGCGATGAGCGTTAACCATAAGAATCTAAGCGCCGGCCAGCAAGATAGCACTAAAGAAAACCGCTGCAATAGGAATGGCGCTGCTGAACTGAATGCGGTGCCGGTGGGCTATAAGCAGACCGAAGTTGGGGTTATTCCGGAGGATTGGGAGGTAGTTTGCTTGGGTGAGATTGGCCAATCTTTGATTGGCCTTACATATAGCCCTAAAGATGTTTCTGATGGTGGTGTATTAGTATTACGATCATCAAATGTTCAAAATGGCAGACTGGCATATGAAGATTGTGTCTTTGTTCAAATGGAGTTACCGGACAGAGTTATAGTAAAAGAGGGCGATATACTAATATGTGTCCGAAATGGTAGTCGGCAGCTTATTGGAAAGTGCGCGTTGATAGATAAATACGCACAAGGCTTCGCATTCGGTGCATTTATGTCTGTGTATCGAACTGAAGCATCTGGTTTTGCTTTTTATCAATTTCAATCAGATGTTATTCAATCGCAAATCAATGAAACAATGGGTGCAACCATAAACCAGATTACCAACAGAGATTTGTCTGGTTTTAAAATAATGATACCTAATAGTATCCTTGAACAAACCGCGATTGCTAATGTGTTGTCGGATAGTGATGCGCTGATTGGTGCCTTGGAGCAACTGATCGCTAAGAAACAGGCGATCAAGAGCGCCACTATGCAGCAATTGCTCACCGGCCGCACCCGCCTGCCTCAGTTTGCCTTGCGTGAAGATGGCACACCCAAAGGCACCAAGCCAAGTGAATTGGGAGAAATCCCGGAGGATTGGGAAGATCTTGGGTTCGGGGCGCTATTTCAGCCGTCGATATCTAAGAAGCCCATCAAACCAATGAGTTTAGTGTCTTTTGTAGGAATGCAAGATGTCACAGAACAAGCCCAATTATCGACTCAACACGTATTGGCAATTGAAAATGTAAAAAGCGGGTTCACTTACTTTGAGCGCGGAGATGTCTTGGTTGCGAAGATAACTCCCTGCTTTGAAAATGGTAAAGGATGCCATACTGAGACCCTGAGTACTGACATTGGTTTTGGCAGTACCGAATTTCACGTTCTACGAGCTACTGATAACTCGGATTCGAGATTCATTTATTACTGGAGTAACAGAAATGTATTCAGGAAATCCCTTGAATCGGAGATGGTTGGTAGTGCAGGCCACCGAAGAGTACCTCTGTCAGCAATAGCAAAATATACAATTCCAGTTCCACCAAAAGAAGAACAAACCGCCATCGCTACCATCCTCTCCGATATGGACGCAGAGATTCAGGCACTGGAACAACGCCTTGGCAAAACCCGCCAAATCAAACAAGGTATGATGCAAGAGCTGCTGACGGGTAAAACGCGTTTGGTGCAACCGCTAAATAAGGAGTCACAACATGGCTGACCAACAGCAAAGTTATAAAAAAGCTCGCTTTTTTAAATGTGCGTTGCAGGTTAATCCAGCGGGTTATATTCAATACCGTGGCAAACAACAAAGCTTGTCTGAATCTGACTATAACCAGCAGTTGTTAAATGCTGCGCTGGAGGCGGGCATTGAGATTATCGGTTTGGCTGACCATGGCTCAATCAATGGCTACGAAGAAATTAGAGATTTATTTCAACCACATAACATCGTGGTGCTTCCCGGCTTTGAAATTGCGTCCAGTGAAAAAATACATTTTGTCTGTTTGTTTAGCGAAACCGCCACGGCAGACTTAATAAAAATGCATTTGGGTGCGTTAGGTGTAGATATTAACCAGCCTGCTGCGCCTGTAACAAAATCTGCCATTGATATCATCAATTACATTAATGAAAAAAACGGTTTTATCTACGCTGCGCACTGCACCAATGACGACGGTGTATTAAAGCGGCGCATGGATCATGTCTGGCAACATAAAGGGCTTTTGGCTGCGCAAATTCCAGGTTCTATCGAAGATTTAAACGGTGTTGAAAGCGATTTTTACCGCAAAACATTCCTAAATAAAGAGGCTAATTACAAGCGTGAACGGGAAATGGTCGCGCTTAACGCAGCTGACGTCGAAGCACCTGAAAAAATAAAAGAAGCGGGGGCCTCTTGTTTAATCAAGATGACCAAGCCTTGTTTTGATTCGTTTAAACAAGCCTTTTTGGATGCAGGATCTCGGGTTCGCTTAAATGCTGATAAACCGGAAAATTATGCCTCTGCCATCGAACGTATTCGCTTTATTGGCGGTTATTTGGACGGCGTTGATATTGAATTGTCTGACCATCTGAACGCTGTAATTGGTGGGCGTGGTACGGGCAAATCAACCTTGCTGGAGTGTATTCGCTACGCATTTGCATTGGAGCCTAAAACTCCAAATGCGCTAAAGCAACATAAGAGTGTGATTGATAGCAATCTTGGCAAAGAGCGAGGATGGGTGGAAATTACGCTGCGCTCAGCCGTGCTGCAAGGGCGAAAATTCACCGTAAGTCGTAAATATGGTAATCAGCCGGCAGTGGTAGATGAGCAAGGCAATGTATCACCTTATCATCCGACTGAATTGTTGCCCGGCTTAGAGCTATACGGGCAAAACGAAATCTATGAAATGACCCGCGCCGAACAAAGCCGTAATCAGCTGATAGAGCGCTTTTTAGAAGGCGAGCACGAGCACTTTGATGCCGATATTGCCAAAGTGCTGGCAAGGCTTAAAGAAAATCGTGGATCGATTAAGCGTGCGCTGGAGCAAAGAGACGATATTGCAGCAGAGGTGGAGCGCTTGCCTAAATTGCTGGATCAGGCCAAGCAGTATCAAGCATTAGGGATTGAAGAAAAGCTGAAAATTATTCCTAAGCTAGCCAAAGAAAAGCAGTTGAATGCGCGTGTTGATGAAGAGGTGACGCGGGTAAAAGACGTTATTGGAGCCCTTAACGACAGCTTGCCAGATACTGTATTTTTAAGTGATAGCGCATTGGATGGCTTGCCACATGCGGATTTATTTAGGCAACAGCGAGTGGCGTTGGGCGCCTTAAAAACCGGCGCACAGCAAGTGCTAGTGCAGCTAGAACAGCTTGTTTCGAATGCAGATACGCAACTGGCACCGCTCAAACAGATGTTGCTCGAACGTCAGCAGGCTGAAGAGCTGAATTTAGAAAAAGCCTTTAAGGATATTCCTGCCAGCCAAGGAAAAACGGGGCGGCAAATTGGGGCTGAATATCAGACGCTATTAAAGCAAATAGAGCAGATCCGGCCCCAGCAAACCACATTGCAACATCGCCAAGCGCAAATTGATGAGTTGTACAACCAGCGCAAAGGACTATTGCGGGAGCTGGATCAGCATACCAGTGCCCGAGCCGCTAGCATCTTGAGATCAGTTAAACGCTTAACGCGAAAGCTGGAGCAAAAGGTTCGACTTAGCTTGCAGCCCGAAGGCAACCGCCAAGCATTGGTTGATTTTCTTAGTGAATGTCATTTAGAAGGCGTAGGCGCGAAGCGCTTAGCTTGGGTGTTGGACGGCAATTTTTCACCCAGTCATCTCGTCGCCACGATTCGCCAAGGCGAAGCCGCATTAGCTGCCAACTTTGATATTACGGGTACGGTTATTACTGCGTTAACCCGATTGCCAGAAATAAAGCGTTTAGAGCTAGAAGAGCTGCAACTGCCCGATACGATGCAAATTGAACTGAATGTGACCCATGGCGAGCGTGATGCGGTATTTCGCCCGATTGAGGAGTTATCAACGGGGCAGCAGTGTACCGCTGTTTTGCATCTATTGCTTTTGGATAATCAAGACCCTTTGATCTTGGATCAACCTGAAGACAATTTGGATAACGCATTTATTGCTGAGCGGATTGTCGCAGAGCTTCGCCGAGCAAAACTAAGCCGCCAATTTTTGTTCGCCACACACAATGCAAATATTCCGGTGTTTGGCGATGCCGAATGGATTGGCGTGCTAAGTGTTGATGACACTAAAGGGATTATTTTGCCGGATCAGCAAGGGGCGATTGATCTACCGGAAGTTAAAGAGCTAGCAGCAGATATTTTGGAAGGCGGTAAAAGTGCATTCAATCAGCGCCGTGAAAAATACGGATTTAATTGAGCACATAATCGACCTCGGAGATAAGTATGTTAAAGACGGAGTTGTTAGAAATCATCGCGAGTGGTGAAAACTCAGGGATTGAGTTTAAACGCGATGATATTCGACCAGAGCAATTAGCCATTGAAGTGGTGGCGTTAGCCAATTTTCAGGGCGGAAAAGTATTATTGGGGGTTGAGGATGACGGCAGCATTAGTGGTGTGCAACGGGATAATTTAGAAGAGTGGGTGATGAATGTTTTTCAAAGCAAAATTCACCCTATGATCCTGCCCTTTTATGAAATTGTTCGTCTGGATGATGGCAAGCATGTGGCTGTGATCAGCTTTCCTCAAGGCATTTCTAAGCCCTATGTGGTGCGAGATCGAGGGCGAGAGGATGTTTATATCCGCGTTGGCTCTACCTCACGTATCGCAACGCGTGAGCAACAGATGCGGTTATTTGAATTAGGCGGCATGTTGCATACCGAGGTGATGCCTGTACCGCGTACAGATATAAGCTGTTTGGATATAGCGCGTTTATCAGACTATTTTCGCAATATTTTGCGCGATCCTGATGCACCTGAAACTGAAGAGCAATGGCAGGCCCGTTTGCTTGGATTGAGTTTTTTAACCGAGATTGATGGGCGTATTTGCTGCACTGTAGCGGGCTTAGTGTTGTTTGGTAAGCATCCGCGCCGATATCTTAAACAATCAGGTTTAAGGCTGCTGGCTTTTAACAGTGAGGATAAAGAGTATCAAGCGCTATTAGATGAGATCCTCGATGGTCCGATGGTGGGGCGCTGGGATATGGAAGAAGGTGAGCGGCGTTTGGTGGATGCAGGGATTATTGAGCGTTTTATTGAGCTGATGAGCCCATTTCTTTCACGAGAAGCCGACCAGATTGATGCGGACCTGCGTCGAGAAAAAGCGTGGTTTTATCCTTTAGAAGCGGTGCGTGAGTCGTTGATTAATGCTTTGGCACACCGAGATTGGACGCGTTTCGTGGAAATTGAAGTAACGAATTACGTAAACCGTTTTGAAGTCATTAGCCCGGGGACTCTGAATAACTCCATGACTGTGGAAAAAATGAAGGCTGGCCAGCGTTCGCCACGTAACACCATCATCATGGAGGTGCTGCGTGATTATGCTTACGTTGATTACCGCGGTATGGGCGTGAGAACCAAAATCGTGCCGCTCGTGAAACAGTGGACAGGTAAAGAACCTGAGTTTGTAGTAACGGATGATTATCTGAAAACTGTTTTTTATCGTTAAGTAAAAGGAAGGAAAGTTAACGTGATCATTGGCCAACGGGAGCGCGAGACCCAAAATCGCGTGGTGCAATTTTTTCAAACAAAACTGGGCTATCGCTATTTGGGCGATTGGCACACCCGTGCCAATAACCGCAATGTTGAACCCGAGTTATTGACCCGTTGGCTAGAGGGGCGGGGGGTGGATGCCGCGTTGATCCCTCGTGTGTTACGCCAACTCGATACTGCGGCCAGTTTGGGCGAGGGGCGCCAGCTCTATGACGCCAACAAAGAGGTTTATCGTTTATTGCGCTATGGCGTGAAAGAGAAACGCGGCGCCGGTGAGCTAAACCAAACAATCTGGCTAGTTGACTGGAAAAATCCCGCAGCGAATGATTTTGCTATCGCGGAAGAAGTGACAGTGGTTGGGGAAAACACTAAGCGCCCCGATCTGGTGTTGTATGTGAACGGCATCGCGTTAGGGGTGCTTGAGCTGAAGCGTTCTACGGTGTCAATTGGCGAAGGCATCCGCCAAAATCTAGATAACCAGCAGCAAGCATTTATCCGTAATTTCTTCACCACTATGCAGTTAGTGATGGCGGGCAATGATACCCAAGGGCTGCGCTACGGCACGATTGAAACGCCGGAAAAATACTATCTGGAATGGAAAGAGGAGAGCGAGCACCGCGCGTTGCCTCTGTTGGATCGCCATTTGCTGCAGGTGTGTGCCAAGGCGCGCTTTTTGGAGCTGATCCACGACTTTATCGTGTTTGATAGCGGGGTGAAAAAGACCTGCCGCCATAACCAGTTTTTTGGCATTACGGCCGCGAAGGCGTTTTTACAGCGGCGTGAAGGCGGGATTATTTGGCATACCCAAGGTAGCGGTAAGAGCTTAACCATGGTGTGGCTGGCTAAGTGGATCCGCGAAAACATGCCCGATAGTCGGGTGCTGATCATCACCGACCGCACCGAGCTGGATGAGCAAATCGAGAAGGTGTTTGCCGGTGTCGATGAGGATATCTTGCGCACCCGCAGCGGAGCTGATCTCGTGCAGCGGTTGAATGTGCCCGCGCCGTGGTTATTGTGCTCATTGGTGCATAAGTTTGGCCGCCACGCGGATGAAACGGAGGCGGAGACGGAGGATAGTGAGGCGTTTATCGCCGAGCTGCTTTCTGGCTTGCCATCCGATTTTTCGCCGAAAGGTAATTTATTTGTTTTTGTCGATGAGTGTCACCGCACCCAGTCCGGTCGCTTGCATGCGGCCATGAAGCGCCTGCTGCCCGAGGCGCTGTTTATCGGCTTTACCGGTACACCTTTGCTGAAAAAGGATAAAAAGAAATCGGTCGAAGTGTTTGGCCCTTATATCCACACCTATAAATTCAATGAAGCGGTCAACGATGGCGTGGTGCTGGATCTGCGCTATGAGGCGCGGGACATCGAGCAGCGAGTGAAATCGCAAGCCAAAGTTGATGAGTGGTTTGAGGTAAAAACCAAAAACTTGTCGCGGGTGGGGCGCCAGCAACTCAAGGTTAAATGGGCCTCGATGCAAAAATTGCTGTCGAGTCGTTCGCGTCTTGAGCAAATCGTGGCGGATATCTTGCTCGACTTTGAGCGTAAGCCGCGTTTGGCCGATGGCCGCGGTAACGCCATGCTGGTTTGCGCGAGCGTGTATCAAGCGTGCAAGAGTTACGAGTTGTTTGCGCAGTCCGGCTTTGCCGATAAGTGCGCTATCGTGACCAGTTATCAGCCGAGTGCGAGCAGTATTAAAGGCGAGGAGAGCGGCGAAGGGGTTACCGAGAAGCTGGCTAAATACACCATTTATCGCCAGATGTTGGCGCAGTTTTTTGCCCAAAGCGAAGATGAGGCGGCCAAGCGCGTTGAAGAGTTTGAGAAGGCGGTTAAGCAGCGTTTTATCAAAGAGCCGGGGCGTATGCGCTTGTTGATCGTGGTGGATAAGCTGCTCACGGGTTTTGATGCGCCTTCTGCGACCTATCTGTACATTGATAAAAAAATGGCCGATCACAACTTGTTCCAAGCCATTTGTCGTGTGAACCGCTTAGCCGGTGCCGATAAAGATTATGGCTATATCATTGATTACAAAGACTTATTTCATTCACTGGAAAAAACCGTCAAGGATTACACCGCCGGTGCGTTTAAGGATTACGACACCAAAGATATTGATGGCTTGCTTAAAAATCGCTTAGTGCAGGGTAAGGCGGATTTAGATGCGGCGCTTGAGGCACTGCGTATGCTCTGTGAGCCGGTTCGCGCCCCGCGCAGTCAGGAAGATTACCTACACTATTTTTGTTGTGAGGCAGGCGCTGCCGCCGAGGTGCTGGAGGAAAAAGAGGCGCTGCGCGTGAGTTTGTATCAAAGCGTGGCCAAGTTAGTGCGAGCGTTCACCGCCTTAGCCGATGAATTGGAAGAGGCCGGTTATCGCCCCTTAGAGGTGACCTCTTTGCGTGAGGAGGTGGCGTTTTATACCCAACTGCGCGACACAATCAAGATTGCCAGTGATGACCATGTCGATATGAAGCTGTTCGAGCCGGCGATGCGCCAAATGCTGGATCTGTATCTCGATGCGGATGCCAGTGAACAGCTGATGGATTTTGAGCAATTTGGTCTGTTAGAGCTGTTGATGGATCGAGGCTCCGAGGCGCTGGAGGGGGCGCCTGAAGCGCTGCGTAAAAATAAAGAGGCGATGGCGGAGGCGATTGAAAACAACGTACGCCGTGCCATCGTGGATGAAAATCCAGTCAACCCGAAATACTACGAAAAAATGTCGGTGCTGCTAGATGAGCTGATCGCATTGCGCCGACAAGAAGCCATTGATTATCAAAGCTATCTGGAACAGGTGCGCGCCTTGGCGATGCAGGTCAAACGGCCGGCTCACGCCAGTACAAGCCCTTACCCTAGCGCGATGGATACCGCCGCTAAACGTGCTTTATACGACAACTTAGGCCAAGACGCCGAGCTGGTCAGCAAGATTGATGCCGCTGTGCGTAGCACGAAAAAAGCCGATTGGCTTGGGGATCGCTTTAAAGAGCGAGAAGTTGGCTTTGCCATCAGGGAGGAGATCGAGGGGTATGATGTGCAAGTTCCGGATGTGATGGCGTTGGTCAAAGCCCAGCCGGAATACCATTAATGGCGTTAGTGACCTATGGCGATTTGACCTTTGATCTGCAACGCAAGGCGATAAAAAACCTGCATATCAATGTCTTGCCTCCCGAGGGGCATGTGCGCGTATCGGCGCCACTTAACTTATCCGATACCGCCATACGCATTGCTGTTGTACGGCGTCTGCTCTGGATCCGCCAGCAACAGGCCGCCTTTGCCAGCCAAGCGCGGCAAAGTGAGCGGCAGCTGTGTAGCGGTGAAAGTTACTATTTGTGGGGGCGCGCTTATCGCTTGGAGGTGGTGCCAAGTTCCAACGTGGTGTCAGTAAAGCTGCAAGGCGGCTGGATCAAGCTGCAGGCGCCACTCACCTACGAGGCGCCACGCCGAGAACTGGCATTACAGGCATGGTATCGCCGCCTTTTGCAGCAGCGTTTGCCGGCGTTATTGGCCAAATGGGAAGCGCGATTGCAGGTGCACGCGGAGTTTGTCGGTATCAAACGCATGAAAACCAAATGGGGCAGCTGTAATCCAGACACCAAGCGTATTTGGCTAAATTTAGAGCTGGTGAAAAAGCCCCCAGAATGTTTGGAGTTTATCGTGGTGCATGAGTTAGTGCATTTGCTTGAGCGTGGGCACAACAGCCGTTTTATGGCGCTCATGGATCTGCATTTGCCTAATTGGCGAGAGCAGCGTACTAAGCTCAACCAGATGCCACTGGCCTATAACGAATGGATTTATTGATCGTGTGCAGGGGACGAGCCAATCATAACGTTCGCTGATGCACGGGCTGTGTCATTCACCTTAACATCCTCCCCGCCCTGAAGGGCGGGGATCCCCACGTCACCGCAACCAACCTAAGCCGCATTAAGCAGCTTTAGGGTTATGTCCAAGTCGGCGGCAGGCAGCACCGAAAAGCCGGGGAAGCAGGTTCGGGCCAAGTCAGGTCTGAACAAAGCGATCCTCGATCAAGGTTGGTTCGAGTTCCACCGCCAACTCGACTACAAATAGGCATGGAATGGCGGGCACCTGATAGCGGTGCCACTACACAGCGAGCGTTAGCGAGAGGTGGGAGGACGTCAAAAAAGGGTACGGCCACAACAAACCCGACCGTTTAACCTGAGCATAAATCTCAAGTCCGCTTATGCGGTAAGGTTGGATCCGACCTATGCCAATGACATCATCTCCATACCTATGTGTGATGAAACTGAAATTTCGATTGAGTCAGTTTGTGCCAAAATGACACGTGAATTGCTTGTTGCACACTTTGACGCCAAAATAACCATGTGACAGTTTGACCCGACTTTCCGCACCTGTTTTTGGATTTATTTTCGGCGATGATGGCTACACGTTCGTAGCAAATGGCGAGTTGGGCGGTCTTGGCTCGGTGGTGGCAAAAATGGTTAAAAGCCTTTGTTCCATGTTTGCGCCCCCTATGAAGTGAATTGTTACGTAACCGATTATTAATACACGAGCAACCATATGACTTCATTGAATTTAGCATTTTGATCTGAATTTCGTGAGCCTTGTCACTTTTTAAATTTGAAAATTAGGTGCGGAATGACGGTTTGACACATAGGAGATCAAGCACCTCATAGAGACCTACACCAAATACAAGGCTTACCAAGCGGGTAAAGCTGTATTCAAAATTCCCGCCCCGTACACCAGTCAGGAGTGCGCCAAATGCGATCACACTCACCCCGACAACCGAAGATCACAAAAACTCTTTGTGTGCGGTAAATGTGGCAATACTGACAATGCAGATAACAACGCATCATTGGTTATTAAGAAACGGGCAATTAACCTAATGTTAGACACAGGAACGGTGTTGTCTGACGATGGGGTTCTACGAACAAAGTCAGATAGTGGACGTGGAGGCAATCGTAAGACTGGCGAGTCAAAGGCTCGACTAGCAGTGTCCAGCGAAGCGTCAAAAAAGAAAAGTTAGCGGCTTAGGCTGCTTTCTTGGAAGCTCGCTACCTTTAGCAGATGCCCCGTAAACCCTCGCCCAATCGGGCGGGGATATAAGGGGAGCTAATCTGGTGTGTTCTGCGAACTCTTGTGCCATCGTGCCTGGACATCAATGGTATCACCTACGGCTGTTGCTCATATCACCCGTA
>NZ_JBOFMC010000311.1:0-11162 GCF_051658185.1 Shewanella sp. | reverse complement strand
ACCACATGGGTTTTGATTTTGATGATATCGGTATGGGTATCGATATATTCGCGGATCTCATGTAACCGACGCATTGACGGGGCATGGACATACACCAGTAAATCCATTTCGCCAGAAATGCCGCGGCAGGTGATCACCTCCGGAATGGCTTGGAAGACTGGCACCACATCGGCGCAGCGGGGGCAGCGATGTTGGATCTCAAAGTAGGCCGACACCCCCTCCTTTTGCGATTCACTGAGCAGCACTTGATAGCCACGGATCACCCCGGTTTGTTCCAGTTTTTTGATGCGCTCGGCCACGGCGCTGCGAGACAGATTCACTTGCTCGGCAATGCGCGAGACGCTTTGGCGGGCATCTTGACGTAAGCTGTTAATGATCGCGGTATCAAATTTATCCAACTTGGGCTCCTAGTGCACAGCGGGCACAGGGTTGACTTATCCAGGGGTTTGCCAGCACATGGCTCCTACACTCACACTTGCCGGTATCTTTACGGGCCACTTCGAGGCCACACGGGTGCTTAAGTTTCGTGCTGCTTGCGGCGACTTCGATTGTCTATCACTGTCCGCCGCAGGCGCTGCGGCTACTCAGTTGTTATGCGCCGTGAATTTGCCGGAATAGTGGCAATTTTCCGGCATTTTGCCGGTGGCGGCGCCAATAACACTGAGATTGGAGGCAGATTGCGCTGCCAAAGCCCATTATACTGATAGCTCCAAAACCACTGAATATTAACAGATGAATCCACATAGCGGAACAATAGGGCGTTGGCAAGGGGCGGGGTTGATGGCCACCACTTTGCTGGGTACTGGGGTATTTATTTTACCGCAGATGACGATCGACAAAGCCAACTCGGGGGCGCTGGTTGCCTGGTTATTGCTCACTTTCGCCATTATTCCTGTGGCGCTGGTATTTGGGCGGCTTGCCAGTGTGTTTCCCCACGCGGCGGGGCCGGCTTATTTTGTGGAACAGGCTTTTGGCCGAACCGCTGGGCGCACCATTGGCCTTATCTTTTTGCTGGTGGTGCCTATGGGGGCGCCAGCGGCGATTTTGATGACCTTCCAATTTGTTAATGCTTTGGTCCCTCTTGGCGGCTGGGCGATGGTGGCGTGTGAGGTCCTGGTGCTCTTGGGGTTATTTTTGCTCAATCTGCGGGGGATCCAAGTGTCGGCTAAGCTGCAGTTTGCGCTCACGCTGTGCATTGTGGCGGTGGTGGGGATGTTGTCACTGGCGAGCGGCTTGCAGCAGGGGGCGTTAAGCGCCATTACGCAGGCGGGAGTGCCAGACATGTCGACGGTAATGCTGGCGGCGGGGATCGCCTTTTGGAGTTTTTTAGGTATCGAAGCCATGACTCATCTTGCCGATGATTTTCGCCGCCCAGAGCAGGATATGATCCCCGCTATGATGATGGGGACTGTGTTAGTGGGGCTGATTTATCTGGCCTGCACTTTATTGCTGCTACTGGTCGCGACCGATAGCCCAGTCGCAATGATGGGGGTGTTCGATCGGTTATTAGGAGGATACGGCGCCCAAGTTATTGGTATATTAGGGATTGCTAGCGGCCTTGCGACGGTCAATGTGTATGCTTTGAGCGCCGCGCGCTTGCTGTGGAGCTTTAGCTGTGAGGGCATTTTGCCTCGGTATTTTGCCGTTAGAAATGGCACCGGAGTGCCGATTCGGGCATTGGCGCTGCTGCTGAGTGTCATGGCGAGTGTGATTGTGCTGACCTATATCAGCGGCCAAGATCTGGAGCATCTGATCGCTTGGAGCAATGGGGTGTTTGTCGTCATCTATTTTATGGCGATGCTCGCCGCAGCGAAACTGTTGCCGCGACACAATTTGCCCTTGGTGGTTTTTGGCTGTGGCTTTTGTGTGGCACTCGGTGTCGCCCTTGGCGCGAGCATGCTCTATGTCTTTGGATTGATTGCGTTGGTGGCCCCTTTACTCTGGTGGCAAAAGGGCCATCTGAGCCGCCGTCAGCAGGAGGCTTAGCCTAAGTAAGCGGCGCGAGGATTTGGCATGATGGCGGCGTGAGGCTCGTAAGCTAAATGGCGATCATTATCCTTAGGCGCGCATTTGCTGGGCGAGGTGGCGCATTTGTATCAACTCACTGTGCTTAAGATACAGCAGATCTGCGCTGCGGCGGATAATTTGGTCTTCATATTGGGATAGTTGGCCATCGGCATAGGCCAGTTGCCACATGGCAAGCAGTAGCTGTTGCTTTTGCGCTAGACTAAATTCGGCATTAATTGCTTGGGTAAACTCAAAGAGGGAAGTCGCATTACCTTGGATGTGTTTGGCTTCATCGAGCAATTCTTTCGCCTCCTGCGCCGTCATACCGAGGGTGTCGGTCAGCAGGTGTGGCAGTAGCGTGATTTCCTCGGGCGCTAAGGTATCGTCAGCGAGCACCACTTCAAGGAGCATGCTGGCGGCAGCGAGGTTGAGTTGGCGGGCTTTTTCTTCACTGGACAGGGCTTGAGTGTGGGATTGAATAAATCGCCTTAAGCTTGCAATCATAAATGAGGGACTCTGGTGTGGCATCGATAGCCAATAGAGTCCCTTTTTAGCATAAAGTTCAGCTTGAGTCGCTTCCTGAGGGTTACCGCTTAGCACGCGTGTTGCAGCGGCGCGATTCGCACCCTAGGTCAAACCCTTTGATCTTATCGGGTGCAATGCTTGTGGTGCTCATGGGGATTGCGGTTTCACTTAGCTCGGCGGCGGTGAGCGGGGGGTCTTCATCGGCCGCGATTGGCTGGGTTGGCGTAAGATTGCGGGGCTTTTCTGTGATGTTCGGTTGAGCGCATTGATTTCTATTGTGCATTGCTGCTGGATTTTGGGTATCCTTAGCGGCAATTTACCCTGTTAATTTATTTCAATTATTTGGAAAGTCGCATGTCACTATCCGCCATTTTGACCGAAGCCTATAACTTTTTCCGTAATCATCTTGCTCAGCTGGCCATGCTGACAGTGCCGCTCCTGCTCGTGCAAGTCGGTATTCAGTTATGGCTTGGCGCTGAGATGAGTAAAGTGGATCTGGAAAATCCCCAATTTGGTGCACCGCACATGCTAGCCATGATGCTGTTATTACTTACATTTTCATTATTAATTGCGGCGCTTACCTTGTTTCTTGAGCTGCGCTCTCAAGGGCATCATCCCGCCCCAGGGCTCGTGTTAAAGGCGAGTTTGCCTTTTGTGCCGCCACTTTTGCTGGCTGGCGTGTTTTCGGGATTGGCCATTTTGGCACCGGTGATGCTATTTGCCGCCTTTGGCCCCCTGTGGCTGGTGGGATTGGTGATCAGTTTTTACCTGTTTGCTCGCCTAGCCTATGTGAATTTTATGGTGGTGGTTGAACGCTTGACTCCCCTCGAAGCGATTAAGGCGAGTTTTCGTTTTAGCGGGCCAATTGTCCTTAAAACCATTGCCCTACTGATGCTCTATTTGCCTTTGTCGGTGATCGGCAGCCAGTTATCGGCTTTAGGCGCGGCAGGTGGGTTGCCGCTACAGATGCTGGCCGACACCTTAATGAGCTTTATCGGCTTATTTGTAAACTTGGCGCTATTTCGCCTGTATATGGTCGCGAAAAAGCCTAATTTGGAATAACGCTATGCCAATGGTGGCGTGGCACCTGCGGCTCGATAGCCAGTGAGTGCCAGTCACACCTGACTTAAGGGCAAGTCATTGGCCTAATTTCATCTCGCGGGAGGTCATTTAATCATGGGGGCAAAGGCAGTGATGACGGATAAAGGCTTTATCCAGGGCTTTTCTGCAACCCTCTTGGAGGATTACCTTAATGCCAAAAATTATGTGCAGGATGTGCCAACCCAAGCGCTGCTGCATATTCGCAGCTTTACCCATAGGTTGACCGCGTTGTTAGGGCAAGATAAAGCCGTCGTCTTTACCGGCCCTAATCTGTACGATCGCATTGAGTTGCTCAATCAAAAACGCGTCATTGATGTGAAAACCACCCGGGCGCTGCATCGGCTACGCGCCGACGGTAACCGCGGCGCTCATCCTGAAAAGTATCACCTGACTCAGGAGCAATTACTTGCTCTGGCCCAAAAGGCGATCAAGGATGTGCTGGCGTTAATTGAGTATTTATATCCCAAGTTCCTTGGACGGGCTGCGCCAACCTACCGATTTGAGGCGAGTACTTCCGTGACGGCAAAAGAGCTCTGCTACCGCGCGGTGATGGAAGATGATCCCTCAGCCCAATATTTAGTGGGTATTTCGCTGAAAACCAAGGCATTAATGCTCAGTGAACAGGCGCTTTCCTGGGCGGAAGAGGCCGAAGGCCATGGGCTGTCTGCGAGCAAGACCGAAGGGGCGGGCTCGCAAGCCCATTCGAAGGAGAGCTCGGAGAGCCGTTCACAAAAAGCCGCAGAAACCTTTGCCCGAGCCGCCTATTGGTTTTCCCTTGCGGCACCACGCAATATGGATGCTCTCTATGAGTATGGGGTGGCGCAGATCCATGGCTATCAAGGTACGCCTGAAATCGCCAAGGGCGAGCAGGCGATCGCCACCGCCGCCAAGGCTGGGGTAGTCAATGCCATGGCGTTGCTGGGTTATTTCTACTTAGTGGGCGCAGAGTCGGTGCCTGTCGATTTGGCATTAGCCGAACATTATCTGCAACTTGCGGCCGAGGGGGAGCAGGCCGAGGCCATGGCAAACCTTGGGGTGCTGCATTATCAACAACAAAATTTTACACAAGCCTATCATTATATTAGTAAAGCTGCTCAGGCTGGTTATCCCCATGCCCAGTATCATTTAGCCTTGATGCTGGCCAATGGTGAGGGGTGTCAGCGAGATCCCATTGCCAGTGAGCATTGGCTGGCCGAGGCGGCTGAGCAAGGACAGTTGGATGCCATGTTTACCCGCGCCCAGCACATGCTCAATGACGATAACGCCTTTGGCAGTGATTTAACTCAGGCGGAGCATTATTTGCGTGAGGTGATCAAATATGGTCACAGTGTGCCAGCGATGATTGAACTGAGCATGGCCTTGGCCGATGGTATTCTTGGGCGGATTGATGTGGTCGGGGCCGCGGCCTTACTCCAATTGGCGCGCCGCAATGCCAATCCTAAGGAGGCCGAGATTATCGCACCTCTTTGGCGTTCATTGGCGTTACAGATAGAAAAGGTGCTTGAGGTTACCCAAGTGCCCGCTGAAATTCAAAGTCTTGAGCGCGCCAGAGCGCTACTGATGCCTGCTGTCGCAGATTAGCAGTGTATTGATGAGCAACTCAGTATTCAGTTCTCACTGTACAGTGCTCAATGTTTCTATTTCATAGCTGCGCGTTGACGTGTTCATAGCTGCGTGTTGACGTGCACGCCATTCGCTGCCGATTGGTTGTCAAGTGGTTGATTTTACGTTGCAAATTATGTTTTTTCCCTTAGTTGTCCGGCGTTTTTTTGTGCAGTAAATCCCATATCGAGTGAATTGTTGCCGCGGCGCGATTATGCGCAGCGATCGTGAATCCATAGGTCTTATAAATGCGTCTATAATAGGGTTAGGTTATAAGGCTGTCCTAGCCGCCACTCTCATTAGCTGTTAATTACCATTATCAGGGAATAATATATGTCTTTGTCTCTAAAGCAGAAAATCATTTTTTCTGTGGTTATGGCCCTCTCTGCGGTGATCGCTCTTCTCTCATGGCAAGGTTATAGCGTTCAGCGTGATATGTTGTTGCAATCGAGTTTTGATCAGGTCAAACAACTGAGTGACCAGCAAGCTGAGCGCATTAGCGATTGGTTAGGCGTGCGCCAAAGTATTGTGGGTTCTGTAAAGGTTAATGGCGATACGCCCTTGCGTCCTAGTTTGTTGCAAGCGCTTCATTCCGGCAAATTTGAATCTGCTTATTTCGGGAGTCGCGCAGGTGAAATGGTGGATACCGATTTAACCGCAGATTATCGCAATTATGATCCGCGAACTCGCGACTGGTACCAACAGGCCGAGCGACACGGCAAAGGCGTCATCACTAAGCCCTATGTGGATGTTGTCCAAAACATATTGGTTGTAACGCTGGCCAATCCCGCTCCTGAGGGGGTATTTGCCGCCGATGTGTCTATTAAGGACATTGTTGATGATATTAATCGCTTAGTTTTACCTGCAAAAGGCTTTGCAATACTTAGCCATAAAGATGGTACGGTGATCGCGTATAGCGATCACGCCAAGGTGATGGGTTCACTCACTCAGATTGATAATGAATTGACCGGGGATTTACCGGCGCAAAGTCGCAAGGCAAATGGATTTTCCCCGCTGTACTTTGATGCTACTAATGAGGATAAGTTAATTTGGGTAACTGAGGTGCCTGGCTATGATTGGCAGTTAATCATGGTGATTGATAAGGAGACCTTAGAAGCGCCGCTGACATCCATATTGTTGGAAAAGTTAGGTATTTCCCTATTAGTGTTGGTGTTGAGCGTGGCAGCCATCTCTTGGTTGGTGAGCGTATTACTTGGGCCTTTAAGCCATGTTTCTCAGGCACTTGATCGTATTGCTGATGGTAATGGCGATTTAACCCAACGCATCGAGGTGGATACCGAGGATGAAGTGGGCGCCTTGGCTGATAGTTTTAATCGTTTTGTCGGTAGCCAGCATCAGCTGATCAGCCATATTCGCCAATTAGCCGTAGAATTAGATGCTGATGCTGAGCATAGCCTTAAAACGACGCATGCCACCGTGGGCGAGTTACAGCGCCAGCAGCAAGAAGTCTCCATGGTGGCGACGGCAGTCACAGAAATGGCCAGCGCCACCAATGAAATTGCCGCCAATGCCGAAAATACCGCCACCGCCGCGCAGCAATCGGCGGCCAGCAGTTTGCAGGGCAAAGAGTTGGTGCATAAAACTCAGCATTCGATTAACTCCTTAGCCAATGAGGTCGGTGAGGCGACCGATGTCATCGGCGAGTTAAGCCGTCACGCTCAATCCATTTCGAGTATTTTAGGCACGATTCAAGGGATTGCAGAGCAAACCAATTTGTTAGCCCTCAATGCGGCGATTGAAGCGGCGCGGGCGGGTGAGCAAGGGCGTGGCTTTGCCGTGGTGGCCGACGAGGTGCGTGTGTTGTCCCGTCGCACCCAAGACTCGACCCAAGAAATTCATGCCACCATTGATGTGCTGCAGCGTACCACCGCGCGGGCCGTTAGTTTGATGGAGAGCAGCCAAAATCTGGCCGTGCACAGTGTGGAAGATGCCAATGCTGCGGCCAAGGCATTGGAAGAAATTACTCAAGCGGTGAATGTGATTTCCGATATGGCAGGTCAAATTGCCACTGCCGCAGAGGAGCAAACTCAAGTGACCGGGGAAATCACCCAAAATACTGTGGCGATCAAGGATGTGACCGATGAGATCACGGCCTCGGCGCTCGCGGATCTTGATCAAGCGAAAGCGTTAAAGTCCCGCGCTAACGATCTGAATGCTCAGGTTGCGACCTTTATTCTGTAAAATCGTAGCCAATCAGATAAGCCAGATTAAGCTTTGCTTTATCTGGCTTTTTTATGGCTTTTATTGACCGCGATGCGGTTTTTCTATTCACTCTAGCGCGGTTGTAGAGTCGTTATCTGG
Organism: Shewanella sp.; assembly: GCF_051658185.1. Lineage (GTDB taxonomy): Bacteria > Pseudomonadota > Gammaproteobacteria > Enterobacterales > Shewanellaceae > Shewanella. Next base: position 3,605 of record NZ_JBOFMC010000311.1, on the reverse strand, counting down.
CCTCAAATACCTTAGCGACACTTTGGCAAATGGTGTCTCTAATCCATTTATGGCCCTGATCCTCATTGTTACGTTGATGCCACAATAGCACATAGGCCATAGGCAAAAAGTCGAAGGGTAAAGGCAGTTGTTTGAGGGGATAAAGTTGGCATGCATGGCGGGCAAAGCTTGATGGCAAGGTAAAGACTAAATCACTGTGGGCGCAGACACTGGCGGCGCCATAAAAGTCGGGCACTGTGGTGCTGATTTTGCGTCTATGGCCAAGGTCGGCCAGAAAATAATCGAGTGCCCACCAGTCATTACCCTCACAGCGCACCTGCACATGGGCCATATCAAGATAAAGCGGCAACTGCCATTGGGCGGAAGTCAGCGCGGCCAAAAGGGGATGATTTTCGCGCACGAGGCACACTTGGGTGTCGGTGAATAATGTCTGGCAGACGATGCCTTCGGGTAAGCGATGCATGCGCGGATCGGCAAGTGGATGTAAATCCCTGCCTGCAATACCAAAATCGATTTGCCCCTGTTGCAAATCCTGCATTGATTTTTCGGTCCAAACGTAGGAGTCGAGTTTGATATAGGGCGCGCTATGGAGTAATGGGCCAATAAAATAAGGAATTAAGGTTTCATAGGCGCTTTCGACCATGGCAAAAGAAAACTGCCGATGACTGCTCAGCGGATTAAAAGTGGGCGGTTGGGTGAGTTGATATAAATCCTGCAAAATATTCGGCAGTTTTTGGCCAAGATTCAGCGCGTGGGCCGTGGGTTTTAAACCGTGAGCCGTGCGCTGAAATAAAGGGTCATCCAAGGTTTCCCTCAAGCGATTCAGACTTTTACTGATTGCTGACTGGCTTATATGCAGTCGACTTGCCGCCCGTGTGACGCTTTGCTCTTCGAGCAGCACTTTTAAGATCACCAATAGATTGAGGTCGATTCTGGCCAGGTTATCAAGATTCATTGATATTCCTCAAAGGAAATTCACTTTGGAAATCATACCATTTCTATTCATACCTTAGGTTATTTAAAATAACGCATTAGCACGATATAAATAATGAACTGAGATGATTATGCGGCCCAATTTGTTACCCATTCTGATGTTGATGGTGTTGTTAAGTCCTTTAGCCATAGATATTTATTTACCTTCCATGCCTACCATGGCAACAGAGTTTGCGGTATCCGCCAGTGAGGTGCAGTCAACGCTGGTGTTATTTTTATTTGCGATGGGCTTAGGGCAGATATTAATTGGCCCATTAGCCGATCGCTACGGCCGTCGTCCCGTTGCCCTATTTGGCATTGTGCTTTACGGCGCCAGCAGTTTATTGGCGGCGGCGGCGCTGGAGTTTCATTGGTTGCAAATTGCCCGTGTGTTGCAAGGCTTGGCGGCCTGTTCGACCTCGATTGTGGTCTTTAGTGCGGTGCGCGACTGTTACACGCAGCAGGAAGGCGCAAAAATGTACAGTTATTTAAATGGCGCGATTTGCGTGATACCGGCGCTGGCCCCCACCTTGGGCGGGCTGCTTGCCATGCAGTTTGGTTGGCGCTCAACCTTTGTGTTTATGACCCTTTATGCCGTGTTGATGATGATTGTTGTCGGCTACCGTTTACCCGAAACCCGCCCGGCAAACACGGTTACCACTGGGGCATTATATCGCTGGGGCAGATATAAACCTGTGCTGGGCAATACGCACTTTTTGTTTTATGCCTTTGCGTGTATGTCCGCGATGGCCGCGATTTTAAGTTATGTGTCTTACTCACCGGTGTGGCTCATTGGGCATTTAGGCGTGTCAGAGTTGGTATTTAGCGGCCTGTTTGGCCTGAATGCCTTAGTCAATATTGTGGCGTGTTTTGCTGCGCCTATGGTGATCCGTCATTTAGGTAATCGGCAAACGGTGGTGGTCGCGTTATCTTTGCTACTGTTTTCAGCGGTGGTGACCGTTGCCGTTCAGTCAGTTGGCCCAACAGCAGGCATGGCGGCCGCCTTTGCCTTTATGCTGCCGATGATCATGTTATGTATCGGCTTTGCCCTATTGCTTGGCCCGGCAACGAGTATGGCATTATCAGCCTTTGGTGAGCGAGCGGGTACCGCGACGGCGATGCTTGGCTTTATTCAAATGAGTGGCGCTTCGCTCCTTACCGGGCTGGTGCAACAAACCGATTTACCCGCGCCTTATGCGATTGCCTTGGTGATGGGTTCGGCTGCGGTTGGGCTACTCTTGATGATGGCCATGAGTCGTTTCGATCATTGGCACCAAGAGCAATGTGTCGCCGAACACTAATGCTTCGCCTCGTCACCGGTGTTGCCAATCGGGGCGCGCAGGGGAATTCTTGGTTCGAGATGGCCGATTTTAGCGGGTTTAGTTGCCCAGTTGACCTTAGCGGCTTGAGTCAGGTCACTCGCCAAATGAGTTGCCGTGGCTTTTGCTGCGCGGGCCTGTCGCCGCGTAATTTTTTTGGGGGGTAAAGTGAGCGATATCCATGGCGGTTTAGGCATGTCCCGTGACTATTGTCGGGGGTGCGGTTATCCCCATAATGCTTGCCTGTGCGGCAGCATCCAGCCCATTTCGCCAAAGACGCAGCTGGTCGTGCTCCAGCATCCTGCCGAGGTGACGCATAAAAAGAACAGCGTGCGAGTGTTAAGCCTCGTCGTGCCTGACGTGCAAGTATATGTTGGGGAAAGCGCCGTAGACTTTGGCCCATTACGCGAATTTTTAGCGCGATGTGGCAAACCGATTTATCTGGTGTACCCTTCGGCGCAAAGCCGGAGTGTGGAAGAGCAGCCGATAGAGCGCGATGTGGTGCTGCTACTACTCGATGGTACATGGCGCAAAGCGTTTAAAATGCTGCAGCTTAACCCGTGGTTAAGTGATTATCCCGCCGTGCATTTAGCCAAAGGCTATGCCTCAAGGTACAAGATCCGTAAATCGAGTCGCCCGGACAGTTTGTCTACCCTAGAGGCTTGCGCCTATATGTTAAAAGCGCTCGACGCTGGGCTGGATGTGACGCCCTTAATGGCGGCGTTTGATGAAATGGTCGATATGCGCATTCGTGCGATGCCTGCCAGTATTCAAAGCCGTTACCGTAATCCAACCCCTTAAATGTTAAGTCAAATTTATGTGATCTTGTACGTGTAAAATTCGTAAAAGTTTTGTTTAGATCACGCTAAGTTAATGCAAAACGCGCTTTAATAGTGTGGCTTCATTTGCAGTGCAGATGATGAGATAGCTTTGCCAGCCAATTGCTTTGCAGGGGAGCAATACCATAGTCATGGCGCGCTGGCAGAGCTATCTAGCCCCAAACATTTGGCCCCTTAACGGGGGTTCTCTCCGTGCGACTCGGGTCATCCTTCAGCCGTTGCATCAATCCCTTATCCCACCCCTAGACTCATTCGGTACCGATAAAAGCGTTGAGTGATGTAAGCTCACTTGCTCACTTGCTCACTTGCTCACTTGCTCACTTGGTCTAGGTTGTATGATGAGTTTAAGCCATGGCGTTTGGCTGACGTGCTCATCGAGCGTTATGATGATCCAGTGGCTTATCGTGCGCGTTTGCCGCCGCGGCGGTATACTCGATAGGGTTAATCTGAGGGTGTTATCAAATGGAGGGACGAA
>NZ_JBOFMC010000310.1:0-1907 GCF_051658185.1 Shewanella sp. | reverse complement strand
TCGCTGGCGCGTTAACCTGCGCCAGCTTAACTTAGGCCTGTTACTCTGCATCAGCGTAGCGCTAATGAGCGCCTGCCACCCACCAGCACCACCGCAATCCTTAACAAACTCGCCCACGGCATCAGCCAGCCCCCTCACGCAAGAGGTGTATATTTGGCAGCGCCAATGGCGCCCAGCGCACCAACTCGCCCTCGAGCAAAGCCGAGAAAGCTTTCAAGGATTGCGAGTGCTCGCTCTGCAAGCCCATCCGCACCCTAAAGAGGGGTTACGTTGGTTTGACGTCGCCGTCAATCATTCATGGTTACAACAAGATCCTCGGCCCAAAATTGCCGTGATCCGTTTAGATGGCAAGCTAACGCACATCAATGATGCCAAGGTACTCGAGCATATCCGCCAACTTGTCGGCCGCTGGCAGGCAGAGGGGACGCCACTTGCGGGTATCGAAATCGATCACGATAGCCCCAGCAGTCAACTGCAGGTGTATCACGATTTTCTCCGTAAGCTTCGCTCGCAATTGCCCGCAGGGCTTAAGCTCAGCATTACCGCCCTGCCTGCTTGGTTGACGAGCCCTGATTTTGAGCCATTAATGGGCCAAATTGATCAATTAGTGCTCCAGATCCACAGCGTTAGCGATCCACGCCTTGGGCTGTTTGATCCTGTAAAAGGCTGGCAATGGGTCAAGCAGCTTTCGGCCAAAAGCACTGTGCCCTATTTCATTGCCCTCCCCACCTATGGCTCGGCGCTGATAAACACGCCATCTGGCACCACTGTGGAGAGCGAAACCCCGCTTCGCCTTGCCAGCCACGCCCGTGATAGCGCGCAGGAGCTGCAGGCCGATCCAGTGCAATTGCAGCAATTTGTGCAACAACTGGGCGCCCTGACGGATGAAAAGTTGGCGGGCATCATCTGGTTTCGGCTGCCCCTTGCGGGGGATAAACGCATCTGGCCCCTTCGCACCCTCATCGCGGTCGCCCATCAAGGGGCGCTGGCGGCGGATATTCAATTAACCCTCAGCCACCAAGCGCTAAATACCGCAGCACCCAAGCCACAAATGCCAACACCAACACCAACTCCAACGCCAATAGCCAAGGCAGCGCATCGCGTTGATCTGTATAAACTCGTCTTAATCAATCAAGGTAATATCCCCGGCGCGCTGCCAGAAACCCTCTCGCTAGCGGGCATTGCCTGCAGCGAGTATGATGCGCAAAATGGGTATCGGGTGCAGGCGCGTGAAGGCGAGTTGCAATGGTATTTACCGCCGCCGTCAACTGTGTCGCCGACATCGATGTTACAGCCGACATCGATGTCACCGCCGTCAACTCAGCCCAGCATGCTCGCCCCTGATGCCCAAAGGGTTATTGGCTGGGCTCGTTGTGCCTCATTACAATTACAGGGAATTTATGCACCATAAGTCAATTCGAACCACCAAGAGAGCCGCGTACAACCGGGCATGGCGATTAACACAATGTGGATTCATGTGTCTGAGTCTGCTGGCGCCCCCGCTCTTGGCTTGTGGACCGGATTTTCCCTTGCAGCTCACGCAGGATAGACAAGCTAATCTACAGTTTTTGCCGCAAACCGCATTTAGCCATCAACTGCAATCACTGGCGCAACCATTGCCGTGGCAATATCAAGCGCCTCCTGCGCCCAAGGAATACCTGTGGGACGAAAAGCAGCAACGTTACCTCTCCCAAACCCGCGCCTTTGAGCATAACGAGTTGCCCTCAGCAGAGCTTGCTTTGGTCAATAGTCTGCGCGATGCTCCCACGCCAATCGACGCCGAGCAACGGGCTGCACAACTAAAGCACGCTCTGCCCCAAGCATTGATATGGTATACCTTAGGGGCCACAGCCTTTGAGGCCAAAGACTACGAGCGCGCCAAACGCTATTTTCATCAGCTACTTGAA
>NZ_JBOFMC010000309.1:0-5288 GCF_051658185.1 Shewanella sp. | reverse complement strand
TTAGCGGCCAAGCAGAAGGTCGATTACGATGGTTGGGGCACCTATTTCGTTGGCGATGATATGGATGACGACGAAGAAGACGATGAAGAAGATGACGGTTTTCCCCATTAAGCCTTTATCTCATCGGTGTCAGCGTCGCGCTTAATTCCCTCAAAGCCCACTTAATGTGGGCTTTGCTGTTTAAAGAGGCGTGGGTTTTAACAGCGCTGTGGTTTTTACAGCATTTGGGTGTTAACAACGCGTTAGTTTTTACTGCGTTTGGGTTTTAACAAGCCTTTGGCGTTCAAGGGCGCTTGCTTCTTGATTCAGCCCATGTTGTTGCCGCCGATGATATTGAGGCTGATATTGTTGCAGCTGATATTGTTGCAGCTGATATTGTTATGGCTGGCTAAAAGTCGCTTTAGTTGCGAGCCTAGCACTAGGCTGCGTGGTGAATGTCAAGCGCTCTCGGGGCTGGCAACCGCTACGGGCACCTCTGGCGCGGCTTGTGCTTCAGGGGAGTAGATCACGCTGCGATTGCGGCCGGTTTGCTTGGCCTCGTACAGTGCTTTATCGGAGCAGGAGATCCAATTGGAGCTGCTGCTAATATGTTTACCGATTTCGCAGATCCCTAAGCTGACGGTCACTTTAATGGTCAAGCCGTCAAAGGTCACGGTGGATTCGGCAATTCTCTCCCGCAGGCGCTCGGTAAAATGCCAAGCGTCAGCCCCACTGGTGTTGGGCATGACAACGGCAAACTCCTCGCCGCCATAACGCCCGGCGCGGTCGGTTTCCCGTAGGGATTGGCTTAACTGGTACGCAATATGGGCGATGACCTTGTCTCCTGCAACGTGGCCATAGGTATCGTTAATGTGCTTGAAATGGTCGATATCGATCATCACTAGGCTGGCAACACCTTGGTAGCGGGAAAATAAATCGTATTCATGGTCTAGACAGGTTTGCCAATGGCGTCGGTTATAAAGTTGAGTTAAGTCATCGGTTTGACTTAGATGCTCAAGTTGTTGATTAGCGGCTTTGAGCTGCAGTTTATTGACGGCGATGTCGGTCACGTCATAGATAATCATGCTGATATGGGTGATTTGCCCCGTGAGGGACGCTAACGGCAGCAGCGTGACATTTTGGTACATGTGATCGGCGCGGCCAGTAATGGGGCGATAGTTGTTGAACGTGAAGACGCAAGGTCTTTGCTCCCAACTAATAAAGGTCCGATTTTTAAGCATAAAAACCGATTCCATTTTTTGTTTTAACCAAGCAGCGGGTAAATCGGGCAGGCTAGTAAATAGGTTTTTACCTTTGATGGCATTAGGCGCAATCCCGCTGTGGTTTTCCATAAAACCATTCCACAACTGAATATGATAATCGCGATCTAACACCACGAGCCCTACCTCAATGGTTTGCACCATATCGATAAGCCAGTGTAGTTCGTTCATCGCGCCTTGATCGTTTGCCATAAGGTATTATCTCACTGATTAATCAATTAAATAGCCAAGTTTATAGCTAAGGGTGGGAATGGAGTCTTCGGTGAACAGTAATAACAAATCGCATTGAATATGATGATCTTCAATTCGATAGTTAATCTCCATCGCGAGGGTTCTTTGCCATTTTGCCGAGTTATCGTGGATGAGCTCATTGACGGTGCAATGTCTGCCGAGTACGACCGGATGGGCTTGGCTAAATTTCATGTCGAGCTGCTCAGAAATGCCATTTAGAAAGGCACCGATCAGCACGTTACCGGTGTCGATTAACACTTCAATTTCGGTATTGTTATCTTCAGGGTTGGCCAATCCCATGAGTTTGGCCATGTCCTTAAAACTTGAATCGTGGAACAGTAATAGGGCTTCACCAGCAACGCCCGCGCCGATAAATCCTTGGCAAAGCGCTGATACGGTTTCGCTTTCTTCTGTTGCCTTGAGCGCCATAGTCAGCTCGCTGACCTCGAGCACATTCACATTTGGAATGGGCAAGCGGACAAACACATTCAGTAATTTGGCTAAGAGATCGGCCGCGCGCCCCATGGCAATATTGGCGATTTCCTGACAGGCATCGCGCATATCCACTTGGATCATCGGGGCGCTATCGACCGCTGATCTTTGGGTGAGGGTCAGGATGCCATATTCCTGCAACGTGTGGCTGATAGCGTCGGCACTGACGGGTTTTTGAATAAAATCGAGGGCGCCGAGGGCTTTAACTCGTTCATGGGCTTTGATTTGAATATCACCGGAAACCACAATGATCAGTGCTGGCAGATCCTGCTGTTGCACGATTTGTAATACTTCATACCCATCCATGACCGGCATATTGAGATCCAGAAATACCACCTCACCTTTGCCGGCGCGGATAGCCTCTAAGCCTTCCGCGCCATTGGTGGCATAGGTAATGTCGACATCCCACTCCTTGGGGAGGGTGCGCGCGATTTGCTTGCGTGCCATCGCCGAATCGTCACAGATGAGTACTGATATTGTCATACTGACAGTTGATCCTTTTATGCCCATTAATTCACGATAATGGGATTGTTCGAGTGTCACTGCCCAGTGTTTGGCGCAGTGACACTGCTCATTTTGGTCGTTCAGCGTGTTTGTTCAGTCAATATTTGAGGCGCCAGAAGCCAATGTATTGGCCTGCGTCTGTGATTGAATGCTGCATCCGCGTTTCGTCAGAAACTGCGCAGGGTGCGATTACTGACCTTGGGTTTATCTCTGAACTTAGATTTATTACCGAGCTTAGGTTTATCTCTGAACTTAGATTTATTACCGAGCTTAGGTCTATCACTGAACTTAGATTTATTACCGAAGTTAGGTCTATCACCGAACTTAGATTTATTACCGAGCTTAGGTTCATAACCGAACCTAGATTTATTACCGAGCTTAGGTTTATTACTGAACTTAGATTTATTACCGAATTTAGGTCTATCACCGAACTTAGCTTTATCACTGAGCGGCATTGGCGCTCGGATTGTGTTCTGTTCCCTTATTGCGGCTGGGCAGTAGCGGCTTTGGGGTGTTCGCTGCGCACGTTATAAGTGATAGCGTTTGCAGTAAAAATCTATGTTATTTAGATGCTTATTGTTCATCTGTCATTATCGTCCATAGATTAACATAGACTTTAGCGCTGACGGCAGCTCAATGGCAATAGTTTGACCAACGTCAAAAAACAGCCACATGTTATCTCTTTTAGTGATTCATGCCAAATATGTTAACATTTCAACAGGCCTGACCAGTAAGGGAATATTTTATGAGTGAACCGTGCGTGCGAGTGACCATTGACGAAGGGATTGCCTATGTGCAGCTTAATCGTCCTGACAAAAAAAATGCAATTAATTACTTGATGTTTAAACAGTTGGATCGGGCTATTCAGCAGATCCGTCGCGATAGGCGCGTGCGAGCGGTGATCCTTTGCGGGGCGGGTGGTCACTTTAGCTCCGGACTCGATGTGAAAAGCGTCATGTCTTCACCATTGCAGGCGGTCAAACTGTTGTTTAAGTGGCTGCCAGGGAATGCCAATCTGGCGCAGCGGGTATCCCTTGGTTGGCAACGTTTGCCCGTGCCAGTGATAGCTGTACTTGATGGTTGCTGTTTTGGTGGTGGGATGCAGATTGCGCTCGGTGCCGATATCCGTATTGCTTCTGCAAACAGCCAATTATCCATTATGGAAGCCAAGTGGGGTCTTGTCCCCGATATGGCAGGATTAGTGGCGCTGCGGCAAATTATGCCGAAGGATCAGGCGCTGCTACTGAGCATGACGGCCAAGGTGCTCAGTGGTTCGCAGGCATTATCTTTAGGATTGGTGACTCAGCTAAGCGACAATCCGTTGCTCGCTGCCCAGCAATTGGCCAGCGAGCTTGGCCATACCTCTCCCGATGCTCTTGCGGCGATTAAGCTCAGCATTAACTCCAGTTGGTCGGCAAGGCTGCGGAGCCTTTTAAGTCGTGAATCCTTAAGTCAAATAAAACTGTTGCTTGGTTACAATCGCAAAATAGCGGCAGTGCGCCAACTTAAGGACCCCAATGCCGCTTATAAAGACAGGCAAGCTGGCTGGTAAAAGCCAAAAGCCAAGCAGGCTGGCTGCGCCGATGGGTCACTCGAATGAGTTAACATCAATGGGTTATTCGGCTGCGCTCATGCGGGCGGCAAACCCCTTGATGGTCGTTAGGCATTGTTGCCACGCACTCTCATTATCTAAATTGAGTGCGAGTAAGCTTTGGCGATAGTTGGGGGTGGCGTGGGTTACGGCTAAGGTTTGACGCTGAGCGGCGGTTTGCAATGAGGCCGGATGACCATCCGGCGATTGAATATCTAAAACCGGGATGGTGAGCTTAGCGAGCGCGGCGGCTAAGCCTTGGTTGCGTGCGTCATCCTCGCTATAGGGATTGATCACAATCAACACATCCGGCAGGGCCATTCTTTGCTCACTTATTAAGTAGATCAGCAAAGCGGCGCTTTGATCTGCGGTGATCAGTAGTCGTTTCCCGGGGTATTCTGCCCCGATTTTTTCCAGTTGGGACAAACTTTTAACCACAAAGTCTTCCTGTTGCAACTGGTATTGGCGCCGCTGCTCGGCGGGCACTTTGGGGCTGGGTTTATTGGCTAAGATGCTCAGCTGGGCGGTGCCAGCCGCGGCTATCTCGGTTGCGGCAGTGGCAAAATTGCTGGCGGGGAGCTCTCGTGGCGGAGTCAGGCTAAGGCTTGCCCAGCCGGCTGCGTTAATATTGCGCCGGACAAAGGCCATGAAACCCGGGGCGTCGGCGCTGCCATTGGTGGCGGGCAGAATAATGCTCGCGCCGCGTTTTTTTTTGCCTTCCCAAGGTCTCACTAAGAGTTCATAGGGCTGGTTATCTATGCTGATTTGCTTGATTTCGGGCTCGGGTAGATAACGGCTTGTGGGCGGATTAAGTGTCGGTGGATTAAGTATCGGCAAATTGGTTGTGGCCTCAGGCTGGCTGGGCGCGGTGGCCGCGTGTAGGTTAAAGGCCAGTAGGCTTAAGTACAGGCTACATAAACTCAAGAAAAACCGTCCCATAAAATCGTTTACTCTCTGTCGTGTTATCCAGTCACTGGCTGAGTATAACCTGAAGGCTCTCGTCATTGACGCAAGTTTTAGGGCTGATGTTGGGCATAGGCAGAAATTGGCGGCGTGAGTCACATAATGTTCAGGGATTAAGGTCGTGCAGGTTGGATAAATCAAACGCCCAGTCGAGTGCTGGGCGTTTGGGGGGGCGCTGGAGCCCTGTGGTGGTTTACACGTGGCTGACCAGCACCATTCTGATGGCATCGAGCTGCAGCTGAGTCTCT
>NZ_JBOFMC010000308.1:0-13225 GCF_051658185.1 Shewanella sp. | reverse complement strand
CCACCGGCTTTGGAGGCCCATTGCACCCCAAAACCGACATTATCGCCTTCGGCGACTTCAACGATAATCGCCTCGACCAAGACTTGCGCGCGGCGAATATCCAGTTGATTAATAACGCTTTCAAGCGTGCGCATTTGATCGGGTTCGGCGCTGATCACCAAGGCATTGGTGTCGGTGTGGGCCATGATATTGATATCTTGGCGGCGCTTACCGCTGGTTGCCGCTTGCGCGGTGGCATCTTTGTTGCCTTCAAGCTTTTGGGCAAAGCCCGTTAACACTTCGACCAAATCCTCGGCCTTGGCGTAACGCAAATAACGCACCTTAGTGTTGCCGGAGCTGGCCTGCTCGGCATCGAGACGTCGAATGAGTTCCACCACCCGTTGACGGCTCTTTTCATCACCACTGACCACCACGGCATTAATCCGCTCGTCGGCCACGACCTTCGGGGCCTGACCGGGTAATTGAGCTTGGTTGGCGTTGGCGCGATAAAGGGTATCAATGATGCGCACCATCTCCCCGGCAGAGGCGAATTCCAGCGGCACTACCTGCACAGAGGTGTCGCCTTGTTTATCCACTCGGCGCACAATTTCGACTAACTTATTCACCACTGCGGCGCGGCCCGAGAGCATCAACACGTTCGAGGGATCGTAGTTAACCACGTTACCGCCGCCGGCATTGTCATTAAGCTGGCGCAGCAGCGGCGCTAATTGCTTCGCCTCGGTGTTATACAAAGGCACAATCCGGGTGACCATTTCATCCCCAAGGCCGGGGTCGTTATCATTGGCAACACGGATGGCGGCAGTCTTAGCGTCTTTGTCTTTGATGACCTTAATGACGTTATTTTCCATCTCGACGATGGCGTAACCGTACACCTGTAGGACGTTTAGGAAAAACTGGTAATACTGTTCATCATTGAGTAAATCATAACTGCGGACATTGATCTTGCCGCGGATCGTTGGGTCAACGATGATGGTTTTATTCAAGTTTTTACCAACGATATTGATAAACTCTTGAATATCAGTGCCTTTAAAGTTGGCCGCATATTGTTCAGACCAAACGAACTGGGAGGTAAACATGGCAGCGCCCGCCACAACTCCAGCGATCAGTTTGCGTCGAATCCTTTTATTATTCATTATTTTACTTTCCTCTAACGCCTGTTATTGCGGCAAACTAAACATGATTTCAACCAATTGTCCTTCCCGCTCAACCATCACAGACACTTCAGTTAATTCAGGTAATTGGCTCATCATTTCTAACGCCTGACTCATCACAGTCAGATCGTATCCATTAATCGATTTGGCTAAGTCATTCGCCTTAAAGCCCGCTTGTTTGAATAAATTCATATCCTTACCCGGATTTAGGCGATAGCCCACAACCGCTTCCCCTTGCTTTACCGGCGAGATGGCAATGTAATCGGTAATTTTGCTGGGATCGGCCAATAATTGGCTGCGGGACTGGGCAAGCTCTTGGGAGACTTCGGCATTTTTGCGCTGATCGACGCGGTTGACGACGGCCTTATCACTCTTGGCTTTTTGCAACTGCTGATTGGCAGGGCTTTGGCTGGTATACACTAAACCATCAAGCATGAGGGTCTCATAGCGCCCGGCGTTAGTGATAATAATGCGATCGGCGTAGACTTCTTTTAACGAGGCGGCGGTGCCTTTAATCTTGTCCCCAAGGCTGTAGGTTTCTTGGCTGCCGCTGGATTCGATAATGGCGAGCCCCTTTTGATTGGCGGTCGAGGCCACGACCCCAGTCAGTTGAATAGACAACGTGGTTTTTGGCGCATCGGTCACGGCTTCCACTTTTTCGACCTGAGGCTTCTCTGCCTTAGCATCAGCCTTACCAAATAGGGCCAACTGCTGCAGCCCGGTGAGATCAAACTGGCCAGAGCGGCTTGTCTGGCTCACAGGAGTTGGCGACCACACACTGTTAGGGGAGGAGGTTGGAATGACTTTCCAAGTGATTTGCGCCGCCAGCAATAGACTCAACACCAGCCCAAACCAGAATACCACCTGACTTAAGCGCTTATGCGGCATGCCTACGGCCTTTGCGATAACTTTATCTAATAAATCCATATTTATCTGGACCCTCTAGCCAGGTCTCTGTTCTTGTTAGGTAATAAATAATCCGCGCCCATGCTAACCTAGGCCGCATTCGGCAACAACCCCTTAACACTATTTGCCAGCCGCTCACCATCTTGCAATTGGCGAAAATGGCCCATTTATGCTAACTTTGCCGACCTTAAAAGGCTGTGAAGTAAGCCCACCTTTAACGTCATGGCGATACTGTTCATGCCATTAATTACTTAGCATGTGAGCTCATCGAGCTTTTCAGGAAAACATTATGGCACACAATCCAGACGATAACGGCAGCATTCGGCTCGATAAGTGGCTGTGGGCAGCTCGTTTTTACAAAACTCGCGCCATTGCTAAGGACATGATCAACGGCGGCAAAGTACATTACAACGGTGCCCGCACCAAATCTAGTAAGAATGCGCAGATAGGTGACACAGTTAAAATACGTCAAGGCTATGACGATAAAGAGATAGTGATAAAAAAATTATCCGATGTCCGCCAAAGCGCGGCCATCGCTCAGGCATTGTACGAGGAAACCGCCAGCAGTATCGCCAAACGCGCCGTCAATGCCGAGGCAAGGCGATTGAATATCCTTAATAATCCTGCGCCAGAGCATAAACCAGACAAGAAGCAACGACGCCAACTCATTCGCTTTAAAGCATGCTAACAGTGAGACACACCATGAACCAAGATATTTTACAGCGCTACCTCTTTGACAATGCCGATGTGCGTGGCGAGCTTGTGCAATTACAACACAGCTATCAGCAGGTGATTGCGGCTCAGCCCTATCCTAAGGTATTACAAATTTTGCTCGGTGAATTAATGGCGGCGACCTCATTATTAACCGCCACCCTAAAATTCAACGGAGATATCAGTGTCCAGCTGCAGGGCAATGGCCCGGTATCGCTGGCGGTGATCAACGGCAATAACCTGCAACAACTGCGCGGCGTGGCTCGCTGGGACGGCGAATTAGCCGATGATGCCAAGCTGACGGATCTCTTTGGCCAAGGCTATATGGTGATCACTTTAACGCCCGATGAAGGCGAGCGTTATCAAGGTGTAGTCGCACTCGATAAACCAACGCTAGCCGCCTGTGTTGAAGAGTATTTCAATCAATCCGAGCAGCTGCCTACCGCCCTGTGGTTATTTGCTAACGGCCAACAGGCCGCTGGGATGTTCCTGCAAATTTTACCAAGCCAAGATGACCACAACGCCGATTTTGAGCACCTCACTCAACTGACGTCAACCATCAAAGCCGAAGAACTGTTCGAGCTCGAAGCTCAAGAAGTGCTGCACCGCCTATACCATCAGGAAGAAGTGCGCTTATTCGACCCTATCGAGGTCAGCTTTAAATGCACCTGCTCGCGCGATCGCAGCGCTGCGGCCATCAAGACCCTCGACCAAGCCGAGATTGAAGCCATCCTCGCAGAAGAAGGTAATATCCAACTGGGCTGCGAATACTGCAATGCCAACTATGTCTTTGATAGCATTGATATCAGTGCAATATTTGCCAATGGGCAAACCACAAACACCCCGCAGTAATTAACATTTACACCACACCAAGGCGCCGTCGGCGCCTTTTTTTTAACATTCGGCTTGATCTCGCTCACACATTGGACTGCGCATAGGCTACAATCGGCTCACTTTGTCACCTAGTCTGACCTTAGGCGATAAACATCAGTAAGTCGGCAGCCGATCGATAATAAAAATAACCTTACAAATTCAAACCAATGGAGATCTCATTATGGCGGATGGATTAAAGCGGATTCATTACAACCCCACCACTGCGCACCTTGTCGAATTTGCCCTGCTACGGGGTGAAGGCGAATTGACTGCAAATGGCGCACTGGTCGCCAAAACGGGAGCGCGCACGGGGCGCTCACCTGGCGATCGTTTTATTGTAAAAGAGCCAAGCAGCGCTAGCGACATCGATTGGGGTTCCGTCAATCAGGCCTTCGATCCCATCGCCTTTGAGGCGCTATGGGAACGAGTTGAAGCCTTTCTCGCCGATAAAGAAGTGTTTGTTTCCGACCTTGAAGTCGGTGCCGATCCTGAGCATTACCAACCCGTGCGAGTGACCACGCAATACGCTTGGCATCAATTGTTTGCCCGTAATCTGTTTATTATTCCTGAAGCATTTAATCCACAAGACAAACCAGTATGGCAGATTATCAACGCCCCTGAGTTTGTCTGCGAACCCGCGCGCGATGGCACTCACTCCGAGGCGGCGGTGATCTTAAACTTCGCCCAACGTAAAGTGCTGCTGGTAGGCCTTAAATATGCCGGCGAGATGAAAAAATCCATGTTCTCGGTGCAAAACTTCCTGCTGCCGGCACAGGGCGTGTTGCCGATGCATTGCTCCGCCAACGTCGGCAAAGACGGTGACACCACACTGTTTTTCGGCCTATCTGGCACCGGCAAAACCACGCTATCAGCCGATCCAAAACGCTTTTTAATCGGTGATGATGAGCACGGTTGGGCGCCCGGCGGCGTATTTAACATCGAGGGCGGCTGTTACGCTAAATGTATCGATTTAAGCCAAAAAAATGAGCCGGTGATTTGGGACGCGATCCGCTTTGGCACTGTGCTAGAAAACGTGGTGCTGGACGATCACCGCGTACCTAATTATCGTGATTGCAGCCTCACCGAAAATACCCGCGCGGCCTATCCACTTGAGCACATTGCCCAGCGTAAACAGGATAACCGTGGCGCCGAGCCACATGCGGTGGTGTTTTTAACCTGCGACGTCTCAGGTGTGTTACCCCCAGTGTCAATTTTAACGAAGGAGCAGGCGGCGTATCACTTCTTGTCCGGTTATACCGCGAAGGTAGGTTCAACCGAAATCGGCTCGACCTCCGCGATTCAATCCACCTTCTCGACCTGCTTTGGCGCGCCCTTCTTCCCCCGTCCTGCTGGCGTGTATGCCGAGTTATTGATGAAGCGAATTGAAGGCTTTGGCAGCCAAGTGTACCTCGTGAACACTGGCTGGACCGGCGGCCCCCATGGCGTTGGTCAGCGTTTTGATATCCCCACGACCCGCGCCATCATTGATGCCATTGTCAGCGGTGAATTAAAGCAGGTGGCAACCGAGCATTTAGAGACCCTAAACCTGGCGGTGCCAGTGGCGGTGACAGGGGTAGACAGCAAACTGCTAAACCCCATTAACACTTGGGCTGACAAGAGCTTATATGCCCAATACGCCCGAAATCTGGCCGAAGCCTTTACTAAAAACTTTGCCAAGTACCAAGTGTCTGATGCCATCCGTAACGCGGGGCCGAAAGTCTAACCTTTCATCGGCTTAGGCTTCATACGATAACGCTTTATCGCTTTATTAAGATAAGGCGTTATCGCCACGCTCTCCCGCCTCGGCCAGCCCGAGCAAGGCGATGCCGCCAGCCTAAACTGGCGGCCGTGTTGCAACGGCACACCGTCGCGAGCGCTGTGCGGCCTTGTTCCGACCATGATTGCGCCCTTGAGTTAGCT
Organism: Shewanella sp.; assembly: GCF_051658185.1. GTDB lineage: Bacteria > Pseudomonadota > Gammaproteobacteria > Enterobacterales > Shewanellaceae > Shewanella. The sequence goes on along the minus strand of NZ_JBOFMC010000308.1, from coordinate 7,664 downwards.
TATTTTTTGAGCCACAGCCACAGACCAGAGAGCGCGATGAAGGCAAGCGCTAATCCGACAATATCCCACAACCACAGGGCGTAGGCGCCAAAAAGCCGGCCACTGTGCAAATCTAACAACACCCGCTCCCAACTCAAGTGACTGCCCCGGGCAAATAACACCCATTGGGGATCCACCGTCGGCGCAGGCGCAACCCATGTGACGCTTGCTAACGGCTCTCCTTGAGTCCAATTGAGCAATTGTTCATCCGCCTGAAAATCGCCAGCCGCGGTTTTCAACCACACCCGCATGACAGTGCCCGTACCCGCCTCCTGCGGCACAGATTCAAGCCCTAGGGCCTCTAAATCACTGGGTAACCCAGTGCTACTGTCTTGGGTTTCCTGCAAGTGCCCTTGCCTATCAAAGAGATAGAGTTGCTGCCTATCCATCGCCAGCACAAAGTCCGCCACATAGGTGGCACTGATCAGGGGATGCTGCGCCTCGAGTATCGGCTTTTTATCTAGCCAGAGGCGATTATCGGCGATAAGTAGCGCCGCCTGACTCGTGCCAAATTGCGCAAGATGGTGCGGTGGCGTGATCCCGTAATAATCCAGCAACCAAGGTTGCAGTACCGCCGTTTTGCCAAGTTGCCACTGCGAGCTGTGATTGAGCGCGACGCCGGTGACCACAAGCAAGAGAATAAACAGACAACTCAGGACGCCTAAACGCCGATGCCAAGCTCGCACCTGACGCTGTAATTTTTGCTTAAATTTGTGTGGGGTGGCGGGTTGTTTTCGAGTCATAGAAAGAGATTAGTTCTGGCCATTGGCTGGCAGGCTCGCCGACGAAGACGAGCGCTGACCTTGCGCAGCATTGGTTTGCACAACATTGATTTGTGCATCATTGGTTTGCACAACATTGATTTGTGCATCATTGGTTTGCACAACATTGGCTTGTGCAGAATGAGGTTGCACGCCATCAGAGTGTGCAACTTGGCTGTCGAGCCATAGCGCCAGCCGCGACAGCTTGGTTAACGCCCTCACCGATAAGGTGGCACCGGTAATGCCGTCTATATGCCGATCCAATTGGGTGTGGGGATCGAGCCTAGCCGCCTTAAATTGATCAGTAAAAAAGGCGTGGCGCACTTCATCACCGCGACTTTCTCGATAAACCAATACTTTGGTGGTGACGATGGCCTTATCTTTAATATGGATGCCCACGGTGATCGGCGCTTCTTTGCCAATTTCCTCTAAAATCCACACGGTTTCGTGCTGTTGTTGCCAATAGCGTAGGCGCATCTTATTGAAACTGTGAGCAAGTATCGATTCGATCACCAACTTAGCCTCAGCATCGACCCAATAGACCTTAGCGTCACCTTTGCTGCCATTAAATGCTTGTGCAATAAAGGCATCCGCACTTTGATATTCGGTCGCTTTCACCCATGAAGCGCACAACGCTATCAGCAGCATTGTGAGGCGCAGCAGATAACCTGCCCCCCTGCGCTCAGCCCGCGCAGTGACGGCGTCCCCTGTCAACAAAGCACCCAATTTGCCCATAACCACCTTTAACCACTTACTTTGCAGGAGTGCTTTTGCCGCTCAAGCCTGCCGCCAAAAACACTCGCCGCTAACACTCACTATTCACTGTCGTCGCGCAAGCCGCACCGTTAAAACACGATTCATCGGCACGGCTAAGCGATGGGACCACGGCGGTTAAAACTGATAGCCAACGCCTAGGTTAAAGCCGTCGGCATCTTTTGCTCCGCCAGTTTGCTCATAATCGGCCTTAAACACCACGTTTTCATGTAACCAGTAATTCACCCCCACATTGGTTTGAGTGATTTCGGTGTCGGCGCTCCCTCCGGCTTTGTTATCCCACGCGTTATAGCGGGCAAAGATGCCAACGCTTTCATTAAAACGATAGGAAGGCTCAATGTAATAACCTTGCTGTTTATCATGGCCGAGGGCCTGCGCCTCTTTACCATCAATGTTCCATTGGGCGTAGAGCGCCTTAATGGTGAAATCTTGTAGGCTGTATATCGCGTGAGCGGTTAATAAGGTCGCCGCAGCCGTATCGACACCCGCAGCCCCTTGAGTTAAGTCCGATTGATACTGTGCAGATGCGGCTAACTCTAGCCCTGGCACAGCGGTGTATTTCACTCGGCCGGTATACGCTAAATCTTCACCCTTGGCTTCGGAGACTTTTTGGCGACCACTGCGAATGTTAAAGGCCTTATCCCCTGTGGTGGCAACCGCTAAACCGCTGGTCACTGCCACGTCAAATGCCAAACCCGGCATGGCCTTAATATTTAACGCCGCGCCACCTTCCCACCAAGTTGCAGGAATAATGTTGGCCTCAACCGGATTACGCTCTACACCGTAAAATGTCGGCGGCTCGTGGGTTTCGTTGATGATCCCAACAGGCATCAAGAACAGCCCCGCCTTACCGGTAAAGCTGCGATTAAAATCATGCTCGATATAGGCTTGCTCTAATTCAACCTCGCCTTTTTTGCCTTCACCCGCTAAGGAGTGCTCCACTTCAAGCTCTGAAAAAAAGCGGGTATTAGAGGTAAACTCATGACCAAAGAACAACACAAAACGATGAAAATCAAACTCTTTTTTATCAGTACCTTTGATGTTGTCAGTAATATTGTTGTAGTGCAGCTCACCATAGCCACCGATGGTTGTTGCACTTTTAGCTGAGCTACCACTGGTTTCTAACGCATCGGCGGTTTTTTCAATGCGATTTTCAGTTTGCTCTAAACGCTTTTCAAGGTTTTCAAGCACTTGCTGTTGCTCTGCAATCACTTTACGCAATTGTGCAGTGTCCTCGGCGGCAACAGCCTGCTGGCCAGCAAACAGTCCTAATAGCGCAGTCGCGAGTAATGTTCTTTTCATTATGTTTTCCAAAAGGGTGATTGTTTGTCAACTTGTGTAAAGATTGTGAGGATTTTACACAACGATATGCACAATGCAAACAATTCGCATTTGGATTTACAAAATAAATCGATTCTTATTTGTAACCTCTACGCCATTTTTAGCAAAATCTCGCCATCGCGCGATAAATGGCCCCAGCCACCAAGGTCGGCAAAATCATAATCCCATAATTCACTCGCCAATATTGCCTTTCAAAATAGTGCATCACCATTTTTCAAAGGCTTATTTTACACATTCACCAACCAAAACCACATTTATTTGTATTAGAGTTATTTTTGTGGCGAGTTTAGTGGTGTTTCACAAATTTCAACTCACTAACCGTGCTACTTTAAGCGCCCAAAAAACACCGCGCGATGGGCCAAATGCGCTCCTTGGCAAGTATTGCCTGTGTCTTCTGCGCCTTATGCAGGGCCAGCGCCTTTATCAACGTCAACCAAGGTTGCCGCGCAACGTTTTTTACATTGCAAGCATTGCACGACGTCGCGCCGCGTTACCCAAAAACCAACCTAACTGGGGAGTTTAACCAGAGTGATTAACAAGAGTTTATTGAGCAATATTGGTGTGCAAGTGGTCATCGCCATGATTATCGGCGCACTGGTAGGTTTTATGATGGGCGATGGTGCGAGTCTTTTTGCACCCTTAGGCACCATTTTTATTCACCTCATCAAAATGTTGGTGATCCCTCTGGTATTAGTATCAATTATTAGCGGCGCGGCGAGCCTTGGCGACAGCCCCTCAGCGGGCAAAATTGGCATTGGCACCTTCGGCTTCTTTATTGTCACCTCTGGCTTTGCCGTTACACTGGCGTTAGTCATGGGCAACCTGTTCAAGCCGGGCGCCGGGGTTGATTTCACCGCCCACAGCAGCGCAAATTTGATGGAAGTGACTCAGGAACATGGCGCCCTGCCTGGGGTCATGGACACCTTTATTGGGATGATCCCGACCAATGTGTTCGAGTCGCTCACCGGCGGCAATATCCTGCAAATTCTAGTATTTAGCATCTTCTTTGGCATTGCCCTCACCAAGGTAAAAGGCGATGGCGCCAAGCCGATTTTGGCCGCGCTCAACACCGTAGTCGATGCCTTTGTGTGGATGATTAACTGCGTGATGAAAATCGCCCCCATCGGCGTCTTTGGCCTCATGGCCGACTCTGTCGGCACCTTTGGGTTTGATGCGTTAGAAGTGGTATTTAAGTTATTCGCGGTATTTGTGGTCGCAATTCTGCTTTATGGCTTTGTGTTCTTCCCTGTCGTGGTGCAACTGTTTTCCAAAATCTCGGCGCGGCAGTTTATTGCGGCGATGAAAAAGCCACAGGTGATGGCGCTATCGACTGCCTCATCAATGGCAACCTTGCCTGTGAATATGGAAACCTGCGAACAAGAACTGCGCATCTCTAAGGCGACCACCGCCTTTGTGCTCCCGCTTGGTGCCACCATCAACATGAGCGGCAACGCAATTTACTATGGCCTAGTCGCGATGTTTTTCGCGCAAATGTATAACATCGATCTGTCGATGATGGCCTACGCAGCGATTATCTTTACCTCGACCTTAGGGGCAATTGGCCAAGCAGGCGTGCCCGGCCCGTCATTTTTAGTGGTGGCAGTGCTGTTAGCCGCGGGCATTCCTATCGATGGTTTACCGCTACTATTTGCCTTAGATCGCGTGTTTGACATGATCCGCACCGCGCTGAATATCACCGGCGATGCAGCCTGCGCCGCCGTGATGGATAAATACACCAAAGCGCCGCAGTAAGTCGTTAACCGACGCTCATCTCGACCCCATGCGCCCAGCATGGGGTCGATGCTCCCCCCATGCTTACCTCTCCCGACGTTCCACCCTCGCCTACTTGCACCCAGCCCCTTGCGCCAACCGGCTGTTTAATGAAAAGATACAAGCATAATAATGACATAGATGGATTTTCTCATGCGCTTGCTTTACTACCCTGCCGTTACACTTATCAGCCTTGCATTAGCACAGTCTGCCTTTGCGACCAATATCACCCCCACCGCCCCGATTAAGGCATTTGATGCGGCCCACGCCCAGGAGTCATCGGCGCAGCGGGCGAACACCTTTGTGAACGATGCCATTTTACCGGCAAATCTGCCATGGCAGGGCGCCAGCCAAGCACTCATGCTGGATGTCAACCATCCGTGGGCGACGCCCTTTGAACAGAGCAATGGCCTTGAAAGCCCCAATTATGCCGCCACCATCGCGTGGCTCGACCACCTCGCCAGCCAAGCGCCACAATTGCAAAAGGTCAGCCTAGGTAAAAGCCCGCAAGGCCGGGATATTTGGCTGTATATCGCCAGTGATGAAGGCATTAATGAGCCTGCGCCCCTCAAGCAAAATGGCAAACCCACCATCCTAGTGCAAGCGGGCATTCATGCCGGTGAAATTGATGGCAAAGATGCCGGCATGATGTTGCTGCGCGATATCCTTAAGGGCGATAAGGGCGACCTGCTCAAGAATGCTAACCTATTGTTTGTGCCGATTTTTAGTGTCGACGGCCATGAGCGCAGCAGTGAATTTAATCGCGTTAACCAACGCGGTCCGACGACGATGGGCTGGCGCACCACCGCCAATAATCTCAACCTTAACCGCGATTACGCCAAAGCCGATAGCCTTGAGATGCAGCATATGCTGCGGGCCATTAACCTATGGCAGCCAGCGTTATACCTTGATGTGCATGTAACCGACGGCATTGACTACCAATACGACATTACCTTTGGTTACAACCTTGCCCAAGGCTTAAGCCCCGCCAGCTTCCGCTGGCTCGAGCACAATTACAGACCGGCGATTGAGGCGGCGCTCAGCCAACAAGGCCACATTCCCGGCCCACTGATTTTTGCCTTAGACAATACAGACATCCGCAAAGGCATGTCCCTATGGCAACCTAGCCCACGATTTTCTAACGGCTATGGCGATGCACGGCATTTGCCCACCATTTTAGTTGAAAACCACAGTCTCAAACCTTTTAAACAACGAGTGCTCGGCACCTACGTGCTGCTTGAGCAAACCCTCAAAACCGTTGGTGAAGAGGCCACAAACCTAAAAAGCGCGATTGCAGAAGACCAACAGCGCGCGCCAGCACTGTTGACCCTCAAATGGGCATCAGCACCACTGCCCAAGGGCTGGGATTTTAAAGGCATTGATTATCGCCTAGAAACCAGCCCAATCACGGGAGCAGATGTCGTGCGCTGGACAGGCGAACCTAAGCTGTACCCCAATCTGCCCGTCATGGCCGATACTGTGCCGGAGATCCAAGTCACTCGCCCCAGCGCCTACTATATTCCGGCGCAGTGGACCGAGGTTATCGATCGTTTAAGCCTACATGGCATTCACACCAGCCGACTGACCCAAGCTACCGAGCTTAACTTACAACAATATACCCTTAGCAACCCGGCGTTTAACACTAAAGCCTTCGAAGGGCGACTCACAGTGAAGGCCGCCGCAACCATAACCAACGTCACCAGCACCTTGCCGGCGGGCACGGTTAAAGTCAGCACCGATCAACCCTTAGGCGATCTGGCGATGTTACTGCTTGAACCGCAATCGCCAGATTCACTACTGCAATGGGGCTTCTTTAACCCTATCTTTACCCGTACCGAATATATTGAAGACTACGCAGTAGAACCGCTGGCCGCCAAGATGCTGAGCGACGACCCTAAACTACAGGCTGAATTTAATCACGCCCTCGAAAACCCAGCGTTTGCCGCCGATCCCGAGGCGCGCCTGCGGTGGTTCTATGAGCGCAGCCCTTACTACGATACGCACTATCTTAAGTATCCGGTTTATCGCAGCCGTTAAACCACCGCCATTTATTATCTGCTAACAACACCTCGTGCCATGGCATTCATGGCGCGAGGTGCTTGCTTTACAGTGCTTTGTCGCTAAGCGACATGAGTATTTTCACTAAACTGTGGTCAATTAAGGCATTCCACCAAACAACCGCTACCGCCACCAGCAAGCCGCATAACATAAAGCATTGATTAATAAATTAAAAACAAAGTTGGCATGAGACATGCCATCAAAATTAAGTAATCAGCATTGCTTATATTTATTGCCATCCATGTCCACCGTAAGACTGCAACTCATGCTGGATTGGGTAAGATAGCGCGGGCCTATGTACAAAATACCGTCAGCGTCACCGATGGTTCAGGTGATATTCATGTTATTTACACTGCTAGTTTAAGTATCCTAGCAGTGGGCCCGTTGATGTGATTTATCAGGATTCTGTGAGCGTGAAATACCGCGCAGCTTGACCCAGGCGCAGCCAACAATGTGACTAACTTCCCGGCGTAGAGACTGATGTTGCCATGGTTCCCAACCCAAATATCAGTCTTCTACCCACCCTTTTTCGCGTTACCGTGATATGGCCATTCTTATGCACTTTATGCCACTCACCCTTTGTAGTGGCATTTTTTTTATGTCTGAGACTTTCTCAGCCTCAATACAGAACAGTCTTTGGTAACGTTTTACCTATTTAATTTTCTAAGCAAAATGTCGCGATAAGTGTCTCGATAACCAGTAGTTTCGGTAATGGTTAGAGGGGCTAATTGGCGGCATCATGGCTTCTGGCTATTGTATTTCCTAATTGCCTGCCGCAGGCTTTCGCACTGTTACACCAGTGACTCGCCGTAAATACGTCCCTGTAGGCTCTGCTAAAACATCCATGTTTTAGAAGGTCACTGGCGCAACAATGCTTGATTTGGTGAAACCATTGATAGCCAGTAATGCCTGACTTTTATT
>NZ_JBOFMC010000307.1:0-19338 GCF_051658185.1 Shewanella sp. | reverse complement strand
AAGGACTGACCCCAAGGCCCGGCATTACGCAGCAGTTGGGCAATTTCAAGCGTTAACTCGGTTGGGGTTAACTCGCCATCGGACCAAAGCTCGCCCGTAAGCTGCTCAGGCTTTAGCAGTTCACGCACCGCATCATCATAGGCCTTGGCAAAGGTTGCAAAACTGCCAGCCTTGAGCGATAAACCCGCCGCCATCGCATGGCCACCAAATTTAATAATCAGTCCGGGATAGCGGGCATTAATCAGCTCAAGCAGATCGCGCATATGCAAACCTTTGATGGAGCGCGCCGAGCCTTTAATTTCGCCATTGCCCGCGTCAGCAAAGGCGATTACAGGTCTGTGGTATTTATCTTTAATTCGCGAGGCCAGAATACCGATAACGCCCTGATGCCAATCCTCTTGAAAGAGGGCAATCCCCCAAGGAAGCTGTTCTTCATTGAGCTTGAGATAGTCAAGGCTTTTAAGTGCCTCTTGCTGCATGCCCACCTCAAGCTCACGTCGCTCTTGGTTTAACCCATCGAGCTCTGCCGCCATCCGCCGCGCTTGCATGATGTCGTCACACAGCAAGGTTTCGACCCCGAGGGCCATTTCATCCAGCCGACCAGCCGCATTGAGCCGGGGCCCCACGGCAAAACCAAAGTCAGAGGCAACAATCCGAGCAGGATTGCGTTTCGCGACTTCCAACAAGGCAGTAATGCCAACGCGGCAACGCCCACTGCGCACCCGCTGCAAGCCCGCCTCAACTAAGATACGATTATTGGCATCAAGGGCGACCACATCGGCAACCGTGCCAAGGGCGACTATATCCAACAAAGTGCCGAGATTAGGCTCGGCAATCCCGCGAGCTTGATACCAGTGACGATCGCGTAGCTCAGCGCGCAGCGCCGTCATCAGATAAAAAGCCACCCCCACGCCGGCAATCGATTTACTCGCAAAAGGGCACCCAGGCTGATTGGGATTGACGATGGCATCGGCCTTGGGCAATTCATGGCCGGGTAAATGATGGTCAGTGATCACCACTTGCATGCCAAAAGCTTTCGCCGCCGCGACTCCATCAATGGATGAGATGCCGTTATCTACGGTGATTAAGAGCTCTGCTTGCTTACTCGCGGCGACGGCAACAATTTCGGGGCTGAGGCCATAGCCGTAATCAAAGCGATTGGGGATGAGATAATCCACAAGTGTCGCCCCCATCATCCGCAGCGCCAACATACACACGCTAGTGGAGGTGGCACCATCGGCATCAAAATCACCGACAATCAACATCGACTTATTGGCCTGCATGGCATCGGCGATAAGTGCCGCGGCCTCGGTCAGGCCTTTCATGGTATCTGGCCGCAATAGGCCTTTTAGGCTGAGCTCACATTCATGGGGCATGGCCCCGCGCCTCGCATAAAGCTGCCTTAACAGCGGAGCAAGGTGAGCGGGTAAGTGACTATCATCAACGCTGGGACGGCGGACTATCTTATGGATCAAGGGGCGTAAACTCTCAAGCAATCATCGGCACTTATACGGCGCCAATTTAAGGAATAAGGCACTCGGCTCACGCACAAACTTAGGCTCTTCACTCAAAGCATGAGCTCAAACCATAAGCTCAAGCGATGAGTTCAAACACTCGGCGCAAACACGCAATCATGTCGGCTAAGATAACAAAAAGGTGAGCCTTAAGCTCACCTTTAATGACACCAATGTCAGTCGCTCACGTTTACTGACGCGACTCTAAGGTGCGCAGTAAATCTGCTGGCGGTTGATAGCCTGGGATCATATTACCATCTTGTAAGACCATGGCTGGGGTGCCATTCACACCAAAGCTCATCCCTAATTCATACTGTTCAGCAATTTTGGCATCACAGCTCGCCTTAGCAACTGACTTACCGTTTGCCGCTTGCGTCATGGCGTTAAGATTATCCTTCGCACACCAAATCGATTGCATTTCATCGGCATTCGCCGAAGGTACGCCCGCGCGCGGGAAGGCAAGATAACGGATGGTAATGCCCAATTTATTGTATTCGGCAATCTCGTTATGGAGTTTACGGCAATACCCGCAACTGACATCGGTAAAGACCGTCACCACGTGCTTTTCGTTCTTGGCTTTATAGACCAGCATATTCTTTTCAAGCGGTTTAAGCATCGCTAAACGCGGTCCGGCTAAGGCGGCATCTGTAAGATTTTTCATACCTTTATCAAGATCATACAAATTGCCATGGAACATTTTTGAACCGTCACGGCTAATATACAGCACGCCACGATTGGTGATGGCCTCATAAAAACCGTCAATGATCGAATCCTGCAGCGAAATGACTTCGACATCTAACATGTCACTCATTTTTTGCTTAATCACCTCAGTGTCCGCTGGCGAAGGCGCAGCCATCGCCGTGCCAAGCAAAGGCGTTAAAACAAGCGAAACAACAAGGGATAGTGCACGGGTCAACTTCATCGGTAAATCCTATAAATGGGGTCTCACTAAAGGAGATTAAGGGTGGGCCTTCAAATACTGTATGACAATAGACCCGCGTTAATGGCCAAAAGTTACAGACAAGCTGCAAAAAATGCAAATGCCTCCGCTGTGGATAGGCAACTTTTAGGCTCTAGGGTGATATTGCTCATGTAATGCCTGCAATCTTGCGCGCGCTACGTGAGTATAAATTTGCGTAGTTGATAAATCACTGTGACCTAAAAGTAACTGCACCACCCGCAGATCGGCGCCGTGATTGAGCAAATGAGTCGCAAACGCATGGCGCAGCGTATGGGGCGAAAGCTCAGTTTCAATTCCCGCCCGCAGCGCATAGCGTTTAATCCGATGCCAAAAGGTTTGCCGTGTCATCATCTGCCCGCGCCGCGAGGGAAACAGCACATCAGACTGCTTGTAGCCAAGCAATATTTGGCGAGCCTCGGTTAAATAGGCCTCGACTTCAGCAACCGCCAGTTCGCCTAATGGCACTAAGCGCTCCTTGCCACCTTTACCCACAATCCGCACTAAGCCTTGACGTAAACTCAGCTGCTCCATGGTCAAGCCCACCAGCTCGCTGACCCTAAGGCCCGTGGCGTATAACAATTCCAGCATCGCTTTATCGCGCCGCTCCAGCGGATCATCAACATCGGGCTCGGCCAATAAACGGCTCACTTGGGATTCACTTAAGGAGTCGGGCAACTGCCGACTTAATTGGGGGGATTCGATAAGGGCCATCGGGTCCGTCGCTATCTGCTGCTTGTGCAGCAAATAGGCGTAAAAGCGCCTTAAGCTACTCATCAGCCTTGCGCTGCTGCTACGGGCAAAGTCCTGCTCTAACCTAAAGGCGAGATAGCCGCGCACCTCAGTCTGGGAGACCGCCAGCAAGGTGAGCCCTTGCTGGCGCAGATAGTGCTCAAAATGACATAAATCACTGCGATAGGCGCTGAGCGTATTATCGCTTAAGCCTTTGGTTGACCAAAGATCATCAAGGAAGGCATCGATCAGCGGATCGCTTCGAGACATTATAGACACTCTCGCTCCATCACTCTGGTATCACCTCTGCTGCACTCTCTCGGTGGCACGCTCTCGGCAGCACGCTCTCAACAGCCTCCGCAGCACGCTCTCAGGGATAGCGTAGGCTCGACGATAGTACTGGCTCAACAATAGCAAAGGGAATAGCAAAGGGTAAGCCGATCCGCTTACCCCGTGCGCCGAACTTGGCGTTAAGCCGCCGTGACCGCTTTGCCTCGGCCAAAGATTAAACACAACAGGATAACCACGAGAGTCGGAATTAACCACGCCATGCCCTCTTCATACAAAGGCAGCATTGATAATAGAGGCGACATCGCACTGACAAGATCAATCAAGCCTTGCGCGAGGGCATTAATCCCATTGCCACTGGTATCGGTTAAGCTGCCTGCGGCAACCTTAATACCATCAAAAATGCCCAGCAAGAGCGCAACCGACAAGGCCGCGCGATGGGCAAATTGCGGATGTGCAAAATAATCGGTTAAGAACGTGACCGCAACCAGCGCAATCGCGACAGGGTAAACCGTCATCAACACTGGAATACTGATGGCAATTAACTGAGTTAAGCCAACGTTGGCGATGAGTGCGCACAGTGCACTTAACAAAATCACCAAAAACCGATAAGACAATTTAGGCAGCAGCTCATTAAAAAACTCAGCGCAAGCGCTAATCAGCCCCACCGCCGTCGTCAAACAGGCTAAGGTCACGACACCTGAGAGTAACACGACCCCTAACTGGCCAAACTCGTGGGTAACATAATTAGTTAAAATCTCGCCACCATTTTTGGCGCCCTTGGCAATATCGCCCGCCGTTGCCCCTAAAAAGAACAATGACACATACACAAAGGCAAGACCTGCGGCGGCAATCAGGGCCGCTCTGATCAAATACTTGGTCTGGGCGCTAGGTTGCTCGATACCTTTTTTACGAAGAATATCAATAATCAACATCCCAAACATTAGGGACGCCAGAGTATCCATCGTGTTGTAACCTTCCAAAATCCCTTTGGTCAGCGGATGGTGCTGATAATCCCCTACGGGTACGCCCGCCTCCGATGCAGGTAAAAACAACACCGATACCGCCAGTCCAATCAACAATAACAGTAAAATCGGCGTTAACACTTTACCGACGCTGTCGAGCAATTTACCCGGAAACAAGGCCAATAACATGGTCACAATAAAGAAGCCTAAGGTATAAAGCAGCTGCGACAAATTAAACTCGACACCCGCCAGTAAAAACGTCGCCGTGGTATTGTCGATAAACGGTTTTGCACCAATTTCATAGGCCACTAAACCGGTACGCGGCGCAGCAAAGGCAGGGCCAATAATGACATAAATAGCCACGGCCAAGGCCGTTGCCGCAAAGACAGGCAGCATCGCCATGACCTTACCTTGAGCCTTCGCCACGGCAATCAATCCAACTAAAGGTAAACCCACGGCCGTAATCAAAAATCCTACCATCGCAAGGGGCATATTTTCCCCTGCAAGCATCCCCGCAAATGGCGGAAATATTAAGTTACCCGCCCCCAAAAAAAATGCAAAGGTCATAAAACCTAAGCCTAATGTATCACCAAAACTCATTTGATTGTTTTGCACAGGATGCCCCATCTTGTCTTATTGTTTGTTACAAACTTAAGTGATTATTTATCGTTTAGCTATTGCTAACACTCTGCCATCCGCAGTGCAAATCTATGTTTACACTCTTTAGAGGTAAATATGCTCGATAGCTGGCGAGTTTATGTACGATAATGGCAAAAAAAGTCCACTGTCGTCCCTCAAGCCTGTCAAAAACCCCATTGCCGCACCATTCATCATAAAATTGATTAAAAATGGGGGTCGGAACTAATAACAAAACTAAAGAAACAATACAAGCATATTGACTTAAAATGCATAAAAAGACGTTGAGATGCTAAGTAGCTGCTAACGCGTCGTTAGCAGAGTTGTAAACAAAACCGTGTTGTAGCCAAAATTGACGCTAGAGCCAAACGCATGCCGCTGACATCCGCCATGCCCCATACAATACATATTCATCAAGATAAAGATGGGTGAAAGCGTTAGCCAAACACCGCCATAAGGCCGTAAAATGGCGGGCTAACATTGGAACTCCCTAAGCCCAAAATACCCATTACCCATGGCATTTACCTTCAAACAATTTCATATTGACGATCTGGGCTGCGGCATGCCCGTCAGTACCGACGCCGTCATCTTAGGTGCTTGGGCGCCGCTCACCGAGGCTAAGCGTATCCTTGATATCGGCGCGGGCAGTGGCTTACTGAGCTTGATGGCGGCCCAGCGCAGTCAGGCTGCTATCACCTGCGTTGAACTCGAACCTCGCGCCGCAGTCGCCTGCCAGCACAATATCAACCACAGCCCTTGGGCCTCAAGGTTAGAGTTACAACAAACCCGTATTCAGGAATTTAGCCAAGCCCCTCAATGGCAGCAGTATTTTGATCACATTATCTGTAACCCGCCCTATTTCGAACATGGCCCCCAAGCCGAGGCGACTCATAGGGCTATCGCCCGGCATACGGCGCATTTAAGTTTTACCGAGTTACTTGCGGCAGTGGCGCGCTGCTTAACCGCAAACGGGCGCACCAGTCTGATCCTGCCGGTGCAAAGCCTTGCGCGTTTTAATCCTTTAATCCGCGCCGCTGGGCTTAATCTACTTGAAAGGGTTGATATCCACAGCGTTGAGGGGAAGGCCGCCAATCGGGTGCTGTATTTGCTGAGCCAATCACCCGATAGCGCCGTCCCTGCGGATCTCCCCCCTAAGGTCAGTCAACTCACCGTACGCGACAAACAGGGGCAATACACTCCAGCAATGGTGCAATTAACCCACGCTTTTTATCTTAAAATGTAAAAATGCGCCTGCAGTGGTTGAGAGAGCGGGTCTGGATGAGATTAAGTTATTTAAGTTAACCGCCATAACCTTTATAATGCTCGGCTATTATCCGTCGAGACGCTGCGCATGCAATTTGAAGATTTCCAGCTTGACCCTAGCTTATTAGAGTCACTTAAAGCCATGGGGCATCATTCGCCCACGACCATCCAGCAAGAAACCATCCCTTATGCGCTCGAGCAACGGGATATTTTGGCGCGCGCCCCGACCGGTACGGGTAAAACCGCCAGTTTTTTACTGCCAGCATTGCAACATTTAATCGACTTTCCCCGTCGATTCTCCGGCCAAGCGCGGATCTTAATCCTCACGCCAACCCGGGAATTAGCCAGCCAAATCCACCGCTATGCCTGCCATTTAGCCACAAACCAAGGGCTCGATATCGCCATTATTACCGGCGGCGTGCCCTATGGACCTCAGGAAGAAGCCTTAGCTGGCAACATTGATATTCTGGTCGCGACCCCAGGGCGCTTGATGGAATACTTAGATAAAGGCAAATTTAGCGCCGAAGAAGTCGATGTACTCATCATCGATGAAGCCGATCGCATGCTTGATATGGGCTTTTCGTCGGTCGTGCAAGCTATCGCCATCGAAGCCCAAGGCCGTAAACAAAACATGTTGTTTTCTGCCACCTTAGAAGGTGGCGGCGTGCATCGTTTTGCCCGTGAAGTGCTTAATGACCCTATCGAAATTGATGTAGATGCCCCGCGCAGCGAAAAAGCAAAAATCCATCAATGGATCCATTTAGCCGACGACAAAGAGCATAAATTTGCCCTACTGTGCCATTTGCTGCGTCAGGAAGACGTTAAGCGCGCCATTGTCTTTGTTAAGACACGCGATATCGTCTCTAGCCTCGAAGGACAATTGCTCAAAGCCGGGATAGCCTGCGCCTTTATGCGCGGCGATATGGAGCAAAAGAAACGCTTCCAAGCCTTAAGCCGCTTTACTAAGGGCGAAGTCAATGTGCTGCTCGCCACCGATGTCGCCGCCCGCGGTATCGATATCGATGACATCAGCCACGTGATTAACTTTGATATGCCGCGCTCGGCCGATACCTATATCCATCGCATTGGCCGCACTGGCCGCGCTGGCGCGAAAGGTACTGCAATTTCGCTGGCAGAAGCCCATGATATGCGGATTGTCGGCAAAATTGAGCGCTATATTGAGCAGCCGCTAAAACGCCGAGTCATTGAGGAGCTGCGTCCAAAACATAAAGAAGCGCGGACCCCCACCAAGAAAAAAGCCAAGGTAAAAGCCAAGGAAGCGGCCAAAAAAACCAGCAAAAAAGAAGCGGCCAAAAAAGCCCAAAAAATTGCGAGAAAAAAGAAGTAGCACTCTATTAACGCCCAAACCCAAGCCGCAACTGCGGCTTGTTTTTTTAGCGCGTTAACCTTTTTTAACGCATTAATCTTAAAGGTCACGCCACTGACTCAGCGCCCCGCTCATCTAGACTCGTGTAAGCGCAAATGACAGCTTAACGACACAAGTGACTCCCGCTAAGCGATTATTCCCCACAGACCCAATCAATGCCGCCTAAACCGGTCAGCCCTCAGTTCAGATCCGATCCACTCAACTCAGCCCAAATCCGCCCTTTCCCGTTCACTTTGCGCTACAACAGCCGTTTTTTAAGTGATCTTATGTACCTAAAATGCCGTAATTGCTTAGCTGTTGCTTGTAAAAACAGTTCCATACACATTTTATTTACAAAAATAAATTTATTGGCAGGACCGACTCTGGTACTTTAACCCCATTACGTGATTTTGCATGGATGTAGCCATAACATGATGAAAACCTTACTACGAAGATTATCTCCATTGCTGATTTTGCTGTTATTTACGGCTGGAGCCGCCTTATTAATGACCACCAAGGAAGCCCCTGAGCAAAAAGCCGAGGCAATGCCTCTGCCCATCGTGGATGTGATTAAAGTAGAGCAGCAAACCGTCTCTCTCAACTTACCCTCCTATGGCGTCGTGATCCCACAGAATAAAACGCAACTGGTGACCGAAGTCCAAGGGCGAATGCTGAGCATTTCTGCGCAATTTGTCGCTGGTGGCATCGTCAAAAAGGGCGATCAGCTCGCCCAAATTGAACCCTCTGATTACGAAGCGGATTTGATGCAAGCCGAAGCAACGCTTGCTCAAGCCACGGCGGCATTAAATGAAGAGCTCGCCCGGGGTGAAGTCGCCAAAATTGAATTTAAAGGCTATGACAAGGGGCTGCCCCCTGAGCTGGGTCTGCGTATTCCACAACTCAAAAAAGAACAGGCGAATGTCAAATATGCCCAAGCGGCACTCGCCCGCGCCCAACGCAACCTAGAGCGTACCGTGATACGCGCCCCCTTTGACGGCATCATCAAAGCAAGAAATGTCGACTTAGGCCAATACGTGAGTAAAGGCGCTAACCTCGGTGAATTGTACGATACCCGCATTGCTGAAATCCGTTTACCCTTAACCAATGACGATCTCGCCTACCTGGAGTCCGTCGATAATCCCGACACTGAGGTCACCTTAACCGCCTCCCTCGCCGGCAAACAAAACACTTGGGTCGGCACGATTATCCGCAGTGAAGGCGTGATTGATGCCGATAATCGCATGGTTTATTTAGTCGCTGAAATCAAAGACCCCTACTTAAGAGCCCACAAAACCGCGGGTAGCCTGCCATTAAAGTACGGCAGTTTTGTCAATGCCGTGATAAAAGGCCGCACCGTGAATGGCATCGTCAAACTGCCGCGCCATGTCGTGCGTAATGAGCAAGTGGCGTTAATCAATGATAAAAATATGGTGGAAATGCGCCATGTGAATGTCGTGCGCAGCGATCTTGAGCATGTATTTATCAAAGACAGTTTACAGACTGGCGAGCGAGTGGCGATCACCCACACCAATAACATGGCCAATGGCCAGCTAGTCAAAGTCTTAGGTGAAGCGGCATTACCCACAGAGCAACCTAAGGAGACTCTCCCCGAGCCGAGCCTGACTGCCAGAGGAGCCCAATAATGGAAACCCAAAAAGGGATTTTAGCTTGGTTTGCCCGTAACAGTGTGGCCGCCAACCTGTTGATGTGGAGCCTCTTAATCGGCGGGCTTTTCAGTGCGGTATTGATTAATAAAGAGGTATATCCGGCCTTTGAGCTCAAATTACTTACCATCTCCGTTGCCTATCCCGGCGCCGCCCCTCAGGAGATTGAAGAAGGCATCAACATTAAAATTGAAGAAGCCATCCAAGATATTAATGGCATCAAAAAAGTCACCTCGGTAGCCAGTGAGGGCGTGGGCACCATCTCCATCGAAGTTGAAGACGACTACGATGTCCAAACCGTATTGGATGAGGCCAAATTACGCTTAGATGCCATTTCCACTTTTCCGGTGAATATTGAAAAACCGGATATTTATAAGGTTGAACCCGAAAACTTCGTGCTGTGGGTATCGGTATACGGCGATATGAGCTTGCAGGATATGAAGGAGCTTGCCAAAAATGTACGTGAAGATTTAACCCAACTGCCGGCGGTCTCCCGCGCCAAGGTCACTGGCGTGAGGGACTATGAAATCGGTATCGAAGTCTCGGAAGATAAATTACGCGAATATGGCCTCACCTTTGAGCAAGTAGCCAGCGCCGTCCAAAACTCCTCCATTGATTTACCCGGGGGGTCTATCCGCGCCGAAGATGGCGACATTCTCCTGCGTACCAAAGGCCAAGCCTATACCGGCGATGACTTTGCCAATATTGTGGTCACCACCCGCGCAGATGGCAGCCGCGTGATGCTGCCTCAGGTTGCGACGATAAACGATGATTTTGAAGAGCGCCTCGAATATACCCGCTTTAATGGTAAACCTGCGGCAATTATCGAGATCTCCAGCGTCAATGATCAAAATGCATTAGAAATTGCTAAGCAAGTCAAACAATATGTCGCCGATCGCCGCGAAAGCTTACCCCCGAACGCTAAGCTTGATACTTGGGGCGACATGACTCACTACCTCGAAGGTCGGCTGAACATGATGTTATCTAACATGTTTTATGGCGCCCTGTTGGTGTTTGTCATCCTGGCCTTATTCCTGGATCTAAAACTGGCCTTCTGGGTCATGATGGGCATCCCCGTGTGCTTCCTTGGCACTCTGCTGCTGATGCCCTTCGAGCCTTTCTCGATGTCCATCAATATGATGACCTTATTTGCCTTTATTTTGGTCCTCGGGATCTTGGTCGACGATGCGATTGTGATAGGGGAAAGCGCCTACACCGAAGTCGAGCGCCACGGTCAGTCTATCGACAATGTGATCCGCGGTGCCCAAAAGGTCGCTATGCCAGCAACCTTTGGGGTACTCACCACCATCGCGGCCTTTATTCCTATGTTGCTGATGTCTGGCCCTATGGGCGTGATTTGGAAATCCATCGGTTTAATCGTGATCTTGTGTCTGGCCTTTTCATTAATCGAATCGAAATTTATTTTGCCGGCGCATTTAGCAAAAATCACATTCCACAAGCCGCGTGAATCAACGGGGATCTGGGCACGCTTTAAATGCAAATTTAATGATGGCGTACAACACTTTATCCACCATAGTTACCGCAACTTCCTTGAGCGCTGTATCCGTCAGCGCTACAACGTGATGGCCGTATTTATTGGCGTGCTGATCCTGTCGGCAGGCCTAGTGCTCAGCGGTAAAGTGCGCTGGGTATTCTTCCCCAATATTCCCTCGGATTTTATTCAAGTACAGCTCGAGATGGATGAGGGCAGCTCAGAGGCTAACACTTTAAAAGTCATACAAAATATTGAAGACTCCCTGTACCAAATGAACGCCAGCATGGCCAAGCAATATGGCTATGATGTGGTCAAACACAGTTATATCAATATGGACTCACGCACCTCAGCCTTTATTTTTGCCGAGTTGATAAAAGCCGAAGATAGAGAAGTGGATGCCGATGCCATTGCCGCCGCTTGGCGCGAACATTTACCCGAGCTGTTATCGGTTAAAAAACTCGATTTTAACGGCAGCCGGAATATGGGCGGCGGTGGTGATATTTCCTTTAGGTTAACCTCCAACTCGCTAGAGGAATTAGCGGCCGCATCTAAGGAGCTCAAACAAAAACTGGCAACCTATGAAGGCGTATATGACATCGCCGACAATTTCTCATCGGGTAGCAGCGAAATCCGCCTCAAAATCCGCCCCGAAGCCGAAGCGCTGGGGCTGACATTGTCGGATCTCGCGCGTCAGGTGCGCTATGGTTTCTACGGTTTTGAAGCCCAACGAATTTTGCGTAACAAAGAAGAAGTGAAGGTGATGGTGCGCTATCCATTGGCTCAACGGCGCACTGTCGGTCACCTTGAAAACATGCTGATCCGCACGCCCCAAGGCACCTCGGTGCCCTTCTCCACCGTTGCCGAAATTGAAAAGGGCGAGTCCTTTGCGTCAATTACCCGGGTTGATGGCAGACGAGCCATTACCATCAGCGCCAACGCCAATAAAAATCTCGTTGAACCTTCTAAGGTGACAACGGAGATCCAAGAGGAGTATTTGCCTCAATTACAGGCTAAGTACCCCAATATCCAAACCGCGCTCGACGGCAGCAGCTTAGATGAACAAAGTGCCATGGTGGGGTTAATGCAAGGATTTTTCTTTGCGTTATTTACCATTTATGCGCTGATGGCCGTGCCACTCAAATCCTACAGCCAGCCATTAATCATCATGTCGGTCATCCCCTTTGGAATTATCGGCGCGATATTTGGCCACTTAATCCAAGGGCTATCCCTGAGCGTATTAAGCCTCTGCGGGATTGTCGCACTGGCGGGGGTAGTGGTGAATGACTCCTTGATTTTAGTCGATTTTGTAAACCGAGCGCGGGAGCAGGGACAATCGATAAAACAAGCGGCAATGGATGCGGGCTGCTACCGCTTTAGGGCGATCATTTTGACGTCACTGACAACCTTTGTCGGCTTGGCCCCCATCATCCTTGAGCGCAGCTTACAAGCGCAAATAGTGATCCCAATGGCGACCTCGCTGGCCTTTGGCATCCTGTTCTCGACCGTCGTGACGCTCATTTTGGTGCCACTCTTGTATATTGTCCTCGATGATATCAAACAGTTAGGACGGCGCTGTTACCTTTGGTGGTGGCGCCCAAGCCACTCAAAGGCAAATCCCGTCATAACGCCGTCCCACCAAGCGTTGGAGTTTGATCCAAGCCGCTCGCGGGATTATTAATTCGGCCGCAGCATGCCAGTGGGTTTTACACTGACTGGCATGCTAGCCAAATCAAAGTTGCGATCTAAGTGGCAGTTATCCTTGAAGGCTTTCGCTACACTGAGGCCTAGATATCATCCCACGCTACCGAATCGAGATCATGCCCAACTCCCACGCCTTCGTCCATGAGGCCAAGCCTAACGCCATCGCCACCGAAGGGGAGCGCTGCACGCAAACGCCAACGAGCCAAACCGCGACAGCGACGCCCAGCGTCTGCGACACACTCGTCTACGATATCCGCCAGAGCCGCTACCTTAACATTACTGGACGCTGCAGCCTGCGCTGTGCATTTTGCCCCAAACACAACGGCAGCAAACAGCTCCATCAATACCAATTGGCACTGAGCCATCAACCTAAACCGGAAGAAATCATTCCGCTACTTGGCAATGTGGCCGATTTTGAGGAATACGTCTTCTGTGGTTATGGCGAGCCTACCCTGAACCTCCCAACCCTCATTGCGGTCGCCAAAGAGATCAAACAACGAGGCGGGCGTGTGCGCGTCAATACCGACGGTTTAGGTAACTTGTTCCACCGCCGCAATATCTTACCTGAGCTCGCCCCCTGGGTGGATAGCCTGTCTATCTCCCTCAATGCCGATAATGAGACGGCCTATAATCACCATTGCCGACCGAAACTCGCGCACTCCTACGCGGCGTTGCATGATTTTATTGCGCAAGCGCCCCAGTATATTCAACAGGTCCAAGTCTCGGCCATTGAAGGGCTTGAAGGCGTCGATATTGCACGCTGCCGTGAGCAAGTGCTGGCATACGGCTGTGAATTTAAACATCGGGTATTAGGCAAACTAGGATAAACACCGGTGACGTGGCTTGTTAGTGCGGCGTTTTAATACTGCGTTTTAGCACTGCGTTTTAGCACTGCGTTTGAGTGCTTCGTTTTAGTGCTTCGTTTGAGTTCAGCGTGAGCCGAATTGGAATGCTAAGGTGCGCGGCAATGTAAGCTGCCGCGCTTAGCGCAGGATACAGAGTGACACTTACTACGCTATACAGTGACATTCACCACAAGGTGCATCGCAGCCAATCATATGACCGTTAACCTTGGGCAACGCATTGCTCTCTCTATAACTTGTCATAGCCATCTCAATAACTTGTCACTGCCGTAACATTTCTTTCGTGTTACCATAGCCAAATTAACAAGTCACCTATGCATAATCGGTCCATGCTGAATAACAACCTGAGCATCCATCCCTTGGCTTCGCTATTTTCCATGACCCAAGGGCCACATTGGTCCCATCAGCGTCTTCTGGCCATTGCAAGCCAGTTATCCATGTTATTGATTGGAATATTTATATTCACAAATCTGATCATTACCCTCGGCGAGCGACGCCTGCAGGAAGAATGGGCCACCCAGCGCTATAGCGAGTTGCAGACCATAGGTATTTTGCTGGCCGATAAGGTCGCCTTTCAAGAATTTCGCACCCAGCTTTTTGCCAAAGATGAACGGTTGCAAGACTATTTGCGTAATCCAAATGCTGCACAGCAAAAAAAGTTGCTCGAAAGCTGGCAAGAGTTGGTGCAGCATATTCCTGAGCTACTGAGCATCGCCCTGTTTGATCCTCAAGGTAATTATCGATTTTCTACCCAGCCTAACATCAACAAAGAAGCCTTATCCCTTACAGATCTGGCTAGCAACGCCAATCTAGCCAGCAACGAGGTGTATACCTCGCCTGTAAAATTTGTTCCCCTCGACGGCAAACTCGAACCGTATTTTTATCAAATGAGCTGGTTAGAAAAGCCGGATCTCAGCTCAATGGGCTACTTGCTGACCTATAATTCCATGGTGCAAATGCTCGAGAGCATCAAGCCCGCCTTTTCCAGTAACAAATCCCCGTTATTGGTGTTAGATACCCAAGGCTTACTCTATGCGGGGGTAAACGAACCGTCGCCCTTAACCAATCTGCCTGAAACCTTAGGCGCGAGCCTGCAGCAAAGCTATCCTGCTCTGTGGCGAGAAATGTCCATGAATAATTTTGGGCAATTTCATGGCGATAAAGCCACCTTTGTGTATCTGAAGGTAGAGTTAACGAGCCAAGTGGAACTTAAACGCGAATACTTTTTGGTGTCCTACATCAGCAATGCCGATATCGCGGCGCGTTTTTCGCAGTGGCAAACTATCGTCATTATTACCGCCATTCTACTCAGCCTGCTGGCAAGCGCGGTCCTCGTGTTAAACCACATGTATCGGATACAGGAACGCTCACGAAAATACAGTATTGACGTGGCTAATTGTTTATTTAACAGCGATATAGGCTTTATTCTCGCCAATGAACACGCGCGCATTATTAGCGCCAATCCCAAGGCAGCGGAGGCGACCTTAATCCCTCTTGATGAATTGACCGATCGAAGTTTGCAACGCACGTTGTGTTTAGACGATGCCACCTACGAGCAAATGCTGGAACAAATCGAGCTATCCGGCCAATGGACCGCTGAAATCACGTTAGAAAATCCTGATGGGCCGACGCTAAAAGTCCAAGTTCGCCAAGCCCCACGGGAAGGCAAGGGCTTAGCGCAGTTATTGGTCACCCTTGAAGACATTAGCGAACTGGTGAACTGCAAAAAACACGCCTTACTCAACGAGTTGCTGTGTGATAATAGCGTGGCCACCGCCCTAACCGACGCCAGTGGTAAATTGCTTAAAATTAATCCGGTATTTGATCAACTGATGCAGCTCAATGGCGATCTCAACCATAACTTGGCCGCCTTACTGGCCAATGATTTAGGCAATCAGTGGCCGAGGATCACCGCGCAAATCAGTATGCAAGGCCAATGGCAAGGCCAAATACTCTGCTCCGCCAATCAACCCCACTCCCATTGCCTGCAGGCAACCCTCAAAGGGCATTTGGGCAATGATGGCGACATCGACTACATTATCTGCACCCTCGAGCAGGCAGCCGATCGGTTACGTGGGCCAGAGCCACACCATTATGTCCCGCATCGCAGCACCATTTTATTGAATTTGACCGCTCTAGAGCGCCACTTTACCTCCTTAGCGCCTCAAAGCCGGGAACAATCGAGCCTGTTATTGATAGACATCAATCCCGAAGGGATCTTGAGCCATATGAGTGATATCGCGCAGCTAGAAACCCGCCAGCAAGAAGTCGAGGTGCAGTTACTGCTTGAGATCCCAACCCATTACCAAATTTTGCACTGGCAATTAGGTAAGATCATCGTGATGTTACCCGATACCAATGCGACTCAAGCCCACCATTTTGCGCTAAACACCCTAGAGAAACTCAATAGCAATGGCCTAGGTGAAGGCATTAATATGGGCATTGCCAGTTACCAAGCAGGCCAAACCTTAGAGCAATACCTCAGTAACGCAGAAATCGCCCTGAAACGGGCCAAGCAAAATAACGAGCAAAATATCGCCCAAGCCTTTACTCGTCATCAATCTGAGGGAAATTGAGGCTCTCGGGTAGCTGACGTTGCGTGATTTCAATAATGGTGGAACGGTTCATGGTGATTTTATAGCGGCTATATTGCGCCGGTTCGCGGCCATCACGCAGCACTAAGATTAAATTCACCTGATAGCGCCGCTCCACAGACTCGTGGCTAACTTTACCGTCAGATTCCTTAAAAATCTTTGCCTTACCGCGCTCTAAATAACGAGCAAAGGGCACAAAACTAAAGCTGACTTGCTCTTGAATGGTCGAATATCCCGCTTGAAACTCCCCCTGGCTCACCCGGGTCGCAATCTTATAATGAAGGATTTCAGTATCGATCTTATTTTGGCTATGGCGATGCTGGAGAATTTCACTCACCGCCGCGGGCAAATCCTGCTGACGCATAAACTCAAGCCAAATTAGCTGCTTAGCGATCACAGCCTGACTCGTGGTATCCCGTAGGATCCGGCTCCAACGGGGACGACCGCGCTGAATATAGCGCCACATGGCATTACGCACATCATCCTTAAAAATTTCCCGGAAACCGTAAATCACCGCCAACGTCAGCACCAATGCGATGGTAAATCCGCTAAAGACCCCCTGAGCCTCAATGATAAGAGCCGACACCACCAACATAACCAGCGCGGTGGCTAAACCGGTAGTGAATTTTTTAAGACCGATACCCAAAGGCTTTAACTCTTCTTTAAGTACCACCCCCTGCTGGATTAAACGCCGCAAGAGCAGCATCTTATTTGAAATCCGATTCGGATCTTGGATAGTCTGGGCGGAGTTGTAGTGATTCGCGTCCCGGTAGGCGCATTCATTACGGCATAGGCTAAGCACACGTTCTTGGATATCGGTAAAATCACTGCTGCGCGGCCCATAGGCGAGCACCTTGAGTAATTGCTGCTCACAAAACCACGAGAGGTAGTTATCCGCATTCGCAAAATAGGATTTCCACTTAGGATCGCCCGGTTCATTGCGGCGAAATTTTTTCAACAATTGGCCGATTTGCTCAGCCAACTCATCAAGGGCCATGTAAAAATGGGCTACATCGTTTATTTGCCTTAACTCTTTGACATCGTTTTCAACCGCGACGGCAAACTGATAGGCAAACAGGTTTAAGTACAACCTAAACTCCTCCACCGTTCGCCGATTTAAACTGGCAAAACGACTTTGCACTAAAGGTAAGTGCAGCCCTTCGGAGTAATAGGAGCGTCTACCGACAATCGAACTGTAGTAGTATTCCTCTTCATCTAGGGTATGAGAGCCGATGCCCATTTCCTTAGGTAAAAAGAAATAAAGATCAAGCTGACGCTGGTCCCCCTGCTCCATTTGGTGGCTAAATTTAATCGACAGCGATTCTTCTTGCTTGATACGGATCTTAGACACAAATACCTATTACCCAAAGCGGGTTCATTCCAAATTAACCTAGGGATAAACGCTCACCTAAATTGCTAACACCGCAAAGGCGAGGGCTAAATCCGGCTATTGACGACGCGGCATCCACAAACGGTATTACTCGGCTGAAACAGCACCACAGCATAGTCCTTACTCGCATCACTTTCTAATATTTCAAGGCTTAGATTGTGTCTGCCAGATTCGCTAAAATGTAAGCTACTAATATAAGACAGATACTTCATATGTTCTGGCCAATGCTTTTTCTCTACCTGATCGGACTCCGTTTTAGTCTTGACCGAGACATTATAGGTCATGCTATTCGGGGCCATACTCTGCACAGCCCCTTGCATGAGGATCATTCCCGCGCTGCTGCCATCTAAATTAAAATAGCGATAGTTAATTTGAGCATTGCCCGCCGAAAACAACACATCCACCAACAAATGATACCGCCCATCCTCAGCCTGCGCTTGCCTATCAAAGAGCTCAGAGCTGCAACTGAGAATCACCGCTTTTTTAGAGGCAGACTGCAGATAGAGCGCCCCGCAAGCGACGATAAGCGCCGATAAGATCACCAGATTGATAGTCCATGTTAACCACTTAGCCACAGATCCCAACCTCCTGTAACCACAACGGTTCGATAAAAGTCTTTGGCTGCCTATAATCACTGATCTTCAGATTACGGATCACCGATTGCCCTGAACGCTCACCGCGCAGAGTAATATTCAGCACTTGTCTATCATGGGATAAAGAGGCGTACGCCTCGCTCCAATCACTGCGCTTACAGGCCAGCACCCCTTGGGTAAAGCGCTCCGCGAGCTCAAAGAGTAAGGTATTGTTAGTGTTAGAATTGGAATATAAAGATAAGCGCATATGCTGCCCCGACGCCAACGGCAGTTCGGTTGTGAGTAAAGGTGCGGTCGGCGCACTGTGGTCAATATGGCGCCAATAAAAAGTCGATAAACCCACCATCAGAACAAACAGCCCTACGACAGTACACCGCGGCCATGAGGGTAAACGCCGGCCAAGGCCCTTGACCGTTTTTGCCTCCCCCCCATGCAATAAATACCCCTGCCCTTTAACGGTCTCTATAAGACTTTCATATTGGGGACCCAAAAATGAGCGGATCATAAATACCGCCCGCGCCACAGAGGTATCCGTCAGGGGTGGATGCTGGCCCGTTCCTGTTTTAAGATCATGCTTAGAAACAAGTTTCCCCTGATTTGCCACCAATAAGCTCAATACCTGCAACTCGGCCCTAGGTAGGTGCCAAGCGTCATGTTGAGACTGTTCGATAAGCAAACCGCGCTCCCTATCAAACCAACAGCCTCCTAATTGCATAACCACGCTCCAACCCCATAAAAAATCTACGTTAAGTTTATGCAAGGTTGTTAATCATTACTGTGATCCTGTTAACCGATAGCAGTAAATCATGTCCTTCGTAGCCCCCTCGTCACGCCAGCAACTCACAAAAATTGACCGTTGATCACAAAAACAAATGCCATTCACCCCCTCTAAAATAGTGAGTAAATCCTTCAAAATTTACATAAATACTACAAATAGAGTGAAGTGGATCTTATTCTGCGCTGAATTGGCAATTGATGCGCTAACTTAGCCCCGTAAAAATAGATTAAACACCGCGGCCATACCGCCAGTGAATCGGACTGATATCCTCAAGCACAAATCACATTATTTATTGCCTCCCCTCCTAAACTCTAGTCCATCGATGTGCTGTGACCATCTGATAAATAACATCATTTTATAGGGGAAATACCATGAGCCTTAATCGACGCCAAGCCTTAAGCCACATCATCGGCATCACCACCGCCGCAGCGGGAGCTTCCTTAATGGCAAGCCCCGTCTTCGCCGCAACCAATGCCGATGGGCAATATCAATTAGGTCTTGGAGAAAAATTAAAATATGTTCCATTAGATCCCATGCA
>NZ_JBOFMC010000306.1:0-7753 GCF_051658185.1 Shewanella sp. | reverse complement strand
GAACGCCGAGGGTTGAATCAGCACCTTGATTGGGAAATGGAGGCCTTTGAGCATGGACTCGCGATAGTGTCACTTACGTTTTGTGATTAACATGGGTCAAGCGCGGATAAGTGCGCCTTGTGCACGCATTTTTAGGGGCAATCGCTTAACTGTGAGTCTGCGTGCTTGCGTATTGCCGCCTGACCTCCTATGATCCCCCGGTTTTATCATTCACGGTGATCTTTTAATGTTGCATTCTCCGCTTTCTGCCAGCTCGAACGAATTAGTGATCAGTATCTTAACTATGGTATTGGACCAAGGAAAACCCTTAGATCGTGCTTATTCTCAGCACTTTTCTGGGTTACAGCTTGTCCCGGCTGAGCAGGCTCGCATTGCCCTCGTGACAGGGGACATACTGCGTCGCTTAAATTTATATTGTTTTTTAGCGGAAATCAGCCCAGATGAAATGGAGCGTTTTGGCTCTAAATTGCTGAATGTGTGGCACTTATTCCATCAGCTTGATTTGCCCAGAATGCAATATGCTTTACCGGTCGATCCGCAGCGCCTAGCCGCGCGTATCGAGCAAGCCAAGGCGCAGCCGGTGTTGTGGGATGGCTGCCCAGAATGGCTCGATGTGATGGGGCGAGAGCAGTTAGGTGAACAATGGCCTAAGGAGCGCGCGGCGCTCTGTGTGGCGCCTAAACGTTTTGTGCGGGCCAATGGTTTAAAAGTGTCCCGGGAGGAACTGGCGGCAAAGTTGGCGGCAGAATATGTCACGACCACGTTGGTGCCCGGAGTCGAAAGCGCGCTTGAGGTGACCTCAGATTCGGCGCTGTTTCGCACTCAAAGTTTTAAAGAGGGCTTATTTGAGCAGCAGGATGCCGGCTCGCAGCGCGTCGCCGCCGCATTGGATGCAAAACCGGGCATGAGAGTGATTGATGCCTGTGCCGGCGCGGGTGGCAAAACTTTGCACATTGCCGCGCAAATGCAAGGTAAAGGGCGCTTATTGGCGATGGATGTTGAGCAGTGGAAATTAGATAAGCTCAAAGAGCGGGCTAGACGCAGCGGCGCTTACAATGTTGAGACCCGTTTAATTGCCAGCAGTAAAACCATTAAACGTCTAAAACTGAGCGCCGATCGCGTATTGCTTGACGTTCCTTGTTCAGGGCTTGGGGTATTAAAACGTAACCCTGATGCCAAATGGCGCGACACGCCGGATCGTTTGCCGGTACTGATGGACTTACAAAAACAGATTTTGGCAAGTTATAGCCGTATGGTGAAGGTCGGTGGGATCGTAGTCTATGCCACTTGCTCTATTTTCCCCGGTGAAAACCGCGAACAAATCGACGCCTTTCTCGCGCAAAACGATAACTTTCGTTTACTCGAAGATGAAACGATTAGCCCAGCAGACACTGGCTTTGATGGTTTTTATTTAGCAAAACTCGAGCGTATTAAAGAATAACAACATTAGGCTTAGCGGGTTACCGTGGATGGTTATCCTCTATGTATGGCCTTAATGGCTGTGTCGCGGAAAATGTCACCGCCGTGTCGCATGTCGCCTTGCGGCGATGTTGTTAATAAAAAAAGCACCGTTTGGTGCTTTTTTTATTTCTTTTCAGTGGCCTAAGGCTTGGTATTAAGCTGGCTATTAATCACTAGGCTCAGATATTGGGTAAAATCATGGCCATGGTTTTGCAGCATCTTAGGGAACATCGAAATGGGGGTTGAACCTGGGAACGTATTGATTTCGTTGAGTAGAATTTCATTCTCAGCGGTTAAGAAAAAGTCGATACGTGACAGGTGACGCAGTTTCATGCCCTTAAAGGCTTTAATGGCGTAGGCGCGGATCTGATCGCTGACCTCTGGGGAAATGTGCTGCGCAACCACATCGGTACGGGCCTTACTGCTCTTGGCATACTTTTCATCGAAGGTATAAAACGTATTGCTATCGCAGATAATTTCCCCCGGGAGGGTGGCCACGATTTCCCCTTGATATTCGTATACCGCGACTTCTAATTCGCGGGCTTTAATGGTTTTTTCAACAATCACATAAGGTGCATAGCCAAAGGCATCCTTAAGGACGGCGGCGACTTGACTGCTGTCATCGACACGATAGCAGCCTACCGATGATCCCTGAGAGGCCGCTTTGATAAAAATCGAGCCCCAGTCGGCTAAGGCGGCCTGAGTTTGGGCAATGGCCTCTGCGTCATATTGGTTTAAGAAAATATACGGCGTATTAGGAATACCTAACGCTGAAAACCACATCTTAGCGGTGATCTTGTTAAAGCAGTTGCTACTCGCTTCGGACTCACAGCCAAAATAGGGCAGCTGGATCAGGTTAAAATAAGACTGAATGTCACCGGTTTCACCAGGATAGCCATGAATGCAGGGGATCACATAATCCACTGGCCAAGAGGCTTTGGTTTCATCCCGAAAGCGGATCTCCCGACTATTGGTCAATTCACAGTCATCGCCTGCCACAGTGCGATACTGGCCAAATTTATCGAGCTCTACCCGTAACACGGCAAATTGATCGGATTTTGCTAATGAGGTTTCAAAAAAATTCGCCGACATTAGGGAAATATCGTGTTCTGCACTTCCACCGCCGCACAGCAAAAGTATGTTGATTTTAGACATGCTGATTCCTCAATTGCGCAAAATGGATGCCAGAGTGTGTGTCTGCTTTACATCCTTTTAAAAAACCGCAGCCATCTTAGTTTTCTTCGGCCTCTGAGTGCAAGTTTTGCCGCTTTAGCGCGAGATTAAACGGTGAATTTTAACGCACTAAGGAGCTGATGCACCGATTTTGCTGATTTTCCTTAGGGTTAACGGCGGTTTTACACGACCCAACGCGGGCTTAACGTGCTCACTTAGGGGATGGGTTTGTGCTTGTATCCGTACTTGACTGAGTACTTGACTGAGTACTTGACTGAGTACTTGTCTCGGTACTGGTGTGAGTTTGGCTCTGGCTCTGGCTCAGGTTGGGTTGCGCCGCCGTCTCTGACTTCATAATGGTTGCTGAACCTTTGGGGCACGAGGGAGCCGCTGCGGCGTCAGTTGGCGTGGCGGGTGGCGCGGATGGCTGAGGAGACGCCGCTGGTGTTTCCTCATCTTGCTTGAGTACTTTATCTTGCATGAGTACTTTGCGCTGATCTTGCTGCCCAAACTGCGGCAACTTGAACTTAGCGCTGTACCTTAAGGCGGCAAGATTACTGACGATGACGCCAAGGACCAAAATCACAATGATCCAGGCTTCTAAGTTTGACATGCATCGCTCCTCACTGGTGTTATTGCGCTTAGACTTGGTTTTTGAACTTCACTCTTAAATTTGGCTCTTGAACTTGGCTTTTGAATGAACTTGGCTCTTGAATTTGGTTGCCAGCGGTTATCATCCGCTGTCATCAGCGGCCGTCACAGCGGATGGCTCAATCTGACAAGCGTGATTGAACCACCCGTTAAGGCCGAGTAATTAAGCTTGAGCAGCGCTTAAGGTGGCGAGGTATTGCTCACAGCGCGCAATGTCTTCGGGGGTATCTACCTCGACAGAATCGACCTGACTCAGGGCAATTTTGATGCGGTAACCGTGTTCCAATGCGCGTAATTGCTCCAGCTTTTCGAGATCTTCTAGGCGTCCTAATGGCAGCTGCGCAAAGGTTTTGATGAATTGACTGGTATAAGCATAAATCCCTAAATGTTTGTAAACCGGATAATCTTGGGTATCACGGCCATAGGGAATACGGGCACGGGAGAAATAAAGGGCATAAAAATCATTATCGAAGACCACTTTAACCTGCATAGGATCATCAAGAGAGGCTTTGTTGACAATCTGAAAGCCGAGGGTGGCCATGCTAAATTCGCCGGGGTGCGTTTTGAATAAGGTAATTAATTGTTCAATCGAGTCAGGATCGATAGCCGGTTGATCGCCTTGAACATTAATCACCAGATCTTCATCTTTCAGCCCTAAATGGGCAATGGCTTCATTGATACGATCGGTGCCCGAGGCGGCATCTTTCCCCGTCATCACCACTTTGCCGCCAAAGCCTTCAACGAGGCTTTTAATGCGCTCGTCATCGGTGGCGACATAAATTTGCGTGAGACCTTTGGCAAGCGATGCCCGCTCGTACACATGTTGGATCATCGGTTTGCCATTAATCAGGGCTAAAGGTTTGCCCGGAAAGCGACTAGAACCGTATCGAGCCGGGATTAACAGAGTCACATTCATCAAAGTATCCTATTTTTCAATGGTATTGGTTTTTATGCGTGGCTGACATGCAGCTCGGTGGCGCAAGGTGCGCTAGGGTGTGGCGCGCAGATCGCGGTTGCGATCGATGGTGACATCCAGATCAGTTAATAACCCATTATCGATGCCATAGATCCAGCCATGCACAGCGATCTCTTGGCCACGGTCCCACGCCTCTTGCAGTATGGTGGAGCTGGCGACGTTAGCGACCTGTTCAATAACGTTAAGCTCGCAGAGGCGATCAAAGCGTGCTGGCTCATCGAGGGCTTGTAATTCATCTTGGTAGAGCCGGTGAATATCGCGCAAATGGCCCAGCCAGTTATCGATAAGTCCTAGGCGTTGCTGGCGCATAGCCGCGCGGACACCACCGCAGCCATAATGGCCAACCACCATAATATGTTTGACCTTGAGGACATCGACCGCGTATTGCAATACCGATAAACAGTTCAGATCGGTATGGATCACCATGTTGGCAATATTTCGGTGGACGAAGACTTCGCCAGGCATTAAATCGATAATTTGATTAGAAGGTACGCGGCTATCTGAGCAGCCGATCCACAGGTATTCGGGATTTTGCTGTTTTGCGAGTTGCTCAAAAAAATCGGGATTTTCTTGGCTGATACGACCGGCCCAGCGGCGGTTATTATCGAATAGCGCTTTGAGTAGTTTCATCTTAACCTATTGTTCATTGTGCATCATTAATTGGCGTCAATGCTCATTGTTATGCCGCTTTCCCACGAGCTGTGGGAGTATACCAGCAAATTGCCTGTTGCTGGTCTATCCAATGTACCACTTGGGCAGGTTATCTGCCCAGCCACGCTACACTGTTGCCCTATTTGGAGCGGCAACCCGCAGGACGAATTCGTCCACTAGGCTATCTAACCT
Source organism: Shewanella sp. (assembly GCF_051658185.1). Taxonomy (GTDB): domain Bacteria; phylum Pseudomonadota; class Gammaproteobacteria; order Enterobacterales; family Shewanellaceae; genus Shewanella. The sequence goes on along the minus strand of NZ_JBOFMC010000306.1, from coordinate 2,649 downwards.
TGCTAGGACCGCCTCTTTAAGCAACATATTGCTATTGGCGATAAGTGTTGCCAGCTGATGCCGATCAAACTGAGGCAACAGAGTGCGTGAGACCGGAAAATAGCTAATGTGCCAAGGTTCCGGGCGCACGCCACTGAGATGCGCTTGAAAAGGGAAGTAAAAACCAAAGTCCTCACTATGGACGCTAAGCCAGGCGTGTAGCTTGGCGCAGGGCCCCGGCGCTTGGTATTCGGCGTCCACGAGCCGCAAGGCATTAGGCGCAATGCGTTTGGCATCAAAGACATCCACATCTGTACCCCAATGGTGGCGCGAAGCGCCAGGGAGGGCAGACCACAGCAGGATCAAATCAATGAGCGCATCATCGGCTAAGCCGTCGATTGCCACAGGTTGTTGATTGGCATCTAATACTGGCCGCTGCCCACTTGCCTTGGCATTCCAGATCGCCAATTGGCGTTCAAAGGAGCGATAGGCCGAGCAAATGGCCAATTGTATATCGTCTTCGGCAGCCTTTGCGGCCATGGCGTCAATCGCCTTGGCCGTGTGAGGCTCGAGCAAAAATGGGCTGGCCTGTGGATGATGCGGGCTTAAGTAAGTCACGAGCTTAAGCTCGCTTAAGCCGTAGAGTTGCTCATTGACAGGGGCGATGGCGGGGGTTAACACAATAGCTGTTCCAAGATAATTTCATAGCACAGGGCTAACTGCTCCAGATCATCGACTTTGACGCATTCATTGACCTTATGAATCGTGGCGTTGACTGGCCCAAGCTCAAGCACTTTGGCACCGGTTGGCGCGATAAAACGTCCATCGGAGGTGCCGCCAGTCGTTTGTGGCGAAGTCTCATAGCCTGTTACTTGGGCAATGGCAACGCGGGTGGCATCGAGGAGGGGACCTTCACCGGTTAAAAATGGCAACCCATTGAATACCCAGTTTATATCATAATCTAGTTCATGGGATTGGAGTAAGGCTTCGACGCGCTCAATCAAAATCTCTGCGGTTACTTCGGTGGAATAGCGGAAGTTAAACATCACTTCAAGGACGCCTGGGATCACATTCGAGGCGCCAGTGCCCGCCTGAATATTGGCGATTTGCAAACTGGTCGGTGGGAAGAATTCATTGCCATTGTCCCAGTGCATCTGGGAAAGCTGCGCCAAAAAAGGCGCCGCTTTGTGGATGGGATTATCGGCAAGGTGGGGGTAGGCGACATGGCCCTGAGTGCCCTTAATGGTTAAGTTGCCCGTGAGGCTACCGCGGCGGCCATTTTTAACCACGTCCCCGAGTTTGATGGTCGATGACGGTTCGCCGACTAAGGCCCAGGTGATTTTCTCATTGCGCGCTTCGAGGGTATCAATGACACGAGTGGTGCCATTGATAAAAGGACCTTCTTCATCGCTAGTGATTAAAAAGGCAATAGAGCCTTGATGATCAGGATGTTTTGCCACAAAGCGTTCGGTGGCCACCACCATGGCGGCAAGGGAGCCCTTCATATCTGCCGCGCCGCGGCCATATAAATACCCATCGATAATGGTCGGCTCAAAAGGCGGCGTGTGCCAGCGACTGATGTCCCCAGGGGGCACGACATCGGTATGGCCGGCAAAGCAAAATACGGGGCCTTGATTGCCCCGGCGGGCCCACATATTGGTGGTATCTTCAAATACCATGGGCTCGATAGTAAAACCTACGGCGCTAAGCCGTTGTGCCATTAAGGTTTGGCAACCCTCATCGAGGGGCGTGACCGAGGGGCGGGCGATTAAGGCTTGGGTTAATGCGGTGACCGGATAAGTATCGGCGTCGATCATAGGGAGAATACCTTGTGATAATCGGCTTCGTTAAAGCCTACGATGATCTGCTCGCCATTGACGAGGACCGGACGTTTGATAAGCGTTGGATGAGCCAGCATCAGAGAGATCGCTTTGCTGCGATCGATTGCGGTTTTATCGGCGTCGCTTAGGGTTCTAAAACTTGTACTGCGCTGATTGAATAGGGTTTGCCAACCTAGGGTGTCACACCATGCTTCAAGATCTTCCTGGTGCAGGCCATCCTCTCTAATATCGTGGAAAGTGGCAGCAATTTGATGATGTTCAAGCCATTTGCGTGCTTTACGTACAGTATCGCAATTTTTAATACCAAAAAGAGTCAACATAAGGCTCCCCTGTTGATGGGCGCTTGGCAGACAAGCACGTTGATGTTTGAGGCACGATCATTTTATAGGTGCATTGATTTTACAGGCATTGTGGCATTGTGAGCCAGATGTCACAAGGGGTAAGCGCCGTCGCTTGCTGGATTTTGCGGCAAAATAAAGGCTGAAGTACAGGCTTCAGCCTTAGGTCAGTCCATCATCAATGCCTATCATCTTTGGCCTTTGGCGCATGCTCAGTGGCGAAGGCGCTATAGCGTATGCACTGTGGTGGATGGTATAGCCAATAGCTAAGGGAACGTCACTCAACGGACCGGTTTAGAGTTGCACAGTAAAAATCACGTCTTTACCGGCCGTAACACTGCCTTCGGCTTTCTCGAGGTATTTAATATCTTCCATATTGGCCAGCACCACCGGCGTGAGTAGGCTGTCGACCTGATCCCGTAAAAAAGGTAAATCAAACCACAAGATAGGATCGCCGGCCTTGACCGTTTGTCCTTCTTCAGCAAGGCGTT
>NZ_JBOFMC010000305.1:0-5515 GCF_051658185.1 Shewanella sp. | reverse complement strand
TTGGCGGCCTCCCGGCTATCTTGCGCGGCAGCGCTATCTTGTCCGCCCTTTTGCGCCCCTTGCTGCTGGGCGCCGCCGGAGCGGTCATCGTCACCGGCTTGTACGTCAAGCACAGGTTCGGTCATTTCATTAGTTTGCTGGTTAATAATTTCTATCGGCGTGGGATCGGGCCTGCCCGGACGAAACTCCAAGGCAATGACAGAGGTCCCCTTAGGAATATCTTTAACCTCCACCTTATTTTGTACCCCGAAAGCGTATTTCATTGAACCGGCAATTTGCTTAAATTTCAGCACGTCCATTTCAGAAAACGACAACAACAGCACAAAAAAACACATTAACAACGACATTAAGTCGGCAAAGGTGGCGAGCCAGAGTGGCGCGCCCGGCGGGGGGCAAACGGTTTTTGCCTTTGCCATCGGCTACTCTCCATCCGTTGTATCGAGTTGGCGTTGTTTTTCTGACAGATAATTTTTCAAAAACCCTTCTATCACCCGCGGATTTTGGCCGTCTTGGATGGCGAGCACCGCATCCATTATCAAGTTACGATTGAGCATTTCTTCAGCCATACGCAGAGTCAGTTTATCCGCAATCGGGATACACACCATGTTAGCAATCACGGCCCCATAAAGCGTCGTTAATAGCGCGACCGCCATTGCTGGCCCAATCGATTTAGGATCCGACATATTGGATAACATGGCTACCAGTCCACTAAGGTACCAATCATCCCCATGGCCGGGCCCACGTCCCCAAACGCCCTAAAAATGGCGATCCCCGTTCGGTGACGCTCCTCGGTAAGAGAGATGTCTTTTTCAAGGGCGGAGCGCACCACTTCACCGTCGTGACCATCAACCAACATGTCCACGGCTTTTTGCATAAAACTGTTACTAATTTGCGCTTCTTCTAACGCCAAAAACCCGCCTTTGCGGGCAGCATCGGCCATTGTCACCGACTGTTCAATCAAATCCTCAGGTTTATCAATCTTAAACATAAAGGCTTTGGCAGCGATCTTCACCGCCCCAAAGAACTGTTTGAGATTGAATTTCATCATAACCACGAAGAAGGAACCGCCAAAAACGATAATTATCGAAGGCACATCCACATAGATCATGATGCCGCCGCTGGTGATCATTGCCCAAATAATAAATCCCAGTCCGCCGACTAATCCAATCAGTGTTGCTAAATCCACAAAGGCTCCTCAATCTTCGTAAAAACGATATGATACTGACATACCTGAAAAAATCACACTTGTTTACCCTATTTAATGTCAATATGGCCAGATTCACTTAACCATCTTCGGATAAACGCAAACATGCACGCCCCGATGCCGATCCTCTTGTCTGTTATCGGACAAACACAGGGCAAGTTTAGCGATATTTTGAATATTCTAAAAAAAATTCAGTAACAAAGCGTGCTGTTGAGCAAATATCCTGTGACTGAGTTTGACCCCTGCCTCGGCCTGATATACCTTGTGTCCGCTAAACTATAGGAACCCATAACGTGGCTAAAAAACCCGAAAATCTTAGTTTTGAAGAGTCCCTTGGAGAGCTCGAGCGCATCGTCACCGAGTTAGAACAAGGGGATATCTCTCTCGATGATGCCTTAAAACAATTCGAACGTGGCATCAACCTCGTGCGCCATAGCCAAGCGAAGCTTGAGCAAGCTCAACAAAAAGTGACCATCTTGTTACAGCAAGATGATACCGCGCCCCTATCACCCTACGTTGTTGAGGGGGAATAAGCGTGTTAGCAACGGCAATACAAACCTATCAGCAGCGGGTTGATCACCAATTAACCGAGCGTTTTAGTGCGTTAGCAGAGACAGCTCCGCAGTTAAAAGCCGCGATGACCCATGGGGCATTACTGGGCGGTAAGCGTATTCGGCCCTTTTTGGTCTACAGCGTAGGGCAAATGTTAGGGGTAGCGCTGGAAAAATTAGACGCCTGCGCCGCCGCGATTGAGTGTATTCATGCCTATTCGTTAATCCATGATGATTTACCCGCTATGGATGATGATGATTTGCGCCGCGGCCAACCCACAGTCCATATTGCGTTTGATGAGGCGACGGCCATACTTGCTGGGGATGCACTGCAAACCTTGGCGTTTGAGATTGTGACCGAAACCGTCCCCGGGATAAGTTGTGAGCAGCATTTAGCCATGGTGCGGGTACTTGCCAAAGCATCGGGTTATCGCGGAATGTGTGGCGGCCAAGCACTCGATTTGGCCTCTACCAATAAGCAGATTGATCTGGACGCGTTAACCAAGCTCCATAATTTAAAAACCGGTGCGCTGATAAGCTGCGCAGTCGAATTGGCACTTATCGCCGCCAATGCGCCCAAAGATCACTACGACACTATGATGGAGTTTGCCCATGCCATCGGGCTCGCCTTCCAAGTGCAGGATGATATTTTAGATATCATTGCCACCACCGAAGAGCTAGGCAAACCCCAGGGCTCGGACGCCGAGTCCAATAAAAGTACATTTCCGCAACTACTTGGACTTGACGGTGCGAAACACACCGCAGCACAACTGATCCAAGAGGCACTATCAGCGCTGGCTAAATTGCCATACAATAGCCAGTTAATTGCAGACTTCGCCCGCTATATTATTGAGCGAAGAATATAATCAGAGACGAAGTATCTCGCTATGAGTTTGGACATTTCTCAGTTTCCCGTATTGGCGCAGGCTAATACCCCTAATCAACTCCGCCAACTTCCACAGGCCCAGTTACCCCAACTGGCCGATGAATTACGGGAGTTCCTTCTTAAGTCTGTTGGCATGTCCAGCGGACATTTTGCCTCTGGGCTGGGCACAGTCGAACTGACTGTCGCCTTGCATTATGTCTACAACACCCCCTTTGATCGGTTGATTTGGGATGTTGGACATCAAGCTTATCCCCATAAAATTTTGACGGGTCGGCGCGATAAAATGCATACCATTCGGCAGAAGAATGGCTTACATCCTTTCCCGTGGCGTGAAGAAAGTGAATACGACACCTTTAGCGTCGGGCATTCTGGCACCTCGATCAGCGCCGCGCTGGCCATGGCGGTCGCGGCAGAAAAAGAACAAGCCGGCCGTAAAGTGGTCGCGGTTATCGGTGATGGTGCCATGACTGGCGGCATGGTATTTGAAGCCATGAACCATGCCGGAGATTTGCACAACGATATGCTAGTCGTGCTCAATGACAATGAAATGTCAATCTCGGAAAATGTGGGTGCCTTAAATAACCACTTGGCGCAATTAATGTCCGGCCGGTTTTACACCACTATCCGCGAAAGCAGCAAAAAAGTGCTCAAAGGCATGCCCGTCATCAAAGAAATGGCCAAGCGGACCGAAGAGCACCTCAAAGGCATGGTTGTCCCCGGTACGCTGTTCGAGGAGCTGGGCTTTAACTATATTGGCCCCATTGATGGCCACGATGTCGACGCCTTAGTTGATACCATGCGCAATATGCGTAACCTCAAAGGCCCACAGATCCTGCATATCATGACCAAAAAAGGTCGCGGTTATGAGCCAGCGGAAAAGGATCCTATCGGCTGGCATGCTGTGCCCAAATTTGACCCTACGCAATTTAAAAAACCCGCTGCCAAACCGAGTTCCCCCACCTTTTCTCAGGTGTTTGGCAAATGGCTATGTGATATCGCCGAACAGGATGACAAGGTCTTAGGAATTACCCCTGCGATGCGTGAAGGCTCAGGGATGGTTGAGTTTTCTCAGCGTTTTCCCAAGCAATACTTCGATGCTGCGATTGCCGAGCAACATGCCGTGACCCTCGGCGCGGGTTTTGCCTGTGAAGGTTATAAACCGGTAGTGGCGATTTATTCGACCTTTTTACAACGGGGTTACGATCAACTGATCCACGATGTGGCCTTACAACGTCTGCCAGTATTATTTGCCATCGACCGCGGTGGCATTGTCGGCGCTGATGGTCCAACCCACCAAGGAGCTTTCGATTTAAGCTTTATGCGGTGTATCCCGAATATGGTGATCATGGCACCGTCGGACGAGAATGAATGCCGACAAATGCTCTACACCGGCTATTGCTACGATCAAGGCCCCACTGCGGTGCGCTATCCACGGGGCTGCGCCACCGGTGCCACTCAAATTGAGGCCATGACCGCTTTGCCTATCGGTAAAGGCGTCATCAAACGCATCGGTAAACGCGTGGCGATCCTCAACTTTGGTACCACGCTCGCGAGCGCCTTAACCGCGGCCGAAAGCCTCGATGCCACCGTGGTGGATATGCGTTTTGTCAAACCCCTGGATATCGATTTAGTCAAGGAAATGGCCCAAACTCATGAGGTGCTTGTCACCGTCGAAGAAAACGCCATTATGGGCGGCGCGGGTTCTGGGGTGATTGAGTTATTACAAAAACTGAAACTGCCCAAACCCGTCCTGCAGATTGGTCTACCGGATGAGTTTATTAAACATGGCTCACCAGAAGAAGTGACCCACGATTTGCAGCTCGATGCCGAAGGTATTTTGGCGCAGATAACCGCTTATCTTGCAGAATAAAACCTGAGTACTGCGGAGCAAATTGGCCATAATGTCTGGACTGATATCACAACGCAGAGGCTGCTAGGCTAATCCGCTATGCGGGTTTTGAGTGCCAATGCTTAAAAAAAAACAAGCAATAAGATAGCGTGTGCGCCAGTAAAGCACGCTCACAATTGAGTCACCGATCTGGCACTAGCCCATAAAAAAAGGACTGCACTTGCAGTCCTTTTTGTTTTAACCAGCGTGAAGCAAGCTCGGCTTCAATCGCGCTAGGCGTTAATGGTACTAGGCTTCAATATCAATAGACGCGCTATCTTGGCTAGGGCCACCCTGAGACACCATCACCATGGCAGGACGCAACAGGCGACTATTCAGCTCATAGCCTTTTTGCATCACCAACATCACAGTGTTAGCGGCAAATTCAGCACTCGGCTGCATGCCAATCGCTTGATGTTGTTCAGGATTAAATGGCAAACCTTGAGGATCAATCGGTTTCACCCCAAATTTCGCCACGGCAGTTAAGAACCCTTTTTGGGTTAACTCAACCCCTTCATAAATCGCTTTAGTCGCTTCATCCTGTGGATTGGTGCCTTGTAATGCGCGCTCCATGTTATCCAATACGGGTAAGAGTTCATTGACAAACTTTTCCAGCGCAAACTTATTGGCTTTATCTACATCCATTGCCGCGCGGCGACGAATGTTGTCCACTTCCGCGGCAGCACGGATCACGGAATCTTTCTGTTCTTCAACTTTCGCCAAAGCGTCAGCGAGTAACTGTTCCAACTCTTCAATGCGGAAATTGGCTTGGGTAAGCTCGTCAACCAAACCTGCTTGTTCGGTAGATAATTCGGACTCTACCCCCGCTTGGATCAGATCTTGCTCGGCTTTAATCGATTCGTTGCTCATTTTCACTCCAGCTAAAAATGCTTTGTTTCTAAATACTCTGGGCATATTATGGGGATCAATTTTGACGTTTCAAGGCCTAAGGCCAGATCTAGCATAAATATGACCATAAAGTTCCA
>NZ_JBOFMC010000304.1:0-1906 GCF_051658185.1 Shewanella sp. | reverse complement strand
ACACCGGGCAATTCAATGCGAATACGGTGCTCACCTTGGCGCTGCACTAAGGCTTCGGTGATCCCAAGCTCTTCAATGCGGCTTCGCATAATTTGCAGGTTTTGCTGCACCGTGAGGTTACGCAGTTTAACCTGTTCATCTTGTCCCAAAATCGCTCGCAATCCGCCACCATCAGCATGACTCAGTTGCCATGCGGGGTAAGTGTCGTTCATAAATTGACGTACGGCGGCGCGGGCATCATTATCGGGTAAACTGATACTCAATTGCCCAACCGCTTCTTCCGTCAAGGCATCGACACGCACACTGGCCCCTCGGATACCATGATCGTTGAAAAATTGCCTGAGTGCCCCAACCACGGCATCCGCTTGCGCTTGGTACACTGGGGCGATATCCACATCTAATAGAAATTGCACGCCACCGCGTAAATCCAGCCCGAGTTTGATCGGCGCAGCTCCCAAATGTTGCAACCAACTCGGTGCAGCACTGACCAGTGCCAAAGTCAACTCTTTAGGCTGTTGCACCATTGGCGTCAGTAAGGTTTTAACTAAGGTTTGCTCACTATCTTGGTTAAGCACTATCAGCGTTTCGCCCTGACGTTGGTCAATACGCTTAACCTCAATGCCCTGAGCTTGTAACTTATCCCTAAGCGCTACAGGGCTTAACGCCAGCCCCGCCTTCGCCCCAATTTGCACTGCGGCATTTTCACCATACCAAGTAGGTAAAGCACTAAATAACATCACAATAATCGCGGTGATAAGCACCACATATTTCCACGCGGCGTAATGGTTAAGCCGCCGTTCATTCGGTAGATGTTCCATAGGATGACACTCCCCCTAGCGCTTTGGGACTGCGTGTCTTAAGCGCTAGGATTGATATTCACAATTGCTATTCACAATTTATATTCGAGATTGAGATCCCCCTTAACTCGCACAACAGGTGCAAACGTGGCGGATCCCCCAACAAGTCCATCGCAATCAGCGCACTCATACGCAAGCAAAATGGGCGCACAGCTAAAAGCTCGCTATGCGCCACAAAGCGACTAACTTGCTAAAATAAAAAGAAAATTACGGCAAAAATGCCAGAGATAAGCAGAGAGCTAAGCAGATTGTTGGCTAAACCGATATTGCAGATTAGAGGCTTTCCAGCCAGAAATACGAGCAGGAGAAGAAATGGCTGACAGTGTCCAATCGACGTGGCGCGGCATGCCCCTCACCCTTTCGACAGGCGGGATAGCGTAGGAAGTAAAATCATGCGCTAACAGATAGACAGGCTGAACCTCCAGCACATCATGTAGCACCAGATTAATAAAACGCAGAGAATTTATCGGAACGACATTAAAATCATCGGCATGGGCAACTAAGCCTGAAGGGGGACAAGGGGTCGCGCCTTTTTGCGCCGTTCCCGCCATCGCACCACAACCTGAGCTGGCTTCGCTTGGATCCGCATGAGCCGACGTGACACTCACGTGTTTATTGGCAACAGGCTGTATATATTGACTATTACAATCAGGCGCGGCAGAGCTCAAGGCAACATTGGCAAACACCCCTGCGCCATGGGCAACAAAGACGATTGCCATGCAAAGTAAGATGATGCCGTTTAACCAATGTCTGATCACTCTACAACCTTAAAAAATAACCTATATACATCAGCATGATGACGATGATTGTCATACCGCATAGGCCCTATACCATCAAACCACGGCCATGAACGATGCCGTGTTACCACAGCATAAACCAGTAAGCATAAGCCCCTAAGCGTTAGCCAATAGCGCGCACCATGCAAGCGTGCGCAGGCCAATTATGTCCCAGCTTAAGTAACTTGCCGCTGATAAACAAATTAAACTTTGGCCATCTTTGATACGTAAGCTGGCTAGCGCTTATTTACTGACAGCACAAATACGACTTAC
>NZ_JBOFMC010000303.1:0-3391 GCF_051658185.1 Shewanella sp. | reverse complement strand
GATCCCATGCAGGCTGCCAAACTCGCCTATCAAACCGGTGGCGGCTGTATGCATCAAGTATTCCACTCCGTTATCACCTTACTGAGCCAATCTAGCAGCGTCGACGCTGATAAGTTTAAAACGATTCCCACCGCCCTCGCAGGCTATGGATTTGCAGGCGTGGTAGGCCAAGGCACGCTCTGTGGTAATCTCAATGCTATCGGGATGATAGTTAACATTCTTGACGATATTAACGGCCAAAATAGCGCAGTCATTGCCCACACGTTTCGCTACTATGAAAATGAGAGCTTGCCACTCTCTTCAGCAGAATTTGTCAGCGGCATCGGCTCAACACCCGAAAAAACCGCCCTTGTCGGTAGCTCGTCTAAAGCCAACAGCGTACTGTGCCATTCCTCGATCAGTAACTGGTCCAAAGCATCAGGCCTGCCCTTCGCTAAAAAAGGTGAACGTTGTTACCGCTTGTCAGCCTCGATGGCGTACCACCTCGTTGAACTCTTAAACCGCGCCTATCAAGGGGAAAATATTGGCGCGTTACCCAGCAGCAAACCGTCACCAGAAGCGCAAACCTGTCAAACCTGCCATGGTAGTGCAGACATGTTTGGATCCGCAGCAAGCGTGAAAACCGATATGGAATGTACCACTTGCCACACTGGACATTTCAATTAAGGAGGCAGTGATGAAATACCCATTACTTGCATTGACCCTAGGCACACTTGCCCTTGTAGGCTGTGGTAGTGACGATAACCACGCCGAGGAAAGTACACCTACACCACCGCCGCCAGTCGAAAAAACCGTGAATATTGACGAAGCGACACAGATTAATCTGATCGTAGAGCAATTTGAGCCCGATACCGGCACCGTATTATTTTCGCTGGCAGATGCATCGCAAACGGCGATCACTGCCGCTAAAAACTACGACATTTACTTCTTTGGCTTTCCAGACAAGAGTAAACCGTCGTCACATCCTAAAGCATGGAAACGTTGGCATGTGACCCAAAACTACCGCTGCCAGAGCAAAGGAGAATGTAGTGGTAAATTGACCGAGATAAAAAATGGTCAGTATCAGTTTGAAATAGCGGGGCTTGATTGGCAGCAACACGATCCAAACAAGCTTGTGTCACACATTAAAGTCGCAATACAAATATACGGCGCGAAAGCCCAAAATCAGCTTGATTTAATCACGGTAGCGCCGCGGTAATCAGTGATTAGCGCCTAAAAAGATCCGGCCGTCGCAGTAATATATCACTGCGACGGCCGGAGTTAATCGGTCTCGGTCAAGCTGAGATTAAAAAACCGCAGCAAACTCTTTGATTAACGCTGCGCGATTGGAGCGACATGCCCAAAAAGAACCGCTTGGCTTAAACTTCACCAAGGTAAAATCATTTATGGTGTCAAAATCAACAATTTGCATATCAAAGGTAATCACACCGTCCTTCACTAATACCCCCCGAGACTTATTCACCGCATCTTGGATTGGCCCAGGTAAATCGACTTGCAACAAATCCATTTTGACACTTGCCGTATCCACTTGCAGTTTATAGGTCATGGTACCGGCTTCAAATGCCAATGACTCACCGTGATAAACAATCGAGGCAAGCGTTTTCCCGCCTCTCCCATAATGGTATGCCAGTTTAATGTCATCGCCTTCAAGCTTAATATCGAGTGTTAACGTCTTTTTGAAGGTGAGCGTTTCATCGACCACAAAAGGGGAGGAATATAACTCCGCATAACAACTTAAATCCAGAGTATCTTCGCCTCCGATATCATTATTTATCAATAAAAACAGAATCGTACCAATAAAAACTGCCGCCAAACAATGCCATAAACGAATGCGCTTTAGCCCAGCAGTGATAACATGCCACTTAGTCACAAATACCCACCTTCTTTAACCAGTGCTCATCTAAAATATCGGCGTTAAAATCATCAGAGAAGAGTTTAATAATTTTGTGATTCGCCTTTTGAGTTTTATCGTCTAAAAAAATAGTGAGCATATTTTGGCCGTTAGATACAGACACTGAGATGGATTGCCACGGCACTGCCGCACAAGCTGCAACCTGAGATATCATTTGCTTGGCAAAGGGTTTAATCGTCTGCATTTTTTGCTTACCGGTGTAAAAAGAAATTTCGGCGACCCTGTCATTCGCGAAGGTAAATTGATGACTAAAATTGGGACTGATCGAGGTAGGATTCGTGATACGACTAGCAAAGACGCACAGCGTCATTAATCCCAAAAACAATAGTAAAAAAAACGGTAAAGGCTCTACTTTAATAAAGGGCGTCCCCAGTATGCCCGTTGATTTTTTAATCGGCTTATTATAAAGCACATAACCCTGATCGGACATTTTCCCAAGGTAGGAAGCATGCTCCTCCCCTAAAAACTGCCTAAATCGATGGATAATTTGCTCAAGGCGCTCCGAAGGACGACTCCCTCGATAATACTGTGTCAGTATTTGTATCAACTCGACTCGAGAAACAACCTTACCCTGATACTCAATTAAATACTGAATAACTTGAAATTCATCCGGCTCAAGATCCCAACAACGCTCAGACACTTGATTGAGCAGTTGCTGTTCTTGCACCCGAAACCAACAACACCCTATTTGCATCTTGGCCCTTAATTCAAAAAATAATGGGCCAAGTATACCTATAACAAATCGTTTTCACTGTGATCTAGATTAACTCACAATTAGTAGTGAAATAAACTGTGAATTTCATCAATAAAATATTTCATGCTAAAAACACCAAATGATACAGATTGTTTCATTTAAGTTTAAAATATCGCCGCATTTAACCATAGGTGCACCAAAATACTCGCGCCATAGCCTAAAGCGATAACCGGAGTCCAGCGCAAATGGGCGCCAAAAGTGTAAATACCACGAGCCTGTCCCATTAACGCCACCCCAGCCGCACTCCCTATGGACAATAAACTGCCGCCCACGCCCGCAGTCAACGTCACCAGCAACCATTGGCCTAACGCCATATCCGGTTCCATGGTGAGCACCGCAAACATCACCGGAATGTTATCTACTACCGAGGACAGCAGACCAATTGCGACGTTGGCATAGGTAGCATCCCAATAGGAATACAAGGCCGTCGACACCACACTCAAATAGCCCATAAAGCCCAGCCCTCCCACACAAAGCACAACACCGTAAAAGAACAACAGGGTATCCCATTCTGCCCGCGATATACGGCTAAACACATCGAAGGGCACAATGCTGCCTAACTGCTCAAGACGTGCTTCATCCTTTCTTAGCAAGGCTTTTTTACGCTCACGCACTAAAGTGCGATCAAAGGTTAGGCGCAGGTAATAGCCAAAAAATTGTAACAAACCTAAACCCGTCATCATCCCAAGCACTGGAGGCATACCGAGAAACGAGTGCACACATAC
>NZ_JBOFMC010000302.1:0-9911 GCF_051658185.1 Shewanella sp. | reverse complement strand
TCGATGAAGCTGTGCCCTTTAACCAAATGCCCGGCACCTTCACCCAATGGCGACCGCTGCCTGCCAATACCGATATGCTCTACTACGAAGGTCTGCATGGCGGCGTCGTGACCAGCGACGCCAACGTCGCCCAGCATGTGGATTTATTGATCGGCATGGTGCCCATCGTCAATCTAGAGTGGATCCAAAAGATCATTCGCGATACTTCCGAGCGTGGCCACAGCCGCGAAAAGGTGATGGGCTCCATCGTGCGCAGTATGGATGACTATATTCAGCACATGACGCCGCAATTTTCGCGCACCCATATCAACTTTCAACGAGTACCGACGGTTGATACTTCTAACCCTTTTAGTGCCAAAGATATTCCCAGCCTTGACGAGAGCTTTGTCGTGATCCGTTTTCGTGGGATCAACAATGTCGATTTTCCTTATTACCTTAATATGATCCAGGGATCCTTTATGTCACGGATCAATACCTTAGTAGTACCCGGCGGCAAAATGTCCCTCGCGATGGAGCTCATCCTCACCCCTTTGATTAGGGATTTACTGGAAAAACGCCAGCAGCTTCATCGCCCCGAGGCGAACTAATGCTAAAGTGCCATGAATGCTAAAGTACCGTGAATGCTAAGGTGCCCTGCTTGCTAAAGTGCCATGAATGCTAAAGTGCCCTGCTTGCCGGCCCCTAGGCAACACAGTCGCAATATCTTTGGTGGGGTTCGGAGATTAAGCTTGATTTAAGCCATTGCCGTTATCTTGTAGGCATCGGGATTTCAGGCGAAAGATCGATAGTTGGCATACTCTTGGGAGTTAATTCCCCCATCTTGATCTGTTGATTCCCTTGAGTATGTCAGCAACCTCCCCTTCAACGTTCATATACCATTTGCAACCTTCAACTGAATCCTTTTGTTTTGCGAGTGTCATCTCAGGGCGTTAACCTTGCGCATGAGTTTTGCCCGCCATACATGTTGCCGCCCTTCATATCGCCGTGGTCGCAATGTCGTCGCAGAGTCGTCGCTATGTCACTTGCTTAGGTACAGCATCGCATCAGCGACATGATTGTTATCCAATTTCCCCAATAAAAAACCGCCCGCAGGCGGTTGTGATGAGAATGCACAGCTTGATGAGGTTCGCTCACGCTCACCGCGCAACGTCAGTGCCAAGCTTAGGCTTTAATCAGCTCACTAATGGTCAGCACGCCGTGAGTCGTCGCGCCCGCCCCCCACAGTGCCGAAGCTGAATCTTCAAAAGCGCCGGCTAAATCCACGTGTAACCATTTGGCTTCGGGTGACACGAAACGCCATAAGAAACCAGCGGCATTCGAGGCGCCGCCCGCGCCACCGCCTTTTACAGGGCGACTGTTGGCCGTGTCAGCATAGGCTGAGGGGCACATGTCTTTGTGCCAAGGATCCAGTGGCAATGGCCATACACGCTCGGCCACCGTTGCCGCCTTTTGCTGCGCCAACTGTAATACGTCAGCCTGCGGCGAGAAAATCGCATTGTAGTTAGCCCCCACCGCCATCACCGCCGCGCCAGTTAAGGTTGCCGCGTCGATAATAAAAGGTGCACCTGTAGCAGAAGCGGCTTGTAGGCCATCGGCCAAGACCAAACGACCTTCGGCGTCAGTGTTCACCACTTCCACTGTCACACCGTTTTTGTAGGTGAGAATATCCCCTAATTTATAGGCGCGGCCGCTGATGAGGTTTTCGGCGCAGCACAAAAACAGCTTAACCCGCTTATTTAAGCCCGATTGGATGGCTAAACCGAGCGCTGCCGTCACGGTTGCAGCGCCTGCCATATCACACTTCATCCCTAACATGCCTTCAGAGGCTTTGATGCTATAGCCGCCAGAGTCGAAGGTGATGCCTTTACCCACCAATGCCACAGATACCGGCGCATCGGCAGCCAATGGATTAAAGTCTAACTCTAACATTGCCGGTGGCCGCTCGCTGCCACGGCCAACGGCATGGATCCCAATCCAGCGCGCATCAAGCAGCGCTTCACCTTCAATAATGCGATAGCTCACCTTATCGCCACCGATAGCCGCCAGCCAGGTGGCCGCCTGCTGCGCCAGCTTCACGGGCGATAAGTTTTCCGGGGTGTCGTTGATCAATTGCCGAGCAAAGGTCGCCACCTCGAATCGACGTTGCAACTCGGCTTGGACAGCCTCATCACCACACCAGTGGATGTGGTAACCCGCCTTGGCCGTCGCAAAACCTTGGGCAAACACCCATTGCCGATGGAGATCCCAAAGCGGCCCGGTCAAAACCACATGGTTAACACCTTGGCTGCGCAGTTTACGGGCCGCCATTTGAATTTGGCGCAAATCATCAGCCGCGGTTAAATGAATGTGCGCGCCCTCTGCCGTAAAAGTCACATCGGCTTTCCCCCAAGGGGCGGCGGGAGCTTGTTGAGTTAATTGCACGGGCATGGCATCGGTCATTTTGAGTTCACTCATTAGAATTCCTTCATTTTTCGATTTTTTTTAACATCATAGGAACAAACACTCAGACCGCAGTTTACTGTGTGGCGACCTGGACTCAAAGACATTGCCGCTGTAAACCCCACTAAAATCGGTAAAGCTCTGGTAAATTTGTTAATCTTGCCTGCCATAGCTTACAAAGAGGTAACCGCATGCGCTTTACACCGGCCTTGCAGCAGGGCGTGCTCATTAAACGCTATAAGCGCTTTTTGGCTGACATTACCCTCGCCGATGGCACACCACTGACTATCCACTGCCCTAACACGGGATCGATGCGTAATTGCCTCTTCCCGGGTGAAAAAGTATGGTTCTCCACCTCCGCCAATCCTCAGCGTAAATATGCCCATACTTGGGAGCTCATGAGCACGCCCACCGGCGATCTGATTGGTATTCATGCGGGGAATGCCAATGCCTTAGCAGAAGAAGCCATCAAAAAGGGGGTCATCAACGAACTGGTGGGCTACACACAGCTCTACCGTGAAGCCAAGTACGGCGATGAAAATAGCCGCATCGATATTTTACTCAAAGGTGATGACCGCCCCGACTGCTATGTCGAAGTCAAAAGCTGCACATTACTGGAGGATGGCCAAGGTTATTTCCCCGATGCGGTGAGCCTACGCGGCCAGAAACACCTGCGAGAATTAATGCAAATGGTCAAGCTTGGCCAGCGAGCGGTATTACTCTTTGTGGTGCAGCACAGCGGCATTCACTGCGTCGCCCCTGCCCAACATATCGATCCTCAATACGCTAAGCTACTGAAAATGGCAGTGTTAGCAGGTGTTGAAGTGCTCGCCTATCGCTGCGAAATCTCACCGACAGCGATACAGTTAAGCCAATCCTGCCCCGTGAACATCTGAGCGCCATCCGCCGCTCGCAGACAATTAAGGGCAATAAGCGAACGTAGTCAAAAAAATCAGCCAAGGTGATATGAAAAATTTGCCTCGATGTGAAGATTCTGCTATAGATAGCGGCCGTTCTTAAGGACGCCCTACAAACGCAAATGATTACAGGAGATGCGTTATGCCTGAAGGCACCAAAAAACTTGGCGTACTCGCTATCGCAGGTGTGAGTCCCTACCAGGAAAAGCCGGGTGAAGAGTATATGAACGCTAAGCAACTGGGTCACTTCAAGACAATTCTTGAAGCTTGGCGCAATCAGTTGCGTGAAGAGGTCGACCGTACTCTGAGTCACATGCAGGATGAAGCCGCAAACTTTCCCGATCCTGTTGACCGTGCGGCCCAAGAAGAAGAGTTCAGCCTTGAGCTGCGTGCTCGCGATAGAGAACGCAAACTCATCAAGAAAATTGAAAAAACACTGCAAAAAATTGAAGAAGACGATTTCGGCTTCTGCGATTCTTGCGGTATTGAAATCGGCATTCGCCGTCTCGAAGCGCGCCCAACCGCCGATCAATGTATCGACTGTAAAACGCTTGCAGAGATCAAAGAAAAGCAAATGGCGGGTTAACCTGCCATCTCAGGCGGGGAATTCCCCGCCTACTTGTTTATCCGCGCTGACGTTATCCTCTCTGTAATACTTCGCTTTTGCTTAGCATCCCTCTAAAATACAGCCACTTTATCTAGTCACCCATGTCAAATCTCCTTATGGCGACGTTATCCACTGCTATTTCACCACGTCCTTATGTTGGCCGTTTCGCGCCATCACCTTCCGGAGCCTTGCACTTTGGCTCGCTGATCGCCGCCCTTGGCAGCTATTTGCGTGCCCGCTCACTGGGGGGGAAATGGCTTATCCGAATGGAAGATATTGATCCGCCAAGGGAAGTAAAAGGTGCCGCCGACGATATTTTACGCACCTTAGAGGCTTATGGTTTTGAATGGGACGGTACACCTTTGTATCAAAGTACGCGCACCGCGGCGTATCAAGCCAAGCTCGATGAATTACTGGTTGAAGATAAAGCCTATTTTTGCCAATGCAGTCGCAAACAAATCCAAGCTATGGGCGGCATTTACGATGGCCGCTGTCACCACTTAGCGACTCAGCACACGACTGGAGCGGTGCGTTTGGTCAATCGCGCCCACATCGCACAATTTACCGATAATCTCATGGGGCAGATTCAGGTGGAACACGCCTTTGCGGCCGAAGACTTTATTATCAAACGCAGCGATGGCTTATACGCCTACCAACTTGCGGTAGTGCTCGATGATGCCTACCAAGGCATCAGCGAAGTGGTGCGCGGCTGTGATTTACTGGAGGCCAGTTGCCGCCAATTAAGCCTCTACCAAACCTTAGGCTTTATCCCGCCCGAGTGGCTACATTTACCGCTGGCGAGCCTCACACCGGGGTTTAAACTCTCCAAACAAAATCATGCCCAAGCGATAGATAAACGTAATCCTCAGCCCAGCCTCAATGCAGCGCTGGCATTTTTAGGACAAGAGAGTGTTGAAAATCAAGGTTCTGTCTCCAAGATGCTCGAACAAGCCACCGCGCAATTTACGCTCGCGGCGATCCCTAAGCAGACCGAGATCCTGATCGATCCCTAAATGAAGCGGGCATAACTCAGGCCGAACTCATACATATTCGGGTCATGCTCAGGCGGGCAATGACGCATGCCTGGCCATGAGCAAACATCGCCATATACCCATTAGGCCGCAATTGAGTTATCATAGCCGCCAGATTTTTAACCAGATAACAGACCATATTTCGAGGTGTCCCATTTTTCGCCGTATCAGCCAATTCTGCAAGCAGCTATTTGAAGACGCGCCTAAAACGACCGCTCCGACTCCAGCGCAAATGGAACCCGCCACCCCAGAGACCACCTCTGGGCGCTTAAGCTTGGAGCGAGTCCCTAGAGATGCCCATGGTATCTCCCGTAAAGACATTAGCGAAAATGCCCTTAAGGTATTGTACCGATTAAACAAATCTGGCTTTCAAGCCTATTTGGTCGGCGGCGGTGTGCGCGATTTACTGCTGGGGCTTGAGCCTAAAGATTTCGATGTGGTCACCAATGCCACTCCAGAGGAAATCAAAAAACTGTTCCGCAATTGCCGGGTCGTCGGGCGACGTTTTCGCCTCGCTCACATCGTATTTGGTCGCGATGTTATCGAGGTAGCCACCTTCCGCGGCCACCATGGCGAAAGCAATGAGAAGATCTCCAAAGCCAACGCTGAAGGACGCCTGCTTCGGGATAACGTCTATGGCGATATCGATGAAGATGCCGAACGCCGCGACTTTACCGTCAACGCCCTCTATTACGATATCAGCGATTATTCGATTCGCGGCTATGGCGGCGGCATGCAGGATCTTAAAACCGGCACCTTGCGCTTAATTGGCGATCCCGAAACACGCTACCGTGAAGATCCGGTGCGGATGCTGCGGGCGGTGCGCTTTGCGACCAAACTGAGCATGAGCATTGAGGCCGTCACCGCTAAACCCATCAAACAGTTAGCGCCGCTGCTCAAGGATATTCCGGCAGCACGGATGTACGAAGAAGTGCTTAAGCTGTTCTTTGCCGGCAAAGCCTTAGCTAACTTTGAGATGATGCAGGAATACAAGCTATTTGCGCCGCTGTTTCCTCAGGTCGACGCCATTCTCAAAGAGAATCCCAAGGGCCCCGCGATGAAGATGGTGCAAACCATAATGAAGAGCACTGACACCCGGGTAAGCGAAGATAAACCCGTGACGCCAGCCTTCTTCTATGCCGCCATGTTGTGGTACCCCCTACGCCAACGCGCCGAAGAGATTGCCGTTGAAAGCGGTTTATCCCTCTATGATGCGTTTTTTGCCGCCATGGGGGATGTCATGGAACAGCAGTGCCAAACGATCAGTATCCCGCGGCGCTTTAGTACGCCAGCCAAGGATATTTGGCAGCTACAGTTACGCTTTGAGCGTAGCCAAAGCACTCGCGCCTTTAAACTCATGGAGCATCCTAAGTTTAGAGCCGCCTATGATTTACTGTTACTGCGCGGTGAAGCCGAAGGTGGCAATGTCGCTAAAAGTGCCGCATGGTGGCAACAGTTTGTCGAAGCCGATGAAACCGAGCGCCTGACCATTGCCCGCAGCGGGAGTAAAGGGCCCAATAGCCGCAACCGTAATGCCCCCCAGCGCCGTCGTCGGCGTCCGAGTGCGGCGAATGCAGCTAAAGCGGCCGAATAATGCCACGGGTATTTGTCGCCCTCGGGGCGAATCTGGCCAATCCTAAAGCGCAGCTGGATAAGGCGGTTAACGCCTTGTCCACGCTAGCTCTGGGCGACAGTTTGCAAGTGTCGCCCTACTATTGCTCCGCTCCCATGGGCGATGTCGCGCAGCCCGATTACCTCAATGCCGTCGCAAGCTTTGATACCCAGCTTGCACCACTTGCGCTGCTAGATGCTTTGCAGGCGATTGAAAACACTCAAGGGCGCGTGCGTAAAGAGCGTTGGGGCCCGCGTACCTTAGATCTCGACTTACTGTTATATGGCGATGAGTTTATCAACGAGCCTCGGCTAACCGTCCCCCACTACGGGATGAAGGCGCGCAGTTTTGTGCTAGTGCCATTAGCAGCCATCGCCCCCGATTTGATCCTGCCCTGCAAGACGCCCCTCAGTCATCTTATCAATGAAAATATGTTGGCGGAGTTACCACTCCTAGGCATTGATCATTGAAGTCCTTTGGCAGTTAGCTTATAACACCATTTCTTATTTGGTTTGAAGATCATCTATATGTCTAAAGTTACTCGCTCAACCCTGTTGAAATACAAACAGGAAGGTAGAAAATTCACTGCGCTAACCGCCTATGATGCCAGCTTTGCCAGCGCTTTCGATAGCGAAGGTATCGATGTACTGCTGGTGGGCGACTCGTTAGGCATGGTACTCCAAGGCCATGATGATACGCTGCCTGTAACCACCGCCGATATCGCCTATCATACCCGCTGCGTACGCCGCGGCATTGAGCGCGCCCTGTTGATTGCAGATATGCCCTTTATGAGCTACGCCACCCCAGAGCAAGCGATGAGCAATGCCACCACGCTGATGCAAGCGGGCGCCAACATGGTCAAATTGGAAGGTGGCCACTGGCTACTCGAGACTGTCACTAAGCTGACTGAGCGCGGCATTCCCGTATGTGCCCACTTAGGCTTAACGCCACAATCTGTGCATGTTTTTGGTGGGTTTAAAGTGCAGGGTCGCGATGCTGAAAATGCCCAACGCATTTTAGATGAAGCCAAAGCCCTAGAAGCCGCAGGTGCCCAATTACTGGTGGTAGAGTGCATTCCTGCCCCGCTGGCCACCGCAATTACCCAAGCCTTAACCATTCCAGTGATCGGCATTGGCGCTGGCGCCACCACCGACGGTCAAATTTTAGTCATGCATGATGTATTAGGTATTTCAAGTGGTTATATCCCACGTTTTTCTAAAAACTACCTAAAACAAACTGGCGAAATTCGCTCAGCCGTGCGCGCCTACATTGAAGAAGTGGCCACAGGCACCTTCCCCGGTGCGGAACATACATTCAACTAACTATCCCGTTTTACAAGGTAAGAGTTCATGATCACAAGTGCCCATATCGAGGACATTCGTACCCAAGTGCGTGCATGGCGCGCCAAGGGGGAAACCGTCGCCTTTGTGCCTACCATGGGCAATCTTCATCAAGGACATATCACCTTGGTCAAACAAGCGGCTAAACGCTGTGATCATGTGGTCGTGTCGATTTTCGTCAATCCTATGCAATTTGGCCAAAATGAAGATCTCGATGCTTATCCGCGCACCCTCGCAGCCGACAGCCAAGCCCTTGAAGCTGTTGGGGCAAAACTGCTTTTTACCCCGACGCCGGCCATTATTTATCCCAAAGGGTTAGCACAACAAACCTATGTTGAGGTGCCCGGCATCTCCGATATGCTCTGTGGTGAGAGCCGCCCCGGGCATTTTCGCGGCGTAGCCACCATAGTCTGCAAACTCTTTAACATAGTGCAACCCGATGTCGCCTTCTTTGGCAATAAGGATTATCAGCAGCTATTAGTGATCAAAACTATGGTTGAAGATTTATCATTACCAATTGAAATTATTGGGGTTGATACCATACGAGAAGCCTCCGGCCTTGCCATGAGCTCACGCAACGGCTATTTAACCGCCGATGAAAAAGCGCGCGCACCCGCACTCAAGCAAGCCTTAGATGCCATGGCCCAAGGAATACAAAGGGGCGAGAGTATTGAGCAAGTCAGCGCCCATGCCACGGCCAGCTTGATTGCCGCAGGCTTTACCCCTGATTACCTAGAAGTGCGTCAAGCCGATACCTTAGCGCAGGCTGAAGCCAGCGACCAGGCGCTGGTTATCTTGGCGGCTGCATATTTAGGCAAAGCGCGCTTGATTGATAATCTCAGGTTCGAACGCTGATCTGAATGACTGACGTCAGCCAATCACAAAGGAGCTTAAACGCCTTTGTGATTGGGCCAATGACCATTGTACCCAGCGCGCAAGACCCAAACTTTAGCGCCAGCCTTAACAGCTCATCAGGTAGAACGCTATAGCGTCAGCCTTAAGACATACCAACAGTCCTTAAGATATAGCGCCAGCCTCTAAAACAACTTCCCTTGCCAGCGCCCCATGGAAACACTGGTTTTCTGTACAAAGTTACGCCATAGTATCTACACGTAAAAGTAAGCGCACGCTAAAGTAAGCACTCGCTAAAGTAGCCTGCCCACATTCCCCTACCGCAATGAGCACAAAGGATTTGTAGCCCAATGGTAAAATTCATCGCCGCCCTAGCATGGATGATGCTCCCAACAACGACCTTCGCCGCCAGTCAGGTCAATACGATTTATAAATGTCGCAAGGACGATAAAGTCGTGTTTAGCCAGACCGCTTGTCCCGCAGAATATCGCCAGCATAAAATTGAGTATCAATTTGGGATCCCCACCGAAATCGACTCCGATAAGCGTGACACAGTCCGAGATCCGCTGCAGATCCTGCTACAACAATCCGCGCTGCCACAGGAGCAATGGCTGCAACTGCTTGATGCAGAAATCTACCGCCTAAGGCAAGAAATCAGTTATTTTGAGATCCTTAAGGCCAGTGAAATCCAAGCCCTTGAGCGCAAACGTTATTGGCAGGATAAGCCCAAAGAAGATCAAGAATATCTCACTGGCGTGACCAAGGTGACTGAACACTTTGACAGGTTGACGGCGGGCAATCGGCAGATCATTGAATTACTCGAGGCCCGCAAACGTCAGTTCTTGGCGGAGCCCGCGCCAACGTTAGCGCCAGCACAAGATAGCCGCTAACGCCAAGCTTTGTTAATGGACCACCATGGGCTTATACCAAAGCGCTGGCGTTAATGTACGCCGCCAAAGGCCGCAAGCGGGTTAACTAGTGTTGGCGCTAACGCCTTAATACTGGCTGGAGTGGACAGTTGGCCGATAGCGCATTACATGCCAACGTTGATAACACTCACCGATATAACAGCCATAGAGATAACAGCCACCGAGCTCATGCCAACCATCAGTG
>NZ_JBOFMC010000301.1:0-3012 GCF_051658185.1 Shewanella sp. | reverse complement strand
AAATGACGAAAAGTCACTTAGCGTTAAAAAACGGGTAAGTTAAGGTGGCAAAGGGATGATAACTAACTCAGTTGACCTATTTGGCTGAAAAAAAGCAGATTTTTAGTAAAAAAAGCCCAACCCATTAGCTTGTTGGGGTCTTTAAAGGAACAATCAATAAAACCAGCTTTAAATCAGCCAGCGTTGAGGTGTTGGCAGCATTTAGTAAAGTGCCGTCGTCGCATTTCTAAGTGTTCGCAGTAATTAGTCAGTTCTTGCAGCGTACCCACAGGGCCATGAAATAGCTTGCCAAACTCCGTGGTAAGCTTAAACCAATTTTCTTGAGATAAATTTAACCTAGTCAGTAACTTGGCGCTATTTTCAGTGATAGCACCACGCTTGCCATTGCGAATGAGCCGCCCGGTATATTCAACTAACTCAAGATAATCCTTGAGCTCAAATGTGATTCCACGAGGTTGGTTATCGCGTTCATTGCCAATAAAAGGCAGTAGATTGTTAGGCTGCTCACCTTTCAATGCGGCCTGAACGCGTAGTTGAATACTGGTATGGTCGGATTGCTCTGGCGTGTCAGCCATTTTGGCTCTGATTGGATTTAAATCAACATAAGTCATACAGGCTAAAACGGCGGCTTCATCGAGTAGGGCCTGTGACTTAAAGCGACCTTCCCAAAAACGACCTGTACAGTTATCTTCTTGATTTGCTTGTCTTGCTATCGGTTCGTTTAAGCAACGCATGAACCAACTGATATCACATAAGCGGCTGCGATATATTGCTATTGAGTGCCTTAATCTGTTGACATCATGGGGCTCAACCAACTCACCCTGTGCGAATTTACGCGATAATTCATCGCCTTTAAACAACTTATGCCATTGCTCAAGCACCTCTCGGTCGCTCCAGCGGTTTGCTGTCTCGATATCAATACGTAAAACCACATGCAGATGATTCGACATCACCGCAAAAGCCGCAACATCTATTGCAAAAACTGCTTCAAGTTCAAACAGTAGCGATTCAACCCAACCACGGCGATGGTCATAATTTTTCCCCGAATAGGCATCATCACCACATAAAAATGCTCGCCGTACCACACGGCTACAGCAATGGTAATAGGGGGTGTCTTCAAGACTAATTTGAATTCGGCGAGGGCGCGGCATACAAACCTCCTTGTTTAATGCTTAATCCAAGCATAGCCAGAAGTTAACTACCGCGCCATCCATTAAAATCGATGTCCATTTTGAATATGATTTAACAATGGATGTCCATATAAATCTCTGTTGAATATGATTTTACAATGGATGTCCGTATAAATCTTATGGATGTCCATATAAATCTCACAGAGTCGGATTACACCTTAAATTGCCCCACGAGTTTGCCTAGATTAATCCCCTCAAGCGATACGATTTGGCTCACTCTCGCCGCATCTTCGCTGGAATGCAGCAGTTCATTGACAATCTCTTTAATTGCGAACACGTTACGGTTGATTTCTTCCGTTACAGAGCTCTGCTCCGTTGCCGCAGTGGCAATTTGGGTGCTCATGTCATTAATTGCCGTTACCGCAGATGTAACAGAGCCTAAGCTTTCAGAAATAGCTCGGGAAGAATCCACCGTGCGCACGCAACTTTGTTGACTCTCTACCATCGTTTTCACCGCCAATGCCACCAGCTTATGCAATTCAGATAACATCTCATTGATTTCTAGAGTACTTGATTGTGTACGGCTCGCTAAGCTGCGCACCTCATCAGCCACTACGGCAAATCCACGACCTTGCTCTCCAGCTCGAGCAGCCTCAATAGCGGCATTTAATGCCAGAAGGTTTGTTTGTTCTGCAATCCCCCCGATGACAGACAGCACACTATTAATTTTCTTAGATTGCTCACTCAAAGATTGAATGTTACTGGCGGCATTATTGATTTGTGTCATAAGCGCAGAGATTTCTTCTAACGATGCATCGACACAGCGTTGAGCGTTAGCCACATCACCTGTTGCAGCATGAGTAGCCTCGGCTACTTGAGTCGTATTTTGCGCCACTTCACTTGCCGTCGCTGACATTTCAGTAATAGCAGTAACAACTTGATCTGTTTCATTATTATGACTAATGAGTTGGTTAGACATCACTTGGGTTTGATCATGAATCGCATTGGCCGCACTTTTCACTTTCGCTGTTGCATTGGCCACATCGCCTATGATGGTTTGGAGTTTATCGACAAAGAGGTTAAATGAGCGACCTAATTGTGCTATTTCATCTTCACCATTCACTGTAAGGCGTTTAGTGAGATCCCCCTCTCCTTTAGCTATATCATTTAAGTTGTTAGCCATATTTTTGATAGGTGTCACCATACGGTCGGCTAAAAGCAAAATAATAAAAACAGTTATGCCTGCCAGTAAAAGTGCTATCAATAACATCCCAAGGGATTTATGCATCATTTGTTCAGTTGCTGTAATGCGATAACTTTCAACCACAGCGTCGATATCATCGATATAAGCACCTGTGCCTAACATCCAATCAGTGCCAGGGATCATCATAGAGAAACCGAGTTTCTCAATTTGCTCATTCGTATTGGGTTTTTGAAAATAAAACGAAAAGTTACCGTCACCGTTTTTAGCAGCATTGAGTAAGCCGACAATGATTTTTGTTCCACGCGGATCAGTCATGTCGATTTTATTTTGCCCCTCAAGGTTGGGCATGACTGCATGAAATAGATTTTTGCCTTGGGAGTCGTAAATAAAGAAATAGCCTGAACTACCAAAGCGGATATCACGCAGTGCTTGGTTAACATTGCCACGTTCTTTTAATGACAGCTGATATTGGACGATACCGGCCGCAATTTCAGTGGCTTCTTTGATTTGTGCTTTACGCTCACCAATGAGTTTATCTCTAAATATAGTGATTTCATCGGCTAGAGAACTTTTTTCAACAGCGTAAGAAACTGTCATGAGAATACACAGTGCTAAAATTAACGGAAAAAGCGATAACAGCAGTAATTTATTACGTAAACTGAAATTAGACATCCTTAA
>NZ_JBOFMC010000300.1:0-2360 GCF_051658185.1 Shewanella sp. | reverse complement strand
GCATGGGGAGAAAAGTGATGCTATGAAAAAATTATGCAGAAATTATAGCAACTATGTTCAAGGTGAAAAAATTGTAGTTTCCAAAAGGGATATAGAAAAATTCATTTTTAGCTTACGGCAATTTTGGAAAAAAGCTCTGCATGACGAAATTGTTTTATAACAAACGCTTCAAGACGGATTCGCAACGCGTGGCATTTTTACTATGTGTAGTGGATGAGTAAAATTGGCCTCTCGATTAGAGGCTTTGCCATACATCGAATAATTCGTTTTAAGCTAAATTAGCAAAGCTACTGACACGCATTTGTCCCAAAGCGTGCTAAGTAAGGTTATGACGTCTACAGGCTAAGCCAAGGCTAAACAGGTGAACCATGGTGATTAGCGAGACGACCGTCCGCCCCATGGACGGGGCGGCCGAGCATCCACGGATGGACTTGCTGCGTGTCGTTGAGCAAATACCATGGTTCGCCCTTAAATATGGCCTGCATTTAATAACCAAGCAGTGATATTCGCTTTTCTATATTTAGCGCCCTTCAATATTTAACGCTCTTTTGTCCAAAACCGAGTTATGTGCTAACGAGTGACGTTTGTACGCTTACTTAAGCCGCACTACATCATCAAAACTGTCTGTTCGTGTATGAGTGAATATAAAAAAGGGGAGTCAGTTAACCTGACTCCCCTTGATATTTTAAAGCTGATGTCGCGCTTAAAATAGGAGGTGTGCCACGCCGGCAATCACGGGCAATGTCACTAAGGTGCGCAGCAAAAAGACCACAAAGAGCTCCACAAAATTGACTGGAATCTTACTGCCGATCAGCAGCGCGCCGACTTCGCTCATATAAATCAGCTGCGTTACGGATAGCGCGGCAATTACAAAGCGCGTCATGTCCGATTCAATGGAGCTGGCGAGAATCGATGGGATAAACATATCGGCAAAACCTACCACAATCGTTTTAGAGGCGGCGGTGGCCTCTGGGATCTGCAGCAGTTCCAGCAACGGAATAAAGGGCATTCCGAGGTAGTTAAAAATCGGGGTATGCTCGGCAATGATCAATGCCGTGGTGCCAATAGCCATTACCACCGGGATGATGCCAAATATCATATCCACTACGTTTTTAATGCCTTCCTCTAGGACGGCTTTCACCCCTTTGATATTGGCGGCTTTTTCTAAGGCTTTATCAAAGCCCCAAGATAAGGCGCTGTGGCCTGCGGGAATGAGTTCATCATCGGCTTGGCGCGGCGTCTCATCGATATAGTGATCCTTTTTCCAAGACAGCGGGGGCAGCTTAGGCACAATGAACGCTGCGGCAAACCCTGCGAGGCACACGGTCAAATAGAAAGGAACAAACATATGCTCTAATTTAACCTGGGAGATCACGACGAGGCAGAAGGTAATCGATACCGCAGAAAAGGTGGTACCAATCACCGCCGCTTCCCGTTGGGTGTAAAAGCGTGCTTCGTATTGTTTGCTGGTGAGCAAGATCCCTACGCTACCGTCACCCAGCCATGAGGCCATACAGTCGATCGCGCTGCGGCCAGGCAGGTTAAAAAGCGGGCGCATGATTTTAGTCAGCAGGGTGCCACACAACTCTAATAGGCCAAAGTTCAGCAGCAGCGGTAACAGCATGCCGGCAAAAGTAAATACCGAAAATAACACGGGTAATAAATCGTTTAATACCAAGGCTCCGGTATTGGCGGAGTGAATAAGTTCAGGCCCTAGTGCGCCGTAGGTCAGCACAATAAAAACTGCACCGATAAGCCGGGTGACAAGCCACATTGGCGTCACATTCAGTAAGCCGTTGAGAAAAGGGCTATTGAGTACACACTTAGGCTGAACAACCTTGGTCAGCAGCGACGCTAACGCCATCGCAACCACAATCACAGTGATGATTAAGGTGAGTACGTCACTGAGTGCCTGTTGCAGTGCTTTAGAGATGATGGCGATAGGAATCGTGATCGCATCGTTATAACTAATGGGGGTCACAAACAACAGTAGACCGATGAGCGAAGGGACGATAAAGGTGAGTATCGTCTTGAGATTGCGGTTGTTATGTTCAGTAGCCAATGGTGTACACCTTAAGTACGAGTCGCACAAAATAAACATGAAGTTAAGCATCTACGCGAAGGGCATTTAAGCCGGTTGCAGCTGCATTTAAATTCAATTCAACACGAGAAAGGCGCAAGATTACTCGCTTCGCTGAGCTATGTAAAACGATTCGCGAATTTGTTTGAGCTAAGCAGCAAATTCGCATAGTTATTTTTAGCATGCCCCAAAGTGAATTATCGATACACATGCTTAGGGTTGTTTTATTTTTAGCTTATTAATCATTTTGTTATATGTTTAAGAGGAAGTTTGCAACCTT
>NZ_JBOFMC010000299.1:0-8425 GCF_051658185.1 Shewanella sp. | reverse complement strand
CAACTCAGGGTGGTGCATTTTACGCATCTCCCGGTTCGCGTCAAGTGTTTTTTTTCAAACTTTCTTCACGCTCATCAATCAGTAATCTAGTAGGTTACTCATCGATGACTGCCACTGGCTAACTGCGTTTCGCTGCCTGCCGTGTTAGTGGATGCGCATTATATGCAGCTGAACTTTTTGTGCAAGGGCTTTTTGCACTTACTGAATCAAGCGAACAAACTTTCAACAATGCGCGGATTGTTTAAGCGAAAACGCCTCATTTACTCTTATTTGTTCGTTTAGCATAGAAATCCGCAACAGGCTGCGCATGGATATAGCGCATTAGACATAACCAACGATGGATGAAAATCTTTGCTTATCCATTCATGTTTCACTTACTCCTTAGGCTCACCCTGGTCGCATTATCCGACTTCAGCCTAATTAAGCAGTTTAACTGTTACATAGAGGGACGTTAGCAACAATCGCGATCAAATCAGCTAATAGGTGCCGTAAAACATTACGGTTTGTCCTGTTCATTACCTTCGTTTATATCTGTCTCTGATTCACTCAATGTGCTATCCCCCAGCACATGAGCAACTTTCAGTTTTCCTACCGTTTTAATGGTGATCACCGGCCCAGAAATAGCGTACAGATAAAAACCTATGCATAAAATCAATGCAGGTTGTACCGAGACGATAACAAACAGTGCCACCACCACTAAGATCACCAAGAAATTAACCTTACCGCGCCAATCAATGTCTTTAAATGAGTAATACCGAAAATTACTCACCATTAGTAAGCCCGTTACAGCGGTCACTATCCCGGCAATCCAACTTATGTTTTTACCATCTAAGCTGTATTCATTTCCTAGCCAAATACTGCTGGCAATGATCGCCGCGGCAGCGGGGCTGGCAAGGCCTTGGAAATAGCGCTTATCTGCGATACCGATTTGAGTATTAAACCGTGCTAGCCTTAGCGCGGCACCCGCGCAATAGATAAAAGCGGCTAACCAGCCTATTTTCCCTAAATCTGCTAGTGCCCAGTTATAGGCGAGTAATGCTGGTGCCATACCAAAGGACACCATATCTGCCATGCTGTCATACTCTGCACCAAAATCGCTTTGGGTATTGGTGAGCCTAGCGACTCGTCCATCCAACCCATCGCAGATCATGGCAACAAATATCGCTATCGCAGCAGCTTCAAAATGGGTGTTCATCGAGGCGATTACCGCATAAAAGCCTGAAAATAATCCTGCAGTCGTGAATAAATTGGGTAATAAATAAATCCCTTTATTCTTTACTGTTTGATGAGAAGAATTTTGCATACACTTGTTCAGTAATTAGCTGGAATGTAACAGGGCTTCAAGATAGCATATTTTATTATCATGTCGATAAATGACCATTAAGGGATGATCCCCATGTTAACCATGACTCGATTTTCTACCCGTTTTGTTTGCGCATTTTGGTTATGTTTATGCTTCACCCCGACGATGGCGAGCGTGATTTACACTTGGGTTGATGAGCAAGGCGTTACTCATTACAGCCAAGAGCCACCTACCCAAGCCCAGCAACAAGCCCGTCAGCTCAATAGCCAAGATCTCGAACCCGCCAAAGTGGGCTATATTGCCCCTGCAAATAAGGATGAATCCGCTAAGCTCAGCGATGCCGAAAAATCCGCCGCCTTAATAAAAGAAAGGGATGCTAAGCAGGCAGAATCCATTTGTGACAATGCTAAGCACTATTTAAATGTACTGACGACCCACACGAACCTTATCCGCCAGAATGCAGACAAGACGAAAGAGGGGCAAGCCATGACAGAGGAAGAAAGACAAGCCGCCATCGCCCAGCAGCAGGAAAGAATTAAGCTCTTCTGCACAAAAAAATAAGTTGCAGCGCAGCTGGCTTCGGAACCCAATCAAGGCAATCAACCGCAGCGCAAATGGCAAATAAAAAGAGCCGAGTCATTGACTCGGCTCTTCCATTGTTTAGAGCTGTGGTTTAACAAATCTCAAGCCCGCTCTCCATGTTGCGTTCAAGGCTCAGAGACACACTCAGTGGCAGTATCCCAAGCGCGCCCTTCATATAGCCAACAACTCACGCCACAGGCATAGATGTTAGCCGAACGCCTTGCCTTAACCCTATTGCCAAGGAGCGCAACAGCACTTACTCACACATTTGGCTGTTACCTCTACCTAGACGACTATTGCTCGAAAGCCAACTCTCCCCCCGCGCAGCTCACCTTAATCGGTTTACCTGGTAGCAAATCACCACGCAGTAATTTTTGCGCCAGCGGATTTTCGACTTCTTGCTGTAAGGCCCGTTTTAACGGCCTTGCACCATACACAGGATCGAAACCGATTTCGGCGATTAATGATAACGCCTCGTCGGTGATCTCCAAGGTATAGTCCTTCTCGGCCAAACGTTGGCGTAACGAGGCAATCTGTATCGAAGCAATACGCTTGATATTGGCAGCATCCAAGGGATGGAACACCACCGACTCGTCGATACGGTTTAAAAACTCCGGTCTGAAACTGTGGGTAACCACATTCATTACCGCCGCTTTCATCTCTGCATAGGTCACTTGCCCAAAGCCTTCTTGGATAATGTCGGAGCCGAGGTTTGAGGTCATGATAATGACGGTATTCCTGAAATCGACGGTACGACCTTGACCATCGGTTAAACGGCCATCATCAAGCACTTGCAGCAGAATGTTAAACACATCGGGATGCGCTTTCTCCACCTCATCAAGCAAGATCACCGAATAAGGTTTGCGGCGCACGGCTTCGGTTAAGTAACCGCCCTCTTCATAACCCACATATCCGGGAGGCGCGCCCACTAAACGCGATACTGAATGTTTCTCCATAAATTCAGACATATCAATCCGCACTAAGGCCGATTCAGTATCGAATAAAAACTTCGCGAGCGATTTACACAGCTCAGTTTTACCCACACCGGTTGGCCCTAAAAATAAGAAGGACCCGATAGGACGATTGGGATCGGCCAGCCCTGCGCGGCTACGGCGAATCGCATTCGCCACGGCATCAACCGCTTCATTTTGACCGATAACCCGCTCGTGCAGCGCCACTTCCATCTGCAGTAATTTCTCACGTTCGCCTTCAAGCATTTTTGACACAGGAATGCCCGTCGCCTTTGACAGCACTTCGGCAATCTCCAGCTCAGTGACCTTATTGCGTAGTAACGTCATGTCCTGCATTTCAGCTTGAGATGCCAAGTCGAGTTGCTTTTCAAGCTCAGGAATGCGGCCGTATTGCAACTCTGACATCCGCGTAAGATCGCCTGCGCGCCGGGCCACTTCTAACTCTAATCTCGCCTGCTCCAGATCCGCTTTAATGTGCTGGGTGCCTGCTAACGCGGCTTTTTCAGTCCGCCAAATTTCATTAAGTTCCGCCGCTTTGGCTTCTACTTCACGCAGTTCGACCTGCAAATGTTCAAGCCTGCGGCGGCTCGCTTCATCATTTTCTTTGGCTAAGGCCTGCTCTTCCAATTTCAGTTGGATAGCACGGCGCTCGAGTCTATCTAATGATTCCGGTTTAGAATCCATCTGCATCCGGATGCTCGATGCCGCTTCATCAATCAAATCAATAGCTTTATCAGGCAATTTACGGTCAGACACATAACGGTGCGACATGGTCGCCGCCGCCACAATCGCGGGATCGGTAATTTCTACATGGTGATGCAGCTCATACCGTTCTTTAAGACCACGCAAAATCGCAATGGTGTCTTCAACGCTCGGCTCATCCACCAACACCTTTTGGAAACGACGCTCAAGGGCGGCATCCTTTTCAATATATTGGCGATACTCATCTAAAGTGGTTGCGCCAACGCAATGCAGATCGCCACGGGCTAAGGCGGGTTTAAGCATGTTGCCGGCATCCATCGCACCATCACCTTTACCTGCGCCGACCATAGTATGCAGCTCGTCGATAAAGAGAATGACTTGCCCCTCCTCCTGGGCAAGCTCATTGAGGACCGCTTTTAAACGTTCTTCAAACTCGCCGCGATACTTAGCGCCAGCGATAAGTGCGCCCATATCTAAGGATAACACCCGTTTATTTTTAATCCCTTCAGGCACTTCGCCATTGACGATACGCTGCGCTAAGCCTTCAACAATGGCCGTTTTACCCACACCAGGCTCACCTATCAGCACCGGGTTATTTTTACTGCGCCGCTGCAGCACTTGAATGGTGCGGCGAATTTCATCGTCACGACCGATGACGGGATCAAGCTTGCCCTGCTCGGCCCGCTCGGTCAGATCGATAGTGAATTTTTTAAGCGCTTGGCGCTGATCCTCAGCATTAGGATCCTCCACATTTTGGCCCCCACGCATTTTCGCGATGGTTTGCTCGAGCAACTCTTTGGTTGCGCCAGACTTTTTAAGGGCTTGGGCTAAAGGATCTGTTCCCTCCAAGGCCGCCAGCACAAATAACTCACTGGAGATGTATTTGTCTTTACGCTTTTGCGCCAACTTATCACACAGGTTTAATAAACGAATTAATCCTTGGGATAACTGCACATCCCCGCCTGCGCCTTCAACCTGCGGTAAACGCTCTAATTCCTGACTGATCAGCGAGCGCAGCGCACTGACGCGCATACCCGCTTGCGTTAATAAAGGATGGATTGAACCAGAATCTTGGTTAAGCAATGCCATCATCAAATGCAACGGTTCAATAAATTGATGATCACGCCCAAGAGCAAGTGACTGGGCATCCGAGATGGCAAGCTGAAATTTATTCGTCATACGATCGAGTCGCATACCGCCTCCTAAAACTGACGTGGTAGAGATAAACCAATCCGCAAAGCAGCGCTGCCGCTCGTCATGTTTATCAAATATGGCTAGGGCGCGCGAAGGAGGATTGGAGTGATATTTCGTTAGTTAAAAGATGGGGACTATTTGACCAATTTCAAGCCAATAGTGGATAAATAAATCACATTTTAGACAGGAAAAACTTAAGACTTAAGCCAAATCAACGATGCCATTCGTCCCGTCACTTGGTCGCGGCGGTAAGAAAAATAATCAGGGCTAGACACAGTGCAAATATCAGCGCTGTATATGTGGGTCAGCCCCAGTAGCCTCAAGCGCAAGCGAGCCAACGCGATGATGTCGGCCAGATATTTATCTCCCCGAGCCACAAAACAAGCCTCAGACTCAGAGTGCTGCGCCACAAATGCTTGACGCACTTCAGGGCCAACCTCAAACGCTAAAGGACCAATTGCCGGCCCAAGATAGGCGTTTAACTGCGCAGGGGGAGCCGTAAAACGGGCAACGGTGTGCTCAATCACCCCGTTACATAGGCCGCGCCAACCCGCATGGACAGCAGCAACCGCACGACCTTGGCGATCACACAGCAATACGGGTAAACAATCTGCCGTCATCACCGCACAAACCCGTCCTGCTAAATCGGTATAACTGGCATCCGCAACATACCTATCCGCAACATACCTATCCGCAGCAACGGTATGCTTATCAGCAAACGGCATAAGCTTATCCCAAGCAGGGTATACGCCTGAAGATAATTGGCTATGTTGCACGATATCTGACGGCACCGAGTTAAAATGCGCAGCGTCGACTTCGGCTAAATCGAGTACTTGGGTGCCGTGCACCTGCTCAAGCCACACAGGTTCACTGGGCAACTGTAGCTGGTTAACTAAGCGTGCGCGATTGGCAAGTACATGCTGCGGGGCGTCCCCCACGTGCAGCCCAAGATTCAGACTGTGGTATGGCGCGGGGCTAACACCACCATGACGATCCGTCATGGCAATGCCAACATTTGCCGGTACTGGCCAATCGTGCACTAACACCGATTAATACTCGACAGGATGTTCAAGGGTGTCTTGGCGCAGCGCCTTCGTTAAGATCACCATATCCTCAGGAATTGGCGCCTGCCAACTCATGATTTCACAACTGATAGGATGGGCAAGTTCAAGGCGCACCGCATGCAGGGCTTGGCGCTTGAAGTTTTTCAAAATTTCAAAAAACTCTGGGCTCGCCGCTTTAGGTGGCTTTGGACGTCCGCCATACACGGGATCCCCTACCAACACATGGCCAATATATTCCATATGCACCCGGATCTGGTGAGTACGTCCTGACTCCAAACGTAATCTTAAGCGCGTATGATTACGAAACTTCTCCGCAACGCGGTAATGAGTCACCGCCGGCTTACCCGCATGGTGTACCGCCATATGGGTACGCTTCGTCGGATGGCGACCAATAGGCTCATCGACAGTGCCCCCCGCGGTCATGGTGCCCATCACGATAGCTTCGTATTCACGAGTGATTTCACGAGCCTGTAAGGCAGCGACAAGGTGAGTTTGCGCCTCAACCGTTTTAGCCACCACCATTAACCCGGTAGTATCTTTATCGAGACGGTGCACAATCCCCGCGCGCGGCACGTGCTCAATTTCGGGGCAATGATGCAAAAGTGCATTCATTAGCGTACCATCGGCATTGCCCGCTCCGGGATGCACAACTAAGCCCGCTTGTTTGTTGATTACTAGGATATGGTCATCTTCGTAAACAATATTGAGATCAATGGCCTGAGCAGCAGCATGCACTTCTTCTTCCAGTGTCGCTGCAATTTCAATCTGTTGTAGCTCAAATACCTTCTCGCGGGGCTTATTTACCACTACACCATCGACATAGACTGCATCAGATAGGATCCATTCCTTGATGCGCGTGCGCGAGTAATCTGGGAACAACTCCGCTAGTGCCTGATCTAATCTCAGGCCAGTTTGTGTTGCCGAAATCTCGCTTTTTAGATTAATCTCTTGTGTCATAGGAACCGTATCCCCTTTTAGGGGTCAAAAAAAGTGTGCTATCTGTTACAATCGGATGTTTTCTATTTTATAGTGAAATGGAAAAATTCTTAACTACAACTTAAAAAGAATTGAATTCAAGTATGTATAAATTTTCCAAAGGCGTAACCATAGTCCTATTTTCACTCGCGTTATCAGCCTGTAGTAGCAGTCCAGAAGATAACGACATTGCCGCCAAAACGTCACCTGATGTACTTTATTCTCAGGCAAGAACCTCAATGGAGCTTGGTAATTACGCCAAAGCCGTCCGCACGTTGGAAGCATTAGATTCTCGCTACCCCTTCGGCCCTCACAAAACGCAGGTTCAACTCGATTTGATTTATGCGTATTACAAGATGGACGACGTGGCTTCCGGTATTGCCAATATCGATCGCTTTATTCGTCTTAATCCCACTCATCCGGATATTGACTACGTCCACTACATGCGTGGTCTTGTCAATATGCAAGCGGATAGCTATTTGTTCCACGATATGCTTAATATCGACAGAACCGATCGCGATCCTAAAAATGCGCAAGACGCTTTCAAGGATTTTGATCGATTAATCAAAACCTACCCTAACAGCAAATATGCCGCCGATGCACAAAAGCGCATGTTATCGCTCAAAGATCGCTTGGCAAAATATGCCATTCAAGTGGCCGAATATTATCTGAAGATGAACGCTTGGAGCGCCGCAGCTATCCGAGCTCAATCCGTGCTAGAAACCTATCCTGGCACCCCCGCAACCGAGCGGGCATTAGAGATAATGATAGAAGCTTATGGCGAATTAGGTCAAAACCAATTGAAGCAAAACGTGCTCATGGTAATGCAAGCCAACTTTCCAAACAATGAAATCTTATCAAACTAACCAATAATGCCCCGACTCAGGGGCATTCTTTTAGGTGCAACTGAGGTGCAGCAATCAAAGATTGCTGAGCATTTACAGGCGCTAACGCTACGCCTTGGTTGCAAATCCTCTCCGCCACCGCGTCACCCCAGTTATTCGAGCAAAACTTGTGCAACTAAACCTGTTTTTAGGGTATTTAGCAAAAATCTATTGACTCAAGTACTGAAAACCCTTTAAATTGCGCCCGTCGCCCGAATAGCTCAGTCGGTAGAGCAGAGGATTGAAAATCCTCGTGTCCCTGGTTCGATTCCGGGTTCGGGCACCATCTTTAAGTTGGTTGCTTTGGCGGCCAATGTTAGAGGATTGCAAAAGGTACAGTGCAGGTGTGGTGGAATTGGTAGACACGCCAGCTTCAGGTGCTGGTGCTCTTACGGGCGTGGAGGTTCAAGTCCTCTCACCTGTACCAAATTGCAATTCAAGTTTTGATTCGATTATCGTGAGTTAATCCGTGATCGAAGAACCATGCAGATGTGGTGGAATTGGTAGACACGCCAGCTTCAGGTGCTGGTGCTCTTACGGGCGTGGAGGTTCAAGTCCTCTCATCTGTACCAACATTTAAACCTCGCTTAGCGAGGTTTTTTTGTATCTGTGATTCGCCTCCAGCATCCTCGCTCGGCCCTCGCGACCACGTTTGCCTCGTGTCATCCTTTGCACCATTCTGCCCATGTGGAGTCATTACCACTATCTGCACTATCTGCACTATCTGCACTATCTGCACTGTATTGTCTC
>NZ_JBOFMC010000298.1:0-24199 GCF_051658185.1 Shewanella sp. | reverse complement strand
AGATGATCGATCCGAAACCGATTTTTAAGCTCTGCGGCTGTATCGAACGGGATACTCTTAGCAGTGGCAGAGGCATTAACAGGGACAGGTTGCCGTTGTGGAGCCTGTTTTTGTGTTTGAGCCTGAGTGGCTGTTTGAGTCAGATCTTGTGTTTGAGACAGCGTTTGTGTTTGGGCCTGAATGGCTGTTTGAACCTGAGTTTGTGCCGCTTGGCTGGAATGTCCTTGCGCCAAACTCTCGGGCGCGCTTGCCGCCAATGCCCAAGTACTCCCAAACGCATAACTCAAGGCCAATGTCGCGATAGACAGTAAACGCGTCGCCCGCGGCCGCCTTGGCACAAGCCCTAAGCCCAGACGATATAGATTGGTATGGCGCGGTATCTTCATCACAGACTATTATCCTCTCCAGAGGCATTTCCCTGATTTTGCGACTAAATCAAGCCGTTGTTCATGCTGTACTATTTCATCGGCCGATGCGCTGATCACTTTAAGATTAAGTGAATGAGGTGCAAAACGTTGGATCCCGCCCGCCTCTTGCCCAGCCTCCTCATTGGTTAAATTAAACTTAGTTTGCCCGCCGGTCATGGTTAAATAAACGTCGGCAAGGATCTCGGCATCGAGTAATGCGCCGTGATACTGGCGCCGGGAGTTATCAATACCATAACGTTTACACAGGGCATCAAGGTTATTTTTTTGCCCTGGATGTAAAAACTTGGCGATCTCTAAGGTGTCTAAGATGTCACAGATCTCGGCGGTTTTTGGCCCTTTAACCGGCAAGAGTGCAAACTCATGATCCATAAAGCTAACGTCGAAGCTTGCGTTATGGGCAACAATTTCAGCGCCATGGATAAATTCAATAAATTTATCAGCAACTTGATGGAAGCGCGGCTCATTTGCGACCCTCTCATCAGTAATACCATGCACTGCAATCGCTTCCGGATCGATTGCTTGCCCAGGATTGATATATTGATGGAAATAACGCCCTGTTAAACGGCGGTTGACCACCTCCACACAACCTATCTCGATAATTCGGTGGCCTAAATAAACGGCACCACTGCCTTGGTTCATACCGGTGGTTTCGGTGTCCAGAATGATCTGGCGGCTGGCGTTTGAGATAATATTCATACTTTTATGGGCTTCTTATGACGATTTTTAGTTATACTCGGCCGAAATTCACGGCTATGGTAACAACTCGATGACTGAACTAAAACTGATCCACATTTTTACCGATGGCTCTTGCCTCGGCAATCCTGGCCCCGGGGGCTATGGCATTGTAATGAATTATAAGGGGCATACAAAGGAGCTGTCCGACGGTTTTGCACTCACAACCAATAACCGCATGGAATTATTGGCACCTATCATCGCCCTTGAAAGCCTCAAAGAACCTTGCAAAGTGGTATTGACCAGCGATAGCCAGTATATGCGTCAAGGGATCATGACCTGGATCCATGGTTGGAAAAAAAAGGGCTGGATCACCGCAAACCGTACGCCGGTTAAAAATGTCGACCTATGGAAACGTTTGGATAGTGCCTCGCAAATTCATCAGATTGATTGGCACTGGGTCAAGGGGCACGCAGGCCATGCCCAAAATGAACGCTGCGATGTACTGGCTCGCAGCGCTGCCGAAGCCAAGCCAACACAAATCGATACAGGTTACCAACCCTAGACTCTAGGCGGGCAGCGACACAGCATTTAGCCCGCTAGCGGAGTAAAAAGTGACGACAAAATTGCACAAACGCCTGCCCTAATCCTGTTGGCTGGCGACTCTTATGGGTAATACGGTAAAATTGCCGCTCTAGCACTAAGCCTTCGATGGTGATCAGCGCCAATTCTTTATAGGCGATATCCTTCTCGAGGGCCAGAGCGGATAATACTCCAAGGCCGGCGCCTTCCTTCACCGCCAGTTTGATCGCATCCGAGGTCGTAAAGCAGAATTTTGCCTCTGGCTGCATATCCAATTCATTGGCCGCATTGATAAAATACTCTCTGGTGCCTGAACCTTCCTCACGCAGTACCCAAGGTTGGCCCTTTACCGCAGCAGGTTGCACGGTTTTCCCCGCTAAAGGATGCTCAGGATGGCAAAACACCAACAAACGATCCTTATGCCAAGCCTCTATATTTAAACGATTATCGGTACAATATCCCTCGATAAAACCCATTTCAGTCCGAAATTGAGCAACCGACTGGATCACCTCT
Source organism: Shewanella sp. (assembly GCF_051658185.1). Classification (GTDB taxonomy): domain Bacteria; phylum Pseudomonadota; class Gammaproteobacteria; order Enterobacterales; family Shewanellaceae; genus Shewanella. The sequence goes on along the minus strand of NZ_JBOFMC010000298.1, from coordinate 22,004 downwards.
TGGGTATTAGTAATCGCCACATCGACATGGGTTTGCGGATGTTGCTGACAAAAAGCCACCGCCGCCCGCGCTAATAAATAATTGCCGATAGTAGAACTGGCACTCACACTTAACTGCCCGGCGAGCAAGCCGTCTTGACCAGTAAAAGCCTGCTCGATTTGCTCGACCCGATGTAACACATCGGTGGCGAGGGGTAACAACAAATTGCCTTGAGAATTAAGGAGTAAGCGATTGCCTATGCGCTCAAACAAGCGGGCATCGAGTTGTTTTTCTAATTCGGCTAATGCCATCGAGGTGGCTGGCGGCGACAGGTTGACTTGCTCTGCCGCTTTAGCGACTTGGCCACTGCGCGCAACCGCTTCAAATACGGCAAGTTGTCTTAAGGTAATTCGCATATTGGGTTATGGTATCCTTTTACTTAAGTTCAATGCCCAGAAGAATGCCCTGAACGGCCGGCACTCGGCGCGGTGGTCCACTGGGGTTGCAACACTTTACGTTTATCGCGAATGGGGGTCAGCGGCGATTCTAATTTACGTGCGACAATAAGGTATAAGCTACCGGCACTGGGTAGCCAAGAGGCTAATGTTTGTTGAAGAATCCGGCCATCGCTAAGCTCGCCCATCAAAGGGTGGTACACCAAACGCTCGTCACTGACCACTTGATATCCCAACAGCCCAAGCCAATCGCGCACCCGAGATGGCATAAAAAAGCGCCCATTCCAAGGCAAGCGTTCTTGATATTTAGGCCATAATTTACCTAAAAAGGCGGGGCTCAACGGATTAAATCCCACGATAAACAAATAGCCACCAGCGATCAGTATTCTGTCGGTTTCACGCAGAATGCGGTAAGGATCAGGCTCAAACTCTAATAGTAAACTCATCACCACGGCGTCAATCACGCCATTTTGCAATGGCAAATTCGCCAGTTCGCCAATCATCGACGCTTCTTGATGGCTCGCAAGGGAAAAATGATGCGCAACCGGAGACGCCATGCTGGACAGCGCCGCACTAAGCGGGCCAAGCTTGAGTAAATGATAACCAAACACCCGCGGCCACCAAGGCGCTAACTGCTCGGCAACCGCCTGCTGCAATGCCTCACCATTGGGCAAATCCTCCCATTGCTGAGGTTTTTGCTCAGTACAGAAATACGACACTCAAACCTCCCTTATTGCGGTTTTACTCGCCAATCGTCACCCATATGCCTGCTCTGGCCGCTGTGCTATCAAATATATTCATCTCAAAACCAATTAAACGAAAAAAATATTCACATCAAATGGCCTGAGATAAGCATCCAGCGGCGACGTCCAAGACCCATACACCCAAAGAGTAAAGATCGCCAAACGGAATCGACTGATGGATAATAACCCTATCTTCTCAATAAAATACAGCCACAGGCAGCAGCATGCTTACTATAACAGCGATACCAGCCTTTAATGACAATTATATCTGGGTATTACAACAAGACGCTGTGCCCTATGTGTATGTTGTCGACCCTGGTGATGCCAGCGTGGTGACCGATTATCTTGAGCTCCACGGCCTTACACTGGCAGGGATTTTACTCACCCATCACCACGCCGACCATACCGGCGGCGTCCCAGCCTTAGTGGAATATGCAAAGCAAACAGGCGCGGCTCCACTTAAGGTCTATGGACCACATAATGAATCCATTGTCGGGCTCAATGTCCCCCTTGATCCCACAACAACGGCGCATTGTTTATTGCCCTACCTACCGCATCCCGTACAGCTTCTTAGCCTACCGGGGCACACTGCCGGCCATATCGCCTATGTGATAGAAGATAACGTATTTTGCGGCGATACCCTCTTTAGTGCTGGGTGCGGCCGGGTATTTGAAGGCTCACCTGCCCAAATGCACCAAGCCCTGAGTCGCTTGGCCACGCTCCCAAATCACACGAAAGTGTACTGCGCTCACGAATATACCCTGGCGAATCTGCAATTTGCCCTGAGGGTCGACCCCGACAATTGCGCCCTGCACGCCTATGCCAAACAAGTGGCCGCCCTGCGTGAGCAAGGACGAGCGAGCATTCCCTCAACCATCGCATTGGAGCTCACTATCAATCCCTTTTTACGGACGGATAAATCAGAGATAGTTAACAGCATCAAACAACATTTTAACATGCAAGACACTCAGCATTTAGATGAACTCACCTGTTTTACCCTGCTCCGACAGTGGAAAAATATTTTTTAGTAAAACATCACTCTTTCAGTCTGAAATTTATGACGTTTTTTCACCTGTACCGCAGCTAACTCCAGGATGAAGCTAGATTATGTGCGATATTTAACGGACAAGACGGAAAAGATCCCCTAAAATGGCGCGTTTTTGCGTGAAAACTTTGCGCACTGCATCGCCAGTAACCTTTATTAATCAAAAGGTTACAAAACACTATTGTGTTAAGTCGTACCATGGCTATGCACTAACAGAGGATTACCGTTTTTCATGAGAGTATCGCTTTATATTGCCGTAGGTGGATTTGCCCTACTCGCAGGCTGTCAGACCTTCGACCAACATGAGCTGCCAGAGGCCAATGCGCAACCCGTTGCCATCGAACAATCTGCGCCGCCATTTTATCTGGCCGCTGAGCCTGAATCTGCCGAAATTACCGATATTTGGGAAAGGATCCGTCAAGGCATGCAACTGCCCGTGCCGGATCAAAAACTGGTCAATCAGTACCGTGATTGGTACATTAAGAATCCTAAGCATCTGGAAATTATTTCAGAGCGCGCCACCCCTTACATGTATTTGATCGTCGAAGAGCTTGAAAAGCGCCATCTGCCGATCGAAATTGCACTCCTGCCCATTATTGAAAGTGCCTTCGATCCTTCTGCGACGTCTCCCAATGCGGCCTCGGGTCTTTGGCAAATGACCCCTCGGACAGCCAAGTATTTTGGCCTCGAAATGAACCGCTGGTATGACGGTCGCCGGGATGTGCCCGCCTCGACCATCGCGGCGTTAGACTTACTCGAATATCTCTATGAAAAAACCAATAACAATTGGTTATACGCGCTTGCGGCCTATAATACCGGTGAATCGCGCGTTCTGAACGCGATTAAACGCAACGAAAAGAAGGGACTCGATACCGATTTTTGGTCACTGGATCTGCCTAAAGAAACTGAGCGCTATGTCCCACGTTTGCTCGCGCTGGCCGAAGTGATTAAAAATGCCGATGAATATGGCATCTCCTTGGCGCCAATTGATAATAGTCCTTCCATCGAAGTCGTGGATATCAGCAATCAAATAGATCTGTCTATGGCCGCATCGCTAGCGAATATGACAACCCGTGAGCTGCAAGAGTTAAACCCAAGCTATAAGCACAAGGCAACCTCACCATTAGGGCCGCACACCTTAGTATTACCGATCGATAAATCGGAAGAATTTAAGAAAGCACTCGCAGAAACTGAAAATGATATTCGCGTGAGTTGGCTACGCTACACCATTAAACCGGGTGACAGCATAGGTAAGATTGCACAAGAACACCATACCAGTGTCGCGGCGATCCGTGCCGCAAATGGCATGAAAAATAATACGATTGTAGCGGGTAAGCATTTAGTCATTCCGGTCTCGGCCGATGATAAACAGCTCTATGCACAATCCACTGCCCAAAGCTTACCGAAAAAAGCGAAGTCAACGGCGAGCAGTAAGCTGACCCATCAAGTCCAACCCGGTGATACCCTGTGGGAAATTGCGCAGCGCTATAAGGTCAGCGTTAAACAATTACAGGCTTGGAATCGCTTAGACAGCCATGCCAAATTAACATTAGGGCAAAAACTGGCGGTATTAGCGCCGCAAGCCCCGGCCTCGCCACCCGCTGGCCGTACCGTCAGCTATAAGGTCAAATCTGGCGACACCCTTGCACGGATCGCCGGTAAGTTTAACGTCTCTGTGGCGGAATTGTTGGAATGGAATAGCCTCAAATCCTCACAACTTATTCAACCTGGACAGATACTTAAGTTAGTTGTGGATGACAGCAAATTAAACGCTTAAACGCAATGTTCGCCAACGCTTAAGTGCCATGCCGAGGAGAGCTTAGCGCCACAACGTAAACGGGCTGCAAAGCCTGTATTCAACGTGACGCGCTAACCGTTAAGCGCCGAGCCACTGAAACAAGAGAAACGACTGAAACAATAATAGCGCCCTAGGGCGCTATTATTGTTATGGACACTTAACGGAGGTTCTCTTATTAATGCGTCATTTAAGGTTGCACCGTTAACGGCAACACCACCGGCTGCAGCGCCACACGATTATCCGCTAAACTTCTTGCCATAAAACGCGCCTCTAATCTTGCCCCAGTTGCCGGAATCGCCGCCAGCGCCTTTAATGGGATAACGAATGTTACCGTCAGTGATTGCCCCGGGCCAAGGCGGCTTTGACGTAACGCTTGGGTAAAGCGCATTTCATTAGACCAGGCCCAGAGCCGTTGCCCTTGAAGGGTCATCAACCACAGATCGGCCGTCATACCAGAATCATATTGCAAAGCCACGGGGTAAGCATGGGGATTGTTGACAGTCAAAGTAACACTTAAGGGAACGCGCGCACTCACCACACCATCTCCTGCAGCCAAGGTCAATGTGCCTTGCAACAGCTCCGAATTGTCAATTGCAGCCATGGCATTGCCTCCTACGACATTGATATCTGGCCTATGATCCTGCTGAGCGCTGATAATGGAAAAAGGCTGCTCGGCCGAGACGGCGCGCGTCAAACACAAGGGCAAGACAAGTGCCCACATCACACTTTTAGCAAGGCGCCTGCCCCATAATAAAATATCCATCCCCATCAAAAACCACCTAGTTTTTTCAATAATGAATCCTTAAGTTTGTCCTTAACTTTGTTCGTTTCTTGCTGTAACTGCTGATTGAATAACGCTTTAGTATCCAGTTTATACTCAGGATGTTGTAAGGTGCCTGTGATCATCAACGGAATGGTCACCCCTGCAGGCTTGGGCTGAGCAGCACTTTGATTGTTAAGGACATTTATTAGGCTGGCGGCCAATTTATAATCCAACTTATCATTCAATATGTTAGCTGTACCCTTACCCGTAAGCTGTATCAAAGGCGACACGACCACTAAGTCCGGGTTGGTCAATATGCCATTATCGAGGAAGAAGGTGCCGCTAAGCCGAGAAAAGTCTGTTTTAGCTTGTCCCTTGGGCGCTGGCGCGGCTCCTGTCACTGTGGCATAAGCTTGGCGCAGCATGTGTGCCAGATCGACCCCATAGAGTACTCCGTCACGGATCTCCAGTTGCCCATTGGCCACTAAATGTGGCTTTACGTGTTGCATCACTAAACTGCTGCCACTCCCTTTAAGATGGAAGGTCGCCGTGCCAGCCAACCCATCCACATCGGCGGCATCCTTCAGTAAGGGATGCAGCTGCACATCAGTTATTTGCTTATCAAATTGATAGGTTGCCGGGGAGCGGCGTCCATCGACTCGTGCCTTAGCCAGCAGCCTACCTTGATAGAGATCCGCCGTCAGTGATGATATGTCTAGCACGCCATGCTCAACATTGAGCTGCAACTGCAGATTTTGCATCGCCAACTTAGCGTACTTAACGGCGGTCGCTGCCAAGGTCAACTGCAAATCAAAGCGCGCTAACCCACTGAGATCCGGCTCTTTTGGCGCAGGGCCGGATAACTCCGTGCTCGCCCCTTCCTCTGCTGACGCCGCACTTGGCAGCAGCTTATCTAAAAGCAGCTCATCGGTTTGCATGACCACAGTAAACTTTGGTACTGGCGGGGCATAATTGAGCGTCAAGGTGCCTGCAGCCTGAAGATCCCCAACGCTCAGTTGACTGATCTCTGCGCTTAACTGCTTTTTATCTAAAGCGATTTGGCTCGTTAACTTAATGACGCTCGTGAGTGGGTTAGCTTGGAGAATGTCCGCTGCCACTGCCGTCGTCATCGTCAAGTTATCCACCACGACTAACGCCAGATCCCGGCTCACGTTAAGCTCACCTGCGCCAACACTTCGCAGATTCATATCAGACGTAAGATATTGACCTTTAAAAGTAAAGGAAGCAAACGTCCCAAGCGAAAATCCATGTAAAGTAAAACGCTCCAAGGCCAAGGTCTGCGATTGGCCTAAAAGCGCATCCTGCCGATGGATTTGCACGTTTGTTATTGAAATATCTTGAATATCAATTCTAGCAAGCTCGGGGCCCTTTACCCCTTCCTTAGGTTCCGCCGCTGACGCTGTTATACCATTAGCATTCCCCGTTGCTTTGGTTTTGGCTTTGACATCTTGTGCTATCAGCCCATCAAAACTGCTGCGCCCATCCTTGCCCGTGACCAAATGCATCACCACGCCGTCTAGGCTCAAACGCACCACCTCAATTTTCTGGCTCAGCAGCGGCCGTAAGGCGACCTCAAGCATCGCCACCTTGATATCCAGCATAGGTTGAGGCGTCAGCCCTGCCGGGTTAGACAACGTCACCCCATTGAGCTGGATCCCTAACACTGGCAAAAAGGTCCATGACAGTTGATTGCTGATCACCAAATCACGGCCCGTTTGCTGTTTTACTCCGTTGATGATCTCCGCTTTAAGCGTATTAGGGTCAAAAAATACCGTCAGATACAAGGTGACAGCCACGACTAAGCTGACCACGCTCGCCAATAACCACTTAAGCAGTTTCATAACATATCCTCCGTCAAGGGTTACCTGCGAATGTGAGGCTTAATCGACTATGGCCAGATCCAGCGGCGCATCACTGACAGCGACCCCATTTTTATCAGCATACACCATCATGCCAGGCACCACCGTCACGCCGCCCATGTCAATCGGCACATTTATCTGCCCTTGATTGAGTCTTTCAGTCTTGATAGGCACAGCACCTAGCGCGCATACTCCTAGGGCAAAGGTCGCCATGGTACCCACATCACGCACATAGCCATTAATAATGACCCCTTGCCAACCGTTGTCGAGGGCACTCTTGGCAATTAAATCCCCCATTAATGCCCGCCGAGAAGAAGCGCCGCCATCCACCACGAGCACTTTACCTCGACCATCGGTTGCCAGCAGTTCTTTAACCTTAGAGTTATCTTCAAAACACTTAACCGTCACCGCCTCCCCCCAAAATACTGACTTCGCGCCATAGCTGTTCAATGCCAAGGGAACTAAGGTGAGCTTAGTCGGGTAGTGATCAAATAAATCAGGCAATAGATCAAGCATTTGTGGCTCCTAAGTGGTGAAAACTTTAGACTACTCATTATTGTAGACGGCAACAAGTCAAAACCCATGACATGATTTTTTTTATTTCCTTTACCAATCTAAAGCCTTGGTGAATATTGGCATTCACACTATAATCTGCGATAGTAAACGACCTAAGATAACCGCTTAGGTCTTCACCTGAGTGATACATCCACGACATTCCTACACCTTTTGTTATAAAGCGAAAATTACATGACTACTGATCTTGATTTACAGAGTGCCATCGCCGCTCTTGATGAATATGGATATCAAAAAAAAGTTTCAACGGATCTGGAGCAGGCGCGTAACAAACAACAGATGGGAAAATATATTAAGTCCCTTGACTATAGCCTGCGGCGATTATTGATCTTACAAGAAACGGTTAATGAACTCGTTGAAGAGAAAAAGCAGCAATTGGCGCAGCAAGAAAATATTCAAACCTTCAAGACAAAAATTATCAACATTTCGAGAGAGTTTAACATTTCCTATGAGGATGTGTTAAACCAAATGGCGCAATCTACCAGCAAAAAATAATGTTATATCTGACGCGTGAATAACGAGTTTTTCTTAACGATCTCGCGTCCTATAACAGCCTCTTGAATAAAACGGTTTGAGTCACACTAGAGCTTTTAAAATAACCCGCCATTAAAGATGCCAGCTGTGATGGCGATTCTTCATATGACGATGTTAAAGCGTAAAGCTATTATTCATGCCGTTTTAGCAACCTTTTCATGTTGTCGCCAGTGACCATCAATAACATGACGCCAATATCTACAACCTTAAAACTCGGTCATGATATTGGCGTCATCGTTTATATTACGTCGCCAATGTTATTTCGCCTTCTGTTGCATCAATTGCCGAATATATTTCACCGGTGCACTGCCATAACTTAAAAAGTCTTCGTGGAAAGTTTTAAGATCAAAGTTCTGACCGTTTGCCTTTTTATACTCTTCTCGGAAATCATAAATCTCACGATAACCGGCGTAATAACTGGTGAGTTGCACTTGGCTTAAGGTTGCGCGGCGCCACTTGCTCTCGGCTTCGGCTTGCTGCTGAAAGGCTTCATCCATCATCAAGGCCAGTGCTTCTTGTTCAGTCATTCCTTTCACATGAATGCTGTAATCTAAAATGGTGTTACATATTACCCTCAGGTTCCATTTATAGTACATTAGCCACATTTCAGGCTCAAAGTTACCATAACCTTCTTCGAGCATCATACGTTCGGTGTATACCGCCCAGCCTTCCACCATGGCGCCATTACCAAATAAACTTTTAATCAGGCTTGGCGACTCATTAGAATACACCAATTGGGTATAATGGCCGGGGATCGCTTCATGAATATTGAGGATCTGTAAAATCCAATGATTATATTCACGCAAATAACTTTCAGCAGACTCATCACTCATACCATCAAGTGGGGTCACATTATAATAGGTATTGCCTAATTTTTCATACGGGCCAGGAGCACTAATAGAAGCCCCTGCAAAGCCACGCATGTATTCCGGCGTTTCGCGCACGACTAATGGCTTTTTAGGATCGAGTGTCAATAGCGCTTTTTGGTTAACAAAGTCAACCAATTCGGGGATTTGCTTACGCACTTCATTTACAAATACATCGCGTTTAACATGCTTAGCGGATAATTTATCAATTAACTGGCGGATGGCAATTTTATTATCTGCAGGTTTGGCAGTGGTAAAATATTTTGGCCAAAGCTTTTCGGTTAACACGGTCATTTCCGCTTGCACTCTTGCCTTATCCGCCAAGGCTTTTTCATAGAGTTGTTTTGCGGTCATGCCGGCTTGAATGTCAAAGGCAAATTTTTGTTCGTATAATGTTTCGCCAATTCTAAAACTCCGCGCGCCTTCCTTTTTAAGCTGGGAGACTTGTTTGGTTAACCAACTAATATGGCCATTGATAGCAACGATCGCCGCATCAAAACGCGTCTTAAATAATGCCTTTTCTTGCTCAGTTAAGCCTGAATTGGCCACTTGTTTTAATAAATCGTCGGAAAATACCGCAAACGCTCCTTGATTTTGCATGAGGGCAAGTTCGGTATGTTCCAGGGTGGGATCATGAATATTGGCCTGCGCGGCCGCATAATATGCAGGAATATTTTCCATCCGCGCCAATACCGAACGTAATCTGTCATCTAGAGGGGCAAAATTTTCATTGATGATCTGGGCAAAACCGCCTGCCACATTATAGCTAGAAGGATCCCACTGCCAGCTTTTAAAGGTGGTGATTTCAAAAGCCATGCTCGCCAATAAATTATGAATCAAATGGTAATCAATCAACTCATTAGCACTAAGTGACTTAGGCTCAAACTTACCTAAGGCAGCCTGTTGAGCTTTAACAAAGGCGAGGGTTTTATCACGACTGGCGTCATCGGGGATCTCAAGATAACCATCATTAACATGCTTACCACTATAGAGAGCCCAAGTGGGTGATAACGTCCACAGCGCATCAATAAAGTTATCACTAAATTGAGCAAAGGTTGTCGTTGGCACTGTGGTTGCCACTGGTAAGTCTGTGGAACTGGACTGGGACTGGCAGCCAGCAACGGCTACGAGGGATAACACTATCGCAAGGGAAATCGAGGTTTTCTTCATTTTATTTCGTCCTTTTTATGTTGCTACTGACACGCGAGCCAAATATCGAACCTGTGAAACAGCGATTGAGCACACCGCACTCAAGCCATTAAAATGCGGATAAGTTAATCACATTGACTGAATAATTACAGCTGCGCAGTCATTAAATACATGAGTGGTTACAAATTTGCACCAAAACTCACGCCTAACTGACATATAAAAGGATCTGTCATTATTGTATTGGCGCATAAAAGCAATTTGCCAAATTGATTTCAGCTAAATCGGCTGATATTCGCCATTTCTGCACGACTGCCTGCTATAATATCGGCCTGCTTCGCTGTTAAGACGAACTTAACAGTTTGCCCATAACTGATTGATTTGAGACATCTCATGCCATTTTCCAAACTCGGATTAAGCGACCCCATTGTCAAAGCCATTACTGAACTTGGTTACGTTAACCCAACACCAATTCAAGCTAAAGCGATCCCAGTGATCCTCAGTGGCCAAAATGTCCTCGGCGCCGCCCAAACGGGCACGGGTAAAACCGCCAGCTTTGTCCTGCCACTATTAGAACGATTCGCCAACTGCCCCAAAATTCGCCCCAAACGCGTACGAGCCATCATCCTGACGCCAACCCGCGAGTTGGCGCTGCAGGTTGAGCAAAATATTACTCAATACGCTAAATATCTGCCGCTTAGCGCCATGGCAATGTACGGCGGTGTCGATGCGACACCCCAAAAAAAACGGTTAATTGAAGGCGTTGATATTTTGGTGGCGACGCCAGGCCGATTACTCGACATGTATACCCAAAGGGCCATTCATTTCGATGAAGTCTCAGTGCTGATCTTGGATGAAGCCGATAGAATGCTCGATATGGGATTTATCGATGAGATCAATAAGATCATCGAGAAATTACCCCATGAAAGACAAAATCTGCTGTTTTCAGCCACACTATCAAAGCAAGTGCGCGCATTAGCAAAAACAGCCGTTAACCATCCCATTGAGATTGAAATTTCTAAAGATCTTGCAGCACCGCAAATCGAGCAGTGGCTCACAACGGTAGATAAAGATAAAAAATCGGCATTATTAAGTTACCTCATCAAAGAGCAAGCCTGGGATCAAGCCTTAATTTTTATCCAGACCAAACACGGCGCCGCCAAATTGGTCAGTCAACTTGAAAAACGAGACATTAAAGCCGAAGCCTTCCACAGCGGTCGGAGCCAAGCGGTGCGTGAGCAGCTGTTAGCTGAATTTAAATCCGGTAAACTGCCATTTTTAGTCGCAACCGGTGTCGCCTCGCGCGGCATTGATATCGATGCCCTCACCCGTGTAGTGAACTATGATTTGCCAGACGAAGCAGATGATTATATTCATCGAATTGGTCGCACCGGTCGCGCGGGAGAACAAGGTGAAGCGCTATCTTTAGTGTCAAAGGATGATTTTAAAAATCTCTGTGCTATTGAGCGCCGCCTTGGCCATATCATCGCGCGTAAAGCCTTCCCCGGCTTTGAACCCAAAAAGCCTGTGCCAATTTCAATCCTCGATTTTGTGCCTAAAAATAAACCGCCCAAGGCGAACACGCCCAAAGCCAATGTGCAAGCGCCGTTTGCTCGCACAAAAGAGGGCACCTTTGAAGCCGCCAAAGCTAAACAACATCGCAGCGCCAAATCCAAGCCCGCTTTAACTGCAGCGCCAAAAGCCACCGATAAGCCGGTTCGGCGCTCAAAGCCGACAAGCCCGCCGGCGCAAGGCGAAACCGGCCAACCGTTTAACCCTTGGTTAGCTGGGCCCAAATCTCACTAATTGCCACTACAGAAGCGAATATTATGATTATTTTGAGTACGAACGTCGGTGATATTAGCATCGAACTTGATTTTGAACGCGCGCCCGTCACGGCAAAAAACTTTATGCGTTATTGCCAAGAAGGCTTTTATGAACACACCATTTTTCACCGAGTGATTAAAGGCTTTATGATCCAAGGGGGTGGCTTTACCGCCAAAATGCGCGAAAAGCCCACTCATGATCCTATCGTTAACGAAGCCAATAAAGGGCTATCCAATACCTTAGGCACGATTGCCATGGCGCGCACCGATGCACCACATTCTGCGACCGCGCAATTTTTTATCAATACGGCAAATAACGACTTTTTAGACCATAGCGCGCCGACCAATAACGGCTGGGGCTATGCCGTATTTGGCAAAGTGGTTGCCGGACTTGATGTGGTGCAGCGAATTGAAGGGGTAAAAACGACCACGGTTGCTGGCCATGAAGATGTGCCCCGTGAGCCAATTATCATCGAAAAAGTCACCATTATTGCTTAACGGCAACCAAGTGCACCACAGGATTTCAGCACTTGATATCAATTAAGTGCTGAAGCGGATCTCAATGCTCTGGACTGAACGCGTAAGCGCTCCTGCCGATACGTCATTCCATTCCACGAAACACTCCGCGTAAAACACGCTTCGTAAAACAATTCTTATAAAACAATCCTTTTAAAACCATCCCAGTAGCGATGACAGCTGCCGGGACGATTTGTCTCATGGTTCAATCCATATCCTTGAGCGGCCATAACACGATATGATCTTCAATATCCTTCACTCTGCGCTCATCGATAACCTTGTCTTGAACAGACATGCCCGCCAGATGCATCGCCGCCTTCGAGCCTGTCAGTAAAGGGTGCCAACTCGGTAATGTCCGCCCCGTCGCCAAACGGCGATAAGCGCAGCTATCAGGTAACCATGTCAGTTCATTGATATTATCAACGGTGATGACGGTGCATTGTGGCACATGGGTAAAACGGTCACTGTAAGACTGGCAACTTGCGCTGTGATGATCGAGCAACAAGCAAGCCGCATTGGTGTAATACAGCTCTTCGGTTTCATCGTCGATCAATTTATTTAAACAGCATTTGCCGCAACCATCACAGAGGGATTCCCACTCTGCTGATGTCATTTGTGCTAGTGTCTTACTCTGCCAAAACGCCATATTCGCCCATTTATTCCCAATAAAAACCCTACAATATGGGCCATTGTACCCTAATTGTTCGGCGAGACTAACAGCCTTGGCCGTAAATGCCCAATCGAGATCGCAAAATCCACCTCATCTTAATCAGTGAGATTGAGCCTGTCCTTAAAGCCGACTCCGGCACAGACACTCAGCACAACGGTCCCAGACAGGGCTAAAGCGCTTAATCTTTAATCCCAAGACTTTGTTTATGCTCGCTCAATAAATTGATCTGTGGCGGTGGAATTTGTAAGTAATACCCCTGCTCAGCCAACGCAGCTCTGACCTTAGCAATATCGGCCATGCCTAATGTCTCACGTTTAATGAGAGGAAACACCATCACTAACTGCGGCACACCAAACATGTCCAGCAACGCGTTAGGGACATCATCAAAACAATCTCTTTTCTTCACAAATAAATAGGTATCGGGCTTTCGAGCACTTTTATAAACAGCACATAGCATAAGAGTATAAATATCCAATAGTTCAAACTTGCCAGTCAATGGGGCACACTATAACATGGTCACCTAGTAATTTAATTGCAAAATCAGCGAACCGACTGATGATTTCTGGAGAAGAGTGCCGGGATGTTAAAACCTAGCCTGGAGTTAAAAGGCGCTTCTTTTACGCTTTCAGTACTTCATATTAATAGTAGTGACTTACATGCTGTCATGGCCGAACTAGATAGCAAACTGGCGCAAGCCCCCCAATTTTTTCTGGGCGCGCCTTTGGTCGTCAATCTCAGTGCCATACAAGATAACCATTTCAATTTAGGCTTATTAAAAGAGTTATTGCTCTCTCGCCAGCTGGTTATTGTAGGGATCACCGGTGCCACCAGCGTGCTAAGCCATCAGGCAAAAGAGCTCGGACTCGCCATCGTAAAGGCGGGCAAACACACGACTCAGGCGCCCCCTCCCCCGCGCCAAACAAAAATCCTTCGGCAAAATATTCGCTCAGGCCAGCAGGTCTATGCAAAAAATGGCGATTTAATCATTTTTGGCGCAGTAGGTAATGGCGCGGAAGTGATTGCAGATGGTAGCATTCACATCTATGGCGCATTAAGAGGCAAAGCCATGGCGGGCGCATCGGGCGATCCTACCGCCGTGATCATCGCTCATGCCCTTGAGGCCGAGTTGGTTTCAATTGCTGGACGGTATTGGCTCGCTGAAAATTTACAACAACATAGTTCAGATAAAAGCGGCTGCATTCGCCTAGAAGGCGAGTCGCTGATGGTCGAATCATTGCCCCTCTAAATGGCAGAAAAAAGGATAGAGAGAAATATGGCACAAATTATTGTTGTCACTTCAGGTAAAGGCGGTGTGGGAAAAACCACATCGAGTGCTGCTATTGCCACTGGACTTGCCATGCAAGGCCACAAGACTGTCGTGATCGATTTTGATATCGGTTTACGAAACTTAGATTTAATCATGGGCTGCGAGCGCCGTGTGGTATATGACTTTGTTAATGTGATCAATGGCGAAGCCAACCTCAATCAAGCCCTGATCAAGGACAAACGCTGCGAAAAACTATTTGTGTTACCCGCATCCCAAACCCGCGATAAAGATGCACTCACAAAAGAGGGTGTCGGCCGCGTCCTTGATGATTTAGCCAAAGAATTTGAATTTATTATCTGTGATTCTCCAGCGGGGATCGAACAAGGTGCCATGATGGCCCTGTATTTTGCCGATATCGCCATCGTTACGACGAATCCTGAAGTGAGTTCAGTACGCGATTCGGACCGTATCCTTGGGATCCTCCAAAGTAAATCTCGCCGCGCAGAGCTCAATTTAGAGCCCATCAAGGAGTTCTTACTGCTCACGCGTTATTCCCCAAGCCGCGTCAAATCAGGGGAAATGCTCAGTGTCGATGATGTTAAAGAAATCCTCGCCATTGAGTTATTAGGGGTGATCCCAGAATCACAATCCGTGCTCAAGGCCTCTAACTCTGGCGTGCCAGTGATTATTGATCAAGAGAGTGATGCAGGCCTGGCTTATAGTGACACCGTCGCGCGTTTATTAGGGGAAGATGTCCCTGTACGCTTTATTACAGAAGAGAAGAAAGGTTTCTTACAACGAATATTTGGTAGCTAATTATGTCTTTACTCGACTACTTCAAAAGCAGAAAAAAGCCTAGCACAGCGGTAATGGCAAAAGAGCGTTTACAAATTATTGTGGCCCATCAACGGGGCCAGCGGGATACTCCTGACTATTTCCCGCAGATGAAACAAGAAATTATTGCCGTGATCCGTAAATATGTGCAGATTTCAGATGACCAAGTGTCAGTGCAATTAGATCAAAACGACGATAATCTGTCGGTACTTGAGCTGAACGTCACTCTGCCTGACCGCTAAACGTGCCAGTAAGGCCATTCTCCTTAACGGATGGCCTTACTTGGATGATAGATAATCGGCCCGAGAACCACTGCGCTCACTCGAATCGCGCGCAGTTATTCCACTCCCGCAAACCGCGCGCTCATCACCTAGGTATCTCTTAACTAAAAACCTAAACACCTCTTAACTAAAACACTTAAGCAGCTAAAGCGTGATTAACATGCGCAGTACCAGCATGCTGGACCAACACTGCGCGCTACAGCACGAGTTGCTCAAGGGCTTGGGCGGCTAGCTCAGCACGCCAACCGCATAACACTGTCGGTAAACTGCCCCGTTGCTCATTCCAACGCCATTGCAGATATTCGTGAATATGCCGTTTGGACGCCAACATCTCCTGTGGCACACCGTGGTGTTCACACAGTTCGGTCAAGCAGGTCTTCACCGTCTTAAATGCTGATTTATAACCCGGTTTTAAGGCTAATACATCCACTAATTCAGGTAAATTGACCAGATCCGCGGTTTGCATGATCCGCAGGATGTCTTTGGCGTGAATGCGCTTCTCTTGCTCTGTCAAATCGTTGAGTTTAATTAACTCGCCTATGGTTTTCGGTTGTTTTTTAGCAAGCGCAATTAAGCCATGATCTTTTATCACAAAGCCGAGAGCAAGATCGCGCGCCAGCGCCTTTTCCATACGCCACTTGGCCAACACCTTCAGATAGGCCAATTGGCGCTCATTCAATTGAAAGGCATTTTTAACTTTTAAATAGGCAGTATCCAGATCGGGAGGCGCTAACCGTCCCTCGGTCATCCGCTCTCCCTCCTCGTATAACCAAGCTAACCGCCCCTCGGCGTGCAGCTTAGCTTGCAGCTGTGGATAGAGTTGATGCAGGTATAGCACGTCATTGGCTGCATAGGTCAGCTGCGCTTGGGTTAATGGGCGGTGCATCCAATCTGTGCGGGATTCACCCTTATCAATCACTTCATCAAGGCAGGTTTCAACCAGCTTAGCATAACCCAAACCATGGCCCATGCCGCATAGCGCGGCAGCGATTTGGCTATCAAACAGTGGCAACGGCTGGCACTGGCCATAATGGGCAAATACTTCTAAATCTTCACTACAAGAATGAACAAGTTTGACGATAGTGGGATCCGCCAACAAGGCCCAGAACTGCGACAGATCGGCTATTGCCACAGGATCAATCAAGGCCAAGGTCTTACCATCATAGGCTTGAATTAAACCTAACTTTGCGTAGTAAGTACGGGTACGGACAAACTCGGTATCTAACACGAGTAGCTTACTTTGTTGATATTGAGCAACGAGGGCATTAAGGCTCGCCTCATCACTCACATACTGAAACACTGACAAAATATTCTCCAGGCCGGTGGGGGCAATCACAGGCGATAAAAACAAAAGCCGGCACATTTGCCGGCTTTAATCCTACGCGCGCTTGACTTCGTCTCTAAGCTCTCGTCGTAAGATCTTACCCACGTTGGTTTTAGGTAACTCATCCCTAAATTCTACCAGCTTTGGTACTTTATATCCCGTTAAATGAATACGGCAATGCTTAATGATGTCCTCAGCGGTTAAGCTTTTATCTTTAGTGACCACAAACACCTTCACTAATTCACCGCTGGCATCATTTGGCACGCCCACCGCGGCGACCTCAATCACCTTAGGATGAAGCGCAACGACCTCTTCGACTTCATTGGGGAAAACATTAAAACCAGACACTAAAATCATGTCTTTTTTACGATCAACAAGATAAAAGAATCCCTTTTCATCCATATAACCAATGTCACCGGTGGCGAGCCAGCCGTCTTTATCAATGACTTTGGCAGTCTCCTCTGGCCGCTGCCAATAACCTTTCATCACCTGCGGGCCTTTACCGAACAATTCACCCGTTTCACCTTGGGCCAACACCTTACCCTCATCATCACGCACTTGGATCTGAGTTGAAGGCGCGGGGAAACCAATCGAGCCATTGTAGCCGGCCAAATTATAAGGGCAGCAGGTTAATAAGGGCGAGGCTTCCGTTAAACCATAGCCCTCAAGTAAACGAGTTTTGGTGATCCGTTGCCATTTGTCAGCCACCGCTTTTTGCACGGCCATACCACCACCAATGGACAATTTTAAGCGACTAAAGTCCAACTGAGCAAAGTCTTCACTATTGACCAACGCATTAAACAAGGTATTTACCCCAGTTAACGCAGTAAATGGATAACTTTTAAGCTCCGCAATAAACGCGGGAATATCCCGAGGATTTGTGATCAGCAAGTTTTGGCTACCCTTATGCAAAAACAGTAAACAATTCACTGTTAAGGCAAAAATATGGTAAAGCGGCAGCGCAGTTACCACCATTTCAGTACCATCATTTAAGGCTGGCGAATAAGCGCCATTGGCCTGCAGCACGTTTGCCACCACATTGCGATGGGTAAGCATGGCCCCTTTTGAGACCCCTGTCGTCCCACCGGTATATTGCAAAAAGGCTAAATCATCCTTGTCTATCATCGGTTTGACATATTGCATGCGCCGCCCGCGCGACAAGGTATCGCGTATCGACAGTGCATGGGGCAAATTGTATTTAGGCACCAGTTTTTTTATATATTTAACCACAAAGTTAACTAAGGTGCGTTTTGGGGCGCTCAGTAGATCCCCAAGTCCAGTGATAATCACGCTTTCAACAGGCGTTTGATCAACCACTTCTTCTAGCGTGCGCGCAAAATTTGAGACCACGACGATCGCTTTGGCACCGGAGTCAACGAGCTGATGCTTCAACTCTCGGGGGGTATAAAGAGGATTGACGTTAACCACGACCATCCCTGCACGCAAAATACCAAAGAGTGCAATGGGATACTGCAATAAATTGGGCATCATCAAGGCGACACGATCGCCCTTTTCAAGCTTTAATTCATTTTGCAAATAGGCCGCAAATGCTCGGCTACGCTCTTCTAATTTACGGTAGGTAAGCATGGCGCCCATGTTGATGAACGCTGGTTGATCCGCATATTTGGCCACCGCGGTCTCGAACATATCGACAAGGGATGAATACTGATCCGCATTGATTTCAGCAGGCACATCTTTTGGCAAATGATTAATCCATGGTTGGTCCACAACTTTCTCCTAAATCCCCACAACTGCGGAAACGGCACACTTATCACCGTCAACATTCGGTAAATACCGAATTAAAATACCGACTTACATTTATTGTTATTGATTAGCTCGTCAAAATCATACGAGCGTTTAAATTTGATCATCATCACATAAAAAACACAAAAAACCTAGTGTCTTTTTACATCCACACACCCCATCATGACATAAATGCATCAACCAACTTTGCTACCGTCTTGGCATTGCCCATATGTACATGGTGATCGCCATCAATAATATGTTCTGACAATCTCTGGAACCAATTGCGCGCCTTGGGTAAGGCACTTTGCAATTGGCTAAAACCCTGTTTGCCACAAATGAGTAAGGTATTCACTGCAATATCCTGCATCAAGGCATCAACTTGCGCAAAGCTCAAACGTTGCGGCGAGTCCAATTTCAAACGTGGATCGGTTCGCCATACTATGCCGCTCCCAAAAGGCTGCATGTTGCGCTCAAGCAACAATTGACACCAAGGTTCGGCTAGGCCAGTCAAATGGGCCCTCGCCTTCACCGCGCAGTCGATATTGTCGTAGATTTTTATCGGCTTATGCTTTTGGGCTAAATATTTTTCATGCTGATAAAAACTTTTGCGCAATCTGGCCTTAGCCTGATCTGGCGCTTCAAACAATGGACTCAATGCTTCTATCAATATGAGTTTATTCACATTTTCTGGAAACGCCGCGGTATAAGCCGCGGCAACGATGCCGCCGAGGGAATGGCCGATCAATGCCACGGGTTTTTGTGATAAAACCCCAAGTAAGGCATCCAAATCATAGAGATAATCAATCCAATGCAGCGGATAATGTCCAGGCCGATGCTGGGAAAAACCGTGCCCCGGCCAATCAATGGCCAATACTTGATACTCGCTTAGGTATTCTGCCAGCGGCTGAAAGCTGTTGGCGTTATCTAACCAGCCATGTAATGCCAAGATTAGCGGCTTGTCCTTCGCCCCCCATAAACAGCCCGTCAGTTTGATATGCGGTAATACAAACTCTATCTCATTTTTGGGGGCGAAAGATTGCCACATATTGCCTCTGTTGTCAGGTGATTAACGTGATTTTTTGATAAATTTTAAGGTCATCCGATCACTTTCCCCTATCGCTTGGTACTTTTCTTTATCAGTATCGCCCAAGGCTAAGGACGGTGGCAGGGTCCACACTCCTTTAGGATAATCTTTAGTATCCTTAGGATTAGCATTAATTTCTGAGGTTTGCGCTAAGGTAAATCCAGCCTTTTGAGCTAAGGCGATCACCGCATCTTGCTCCATGTAACCGCTACTCAAACTCATGCCTTTATTCGCTCTGTGCTCCACGACCCCAAATACCCCGCCGTCTTTGAGGACTTGATAGGAAGCCGCAAACACATTTTCCAGTTGATCCGCCATGGCCCAATTATGTAAGTTACGGAACGTTAGCACCAAATCGGCACTACCCGCTGCGCCAAGTTCCATCTTATATGGGGGATCAAAAGTCAGGATCTTTGCATTGCCTAACTGCGCTTTATTGGCCGTCATCCAACTTGCAAATTGGCTGCCCACTTTTGCCCGGTACTGAACTGCACGGGTCTGCATTGTGGGCGCAGTTTCAAAACTCGCGGCAATATACTGGCCTTGCTCAGCTAGATAAGGCCCAAGGATCTCGGCATACCAGCCGTTACCGGGCCACAATTCAATTACCGTTTGCGTAGGAGCAATGCCAAAAAAAGTTAAGGTTTGCGCAGGGTGACGATAGACATCACGGCTGCTATTTTTGCTTTGGCGAAAATCGCTATTAATGGCCTTATCTAACGCCTCATCCGCATAAACGCCTGCTGAGCCGAGGCTAATGGCGAGTATTGAAATAGCTAATGTGACTCTTTTCATTATTGTTCTCCTTAGATATAGATGGCTTAACCTAACAGCCAGCGCTTAAAAATCCAAGGAATTGGCAAATTTTTTGTCACACTCTGACAACATGCTGTGATTTGTCGATAGCCCCTATCCCACTGGGAAAACGTTAAAAACCTATCGATGGCCCCTTAGTGCCTTGCATTGATCGTGGCCTTAAGCGAAACATTGACCGAAGCATTAACCACACGTCGCCAGGTCAACCATAACGCTAAGCCGCTCGTTAATAACCAGAGACCAACCCAAATCCATGGCGGGACCCAAGAATACTGGGCTAACAACACCGCATCCCCTTGTCCATCAAGCCCAAATAATGCCGTTGGGCTTTCGAGTGCATTAAGCATGATCATCAGGCCAATAATACGCAGACCTTGGGTCAACCCCTTATTTTGACTCAACTTTAACGGTAATAAAAATAAAATAGCGAGCACCACTAAGATGGCTAAGGTTAACATATCCCGGCCCCAAAGCAGCGCAGTTACACTCACTAAAGCCCCCAGTGAGGCAAAACTGAGCCGGATCCCTTTTGGCCAAGTGGCCAATAAATAGATCAGATAACCCCAACAAGCAGCGCCAAAATACCCTGCAAAGCCAATCACTAACGGTAAGCCTCCTTGACTAAAACAAAAGCCAGCCCCGTTAGGAAAGAGCTGAATATGGCTGACAATGCCATTGGTCAGTAGCGTCGCTAACGCATGGGATAACTCATGAAAATAGCTCTCAAGCCATTTAAACGGCAAACTGATATAGGGGATCCTAGTGAGTAATAAGGCTAGCACCAACTCAAGCACAAATACCCGGCGCCGAGGAATACCCACGGCTCCCCTCTCATTACCCAGGTAAGACCGGGAGCCTGAGCTGCCCCGAGGTAAATCGGAGGGGTGATGAGAAAGCACGCCCTTAGGATCGCCAGATTGATGATCAGGCATAGATATCGATGCCAACCATTTGCTGAATTTCTTCACGCTTAGCCGCGTATTGCGTTTGGAGATACTGTGCAATCGCCCCGCGCTTACTGTGGGCCTCTTGCTCATATTCTATTTGAGGTGGCAACTGTGCAAGCAGTGCTTGTGGTGTGCGTTTGGCAACCGTGGTAACACTTGGCTGAACATTTTCATCGAGCGCCGCAGGCTCAATCACAGGATGCGACAATGGCGGGACTTGCAGCCCCGGTGCAACACTCGGCTTATTACTGGCGACCGAGTGAGTTAATGTCCTGTGGTTGAGATTAATCTGCATCAAGTTGCCTGCATATCAATGAATAGCGTTGAAGGATCGCTTGAATGTGACTTTCACTGTCAGTGCGTAGACGGTAAGTGTTAGGTTTACTCCATCTGCGCATGACACGTCAAGAGAACAGCCCCTTTGTATCGCGGTCAGTTTATGCTTGACCGTACCAACGCGTTAATCGCCATCGCAACCTCTCCCTGCGGCCTATTCGCGCCCAGGCAGTTTTTTCCAGGTTACGGTATCACGCAAATACACAGGTTCGAGGGCATCAACCGCGGTCGCCTGCCCGGCTTTAAGGCCTAGTTCAGCCAACGTGAGCATATAACGCGCATCAGGGTATTTTACGTCATCCAGTGTGACAATGCCTTGACCAAGCGTCAATAACTCGGGGTAAGCATCAAAACCTGTACCGCAGCCTACAATGGGCTTATTTGGATCTAACGCGAGGAGCAATGCTGAAGGCGCACTCACCACCTCAACGCCCACTAACGTCGCCACGCCATGGCGTGCAACAAATTGGCCCCAATACACTTCACCCATGCGGGCATCAATGGCACAGACGATCTGTTCAGCCCGGTGGACTGTTATCGCCATTTGCGCCATGGCCGCGAGAGTCGAAATCCCA
>NZ_JBOFMC010000297.1:0-3843 GCF_051658185.1 Shewanella sp. | reverse complement strand
GCTAATCGCCCGCAGCAAATCTTTTTCAGCGAGGACACCCGTGAGCTGATGTTCCTCAACCACCAATAAATGATGCAGCTTGGCTTGCTCGAAAATCTCTTTGGCGACACAGAGACGATCGTCCATTTCGATGGTGACTACGCGGGTTTTCATAATATCAGCGATGATGACGGACATGATGCTCCTTGTTCGGCGGGCCAAATCTTGCCGCTACGGGGTTAATTCATAGCATTACAGTTACTTATAACAGAGCTGTGCTTATTTAGCCAATGCCTTTAGTGGGCTGGTGCAACTTGCCCTGATGGCTTTCATTGACGCCTTTCTCTTGTGCTTTTGTGGAGTCTCTTTACCGAGCGCCGATATTGAGTACCGATATTGAGTACCGATTTTAGTACTGATTTTAGTACTGATTTTAGTACTGATTTTAGTACTAATTTTAGTACTGGTTTTAGTACCGATAGCGATTAACACCTTAGGCCGTGGGCGGCTGTCGCCATGACTGATTGTACGCTTGATGAGGTGGCGCAAATTGTGTGTCCGCTGATCTCCTCGCCGATTATGATGGGATTGCTTATGAAGGTATTGGTTATGTTGGTATTGGTTGTGCAGATGTTCGCCTCTCGGGGGACACGCCTGCCACGCGGGCCAATGGCTCAGCTAAATGAATGCCAATATAGCGCTGATATTTACTCTCCTTGAGTTGATGGGTATCGATCAGCACGAGGCCATCGACACAATCGCTAAAGTGCGCATCGATCCCAAAGGCGAGAAACGTAACCCCATTTGGCTCACACAGCTCGCCATATTGTTTATATAGCGTAGGCACGGCGGCGCCCATGCTCGCCAGCATCTGCTTGAGTTGCTTAAAGTGGCTTTGATAATCCTCACCAAAGTAGAGGGCATCCAACTGCTCTTTACGCTGCTTAGATAAATCAAAGGGGGACATAGACACGGCGAGCGGCTGCGCTGGGGCAAATTCTTTGGCGTAAAAGTGCACTAGCATTTCGCGTGCGCTGCCGGGCAGTTGATTGCTGATTGACACTGGGCCAAACAGATAGCGATATTCTGGGTGTTTGGCTAAAAAGGCGCCAATGCCGAACCAGAGGTAGTCGAGACTGCGTTTGCCCCAATATTTGGGCTGCACAAAGCTGCGGCCAAGTTCTAACCCTTGTTTGACGAAGGGCATAAAATCGTCGGCATAGTGGAATAGTGACTGGCTGTAGAGGGCGTTGTCGCCATAGCGGTTTAACACTTGCTCGCCGCTGGCGAATCGGTAGGCGCCAACTATTTCAAACTGCGCTTTATCCCACAGTACTAAGTGCTGGTAGTAAGAATCGTATTTATCGATATCACGGCGTTTGCCTGTACCTTCGCCGACGGCGCGAAAGGCGATTTCCCGCAGGCGACCAATCTCTCGCATGATAGGGTTGCTGTCTTGATGCTGATACAGATAAATCAGCTTGTTGTCTTGGGTTTCGCCGAGCAGTTCACATTGTTGCAGCGCAGCCTGCAGCGCTTGGCGCGATTCGGGGTGAGCGATGGCGCTTTGGGTAATAAACAGCGGCGCTTTATCGTTGCCGATACGATAAAGATGCTTCTTTAGCAGCTTTATTTGGGTTTTTAGCGGGACATCCATCGAGCGTACCGCCTCGTTGGGGATGAGCTCGCCAATGCGAATGGGCATGTTGCGCTTGGCCTGCTTAAACATTTCTTTGACCAGTAGCAGTGTGGCTAAGGGTTTGTAAATCATCGAGGCGCCGTAGAAGGTGGCGGAGTTTTTAGCATCTAAAAAGATCGGCAGCAGCGGCGCATGACAGGACATCGCTATCCTTAAAAAGCCGGAGTGCCACTGGGTATCGCGCACGCCATTGGGACGCAGGCGTGAGACTTCCCCCGACGGGAAAATCAGTACCGCGCCTTCATTACGCAGATGCTGGTGGATGTCTGCTAAATGCTGCTTCGGGGTGCCGCCCGTCATGTTACGCACGGGCAGCAAAATGGAATGCAACGGCTTAAGTGCCATCAATAGCTCGTTGGCGACGACTTTAATATCGGGGCGGATCTCACTAATCAATTTTATCAAGGCGAGGCCATCGAGGGAGCCAATGGGATGATTGGCGAAGATCACCACTCGACCTTCACAGGGGATATTTTCTACCTCATTGGCGGGTACGGTAAAGCTAAAGTCGAAGCTGGCGAGCACTTGCTCGACAAAGTCGATACCTTGCAGGTGGGCAAATTGATTGGCTATGTCGTTGCATTGTTTTTCATTCAATAGGTAACGAAGCACGGCTGCAGTTGGTTTTGCTAACCAAGGTTTGCCTTTCAAAGAAGGGAGGTTTTGCTCCACCACATTATCGACGGTAAAGATCATCGAACTGGCTTTTAAGGCAGGCAGTAGCATGTTAACTGGCTCGCACTGTGTGTTTAGGTTTAATGGATCTGTGCTTGGCGTACTATGGGTTAAGTGATTCATGATTAGGCGACATCCCTTGGCTGGACTCGTGGTTGTTGGGAGCGGTATTTGGTCGTTGCTGTGGCGTGATGGGGGGGTGTTGGCGGCGTTTGGACGAGGGCAATACTGCTCAGAATATCGAGGTTTAAGCTTTGCTCATTCCAGCGGCAGAGCTGTAATTCCCCGCTTAAGGTTTCGGTGATCAGGCTGCAGTTTTCGACCCAGTCGCCATCATTGGCATAGATTATCTGGCGCTTATCCGGTGTTGCGTATTGGTTATCCCTTGGCTGGATTGATAACTCAGGTTGATGAATATGGCCGCAGATCACGCCATCGACATCATAGTGCTGGGCATATTGCACAACGGCTTGGCGGTAGCGTGAAATCGCTGTTTGAGCCTTGCCAACGCGGGATTTGATATAACTGGCGAGTGACCAGTATGGATAACCTAAACGCTCACGCAGGCGATGGAGATTGCGATTGAGAAACAGCAGAAAATCGTAGAGGTGATCGCCTAAGATGGCGTAGAAGCGGCCAACGCAAACATCGGCATCGAACTGATCGCCATGCAGCATTAACAGCTTGTGGCCGCCAATACCCTGATGAATATGTTGGCGAGCAATGTTGATATTCAGCAGGGTCAGTTCGGCATAGGGCTTGATTAACTCATCGTGGTTACCCGGCAGATAGATCACTTGAGTGCCGTTTTGTGCCAGTTCAATCAGCGTTTGCAATACCCTATTGTGGCTTTCAGGCCAATGTAGGCGGCGTTTGAGCGCCCATAAATCCACAATATCGCCAACCAGATACAAGTGCTGGCAACGCACGGTAGTTAACAGGCTTAACAGATAGTCGGCTTTGCAATCCTTACAACCTAGATGGATATCCGATAGCCAGAGGGCGTTGACTGTGACGGTGTGGCTATTTGCGGCGTTGCTGGCGTTGGTAATATGTGGCGTTGAGAAGGAAGTGGCCTTAACACTGGATGGCGCATTGTAGGAAGTGTTGCAGGGAGAGTTACGGGAAGAGTTGCGGGGAGCGTTAAGTGCGTCGATAAGCGTGCGTTCAAATCCACTGTAATTAGCACCAGTCATCTGATATTCACCCTATGCGGCTGTTGACTGCCTTAGAGATTAGTGCCGGGCTTTGACTGAATGATGAAGCTTAGGTGACATGCAGATGACAACAAGGTGGATTCGCTTGGACCTGTCAAGATTTAGAACTGGATGCATGAGAGCTGACAGGTGGACTTAACTCATTTTTGCCCCATTCTTCGTTAGCAAAGTGGCATTTAGCTCAGTTCAACATCAGTATGTTGACCCAATTTTGTAATGCTACAGAGTTTTGGCCTTATTAGTTCTATCCAACTGCAATCACGTGAGCTAATG
>NZ_JBOFMC010000296.1:0-6128 GCF_051658185.1 Shewanella sp. | reverse complement strand
TATTGGCGCTCAATTAACCTGAGCGCTTGGCGTGGCTGGTGTAATGCACATGGGGGGATAAGCCGTCAGCGAGGTTGGGGGCTTTACTTAAAAAACGAATAAATGCTTGGGGTAAAGTCAAAGAGGGGAGTGACTCTTGCCAACGCGCCTGTAGCAATGGGTGATAGCCTTCTTTGCCTGCTGCGGTATAAGAGGTCGATACCCCAACATACAATGCATCATGCTCAATGGGATACCACAGGGGCGAGCCATCCTGAGGCATGAGTTCGAGTTTAAATAAACGCTCCCCTAAGGGGCGGCGGCCATCGTAGTAATACCGTAAGCCATAGGTATAAGGAAAGCTCCCAGCACCGGTGCCTTGCACGCTGTTATTGGTGGCGGCATTGATGGCCGATTCGAGGGCTTGATAAAGAAATTGGCCTTGGATTTCATATCTGACCAGCGGTAGCTCAAAGGGGAGTAATTGTCCCATGACATCGGCAAGGGTGAGTCGACCTTGGGCGAGGGATTGACGCACGCCGCCCGCATTGTGCAGGGCAAAGTCGATTCGAGGATCTTCAATTTTGGCCTCCTGATACATGCTGCGGCTGACCCAGGGGGCAATTTCACTGCCATGGGGCAACGCCTTTGAGGGCAGGCGAGTGTGTACCAGATTTTTAGGGACGAAGGCGAGCACTTGGTTTTCCATGCTTGCGATTGCCGGGCGGTACTGCTGCTTAATGACAGCCGAGATAGTGTCATCGGCTTCATCGCCGTAAACATAGGGATGCTCGGCCAGCGCTTGGTGTACGGCTTGATAATCGGCGTCATTCACAGAGTGTTGTGAGCTCAAGAACACATGGCGATCCAACATGAAGTAGTTACCGCCGTCAAGGCGCACCACTTGGCCAGCATGATTAAACTCAACCGTGGCTAAGCCAAGGGTTTCGGCGTATTTCCCCGCGTGGACTATGGGGGTGCCACGCACGTTTTCGCCATAGGGCAACTGGCTTAGTCCTAGCGCGCTAAAATCCCCCTGCAGAGTATGGCTATGGCCGCCGACAATCAGGCTGATGCCACTGACTTGCTCGGCCAACTGTCTATCCTGATCTAAGCCTAAATGACTGAGCACTATGATGTGTTTAATCCCCTTGGCCTGAAGGTGCGCCACGGTGCGTGCCGTGGTCGCGATAGCATCGACAAAGTGGGTATCGGGATCGGGGCGGGCGATATCCTGCATTTGATCTAATGTAATGCCGATGATCGCCAGTTGCTTATCATAAAAAGGCTTGAGCAAATAATTAGCCAATTGGGTGTTGGCGTCATAGGCCACGATATTGGGCAGGGCGCGCAGGCAGCCTTGTTTATTGATATCTTCTTGGCTTAAATCCATATTACCGGCAAGCAGCGGAAAATCGATTTGCTTGGCAAACTCGGCCAGCCTGGCATTGCCTTCATCAATATCATGGTTGCCAATCACCATGGCATCGGGCGCCAACAAGTTAAGGAGGTGAGCATTGGCCTTGCCCTTAAAATGGCTAAAGTACAGCGTGCCTTGAAAGCTATCTCCGCCGTGTAGGCATAAATGGGGGATATTGGCCTTATTGGCCTTAGCGCGAGCTTGAGTCAGGTGGTAGCCTATGCGGGCATAGCCACCGCTATGGCAGGTGACATCGAGCACTTTATCGGCAAGCGTGAGCGAGAAATGCACTCGGCTCGGCTCAAAATTTGAGTGGGTATCATTGATGTGTGCCAGTGAGAGAGTGTAACTCTGTGTCATAACATACCTTTCATTACAGCAGGAACGTATCCAAAATAAGCAGGGCGGCCCCAAGCTAGTTGGCGATGACCGACAATTGACTTAGGGTATCGCGGCGGCGTGGCGAAGGTTTACACCAAAAAGGGAGCAAAGCTCCCTTTGGCTAACCGCTTGGGGTTTTAGGTGGCGGCATTGGCTACCAGTCACATAGGTTTTTTATATGAGGTCCGCAGCTTTAGGCCTGTAACATGGGCAACTCATGTGTGCCACTTACAGGCATGGAATTTGGCATACCGAGCATCAACCCGATTTTGCCTCGTCATCGTCGGCGGCGGCCTCAAAATCCCCGTCATCGGATAAACGTATGCCTTTTTGCTTCATCCGCTTGGCCCATAATTTACGCGCCAGTTGCTGCATGTCGGTGGCCGGATCGTTGACATCAACAATCTCTAATCCGAGCATAGATTCAATAATATCTTCTTGGGTCACAATCCCTTGGCTACTGCCATATTCATCCACCACCATGGCAATTTGGGTGTTGCGTTTAATCATGCGCTCAAATAACGGTAGGATTTTGGCGGTTTCAGGGACCACAAACAGATTGCGTTTTAACTCGCCAATGGGCGCGTCTGGGGTATAGCGCTCGGCTAAGAGCACGTCGGTGCGGGTGATATAACCAATAATATCATCGTGATCCTCATCATATACCGGAATACGGGTAAAAGGTTTGTCCCGGTACTCTCGCACAAATTGGTTTTGGCTGAGGTCAATCGGCAAGGAAAACATCACAGTGCGCGGGGTCATGATGGCGGTCACGGGCATATCACGCACTTTAAGCATTTGCGTCAAAATTTTTGACTCCTGCTCATCTAGCTCGCCTGACTCGTGGCCAATTTTGGCCATGGCGCTCATCTCTTGGCGAATATATTGGCCTTCTTCGCCTTTACCCAGCAGGCGGGTAACCTGTTGGGACATCCAAATCAGCGGTTTAGTCACCCGTTTCATCCAAGTGATGGCAATCGATACGCTCGGCGCAAGGCGGCGCCAATGATTGGCCCCGACGGATTTAGGAATAATTTCGGAGAAAAATAAAATGATGAAGGTTAATACCCCGGAGAACACGCCGAGCATCTCATCGCCAAAGACTTTGGCGGCTTGCGCCCCAGCCACGGCGGCGCCCACGGTATGGGCGATGGTATTTAAGGTCAAAATTGACACTAAGGGTGCTTCGACATTGTCTTTAAGCTGACGTAAACGCGCGGCAGCGGCAGGATCACTTTGCTCAAGTGAGGCGATGTAACTGGGGGTAACCGAGAGCAGCACAGCTTCGAAGACGCTGCACAGAAACGACACCGCGACAGCGATAAGCACGATAATGATGAGGGTTAACATATAGGTGGTATTACAACTCCGTTCTTTAGGCCAACACTAGCCCAGAGAGATTCTAACATAGTCGCGTGGTGTTGCTGGCTAAAAAAAGTTAGCGTCTGTATAATTCGCCGCCCTGTTGCAGGTTTTGGTGTTGAGGTTAGTCCTATGAGTGAAAAAAAGATCAATTTGTTAGACCTTGATCGTAAGGCAATGCGTGCATTATTTGCGGAAATGGGGGAGAAGCCTTTCCGTGCCGATCAGCTCATGAAATGGATCTATCATTTCGGGGTCAGCGACTTCGAAGAGATGACTAACATCAATAAAGTGCTGCGGCAAAAGCTGGCCGCGCGCTGCGAAATTGTTGCTCCAGAGATTTCGAGCTATCAAAAATCGACCGATGGTACGATCAAGTTTGCCATCCATGTCGGCGAAGGCCAAGAGGTTGAAACCGTTTATATTCCTGAGGATGATCGCGCTACGTTATGCGTCTCATCTCAGGTAGGCTGCGCCTTAGAGTGCACCTTCTGCTCGACCGCCCAGCAAGGCTTTAACCGTAACTTAACGGTATCTGAAATTGTCGGCCAAATTTGGCGCGTGTCTCACTTTTTAGGCTTTGCCAAAGACACTGGCGAGCGCCCTATTACCAACGTGGTGATGATGGGCATGGGTGAGCCCCTGCTGAACTTAGCCAATGTCATCCCGGCGATGGATATCATGCTCGATGATTTTGGCTTTAGCCTATCAAAACGCCGCGTCACACTCTCAACCTCGGGCGTGGTGCCAGCTCTTGATAAGCTCGGGGACGTGCTGGATGTTGCGCTCGCCGTGAGTATCCATGCGCCCAATGATGCGCTGCGTGATATCTTAGTGCCAGTGAATAAAAAATACCCATTGCAAGAATTTTTGGCGGGGATCCGTCGGTATATTGCGAAATCCAATGCAAACCGTGGCCGCGTGACCGTGGAATATGTCATGCTCGATCACATCAATGACAGCACAGAGCAAGCCCATGAGTTGGCGGCGTTGATGAAGGATACGCCTTGCAAGGTTAACCTTATCCCCTTTAACCCTTACCCAGGCTCGCCCTATGGCCGCTCATCGAATTCGCGCATTGACCGGTTTTCTAAGGTGCTGATGGAGTACGGCTTGACAGTTATCGTGCGTAAGACCCGCGGAGATGACATTGATGCCGCCTGTGGTCAGTTAGCAGGTGATATTCGCGACAGAACTAAACGTTTGGCAAAAAAACGCATGCAAGAAAACCAGATTTCGGTCACAATGAATTAACTCATTGTTTGTATAGATTTATAGGTTTACCCATGAAGCATGGATTGTCAGGGTTATCATTGCTACTTGCCTTGTCCTTAGGTGTGACAGGGTGCGTGACTGAGCGTACCTATACGGGAACCGATATTCCGGTATCCGAACGTAAGCTCGATAGAGTGGCTGCGGCCAGAGAGCGTATGCAGCTTGGTTTAACCTATTTGAATCGAGGAAACTCGGAGCAGGCTAAATACAATCTTGATAAAGCCATCGAATATGCGCCAGAGCTAGAGGATGTACACGTGGCTATGGCGTATTACTATCAAACGGTGGGGGATTTAGTCCGCACGGAACGCGCCTACTTAGATGCCATTAGCACTAAGGATACTTCGGGCGATTCGATGAATAATTTTGGGGTGTTTTTGTGCCAACAAAAACAATACGCAAAAGCAGAAAAAATGTTTTTGGCGGCCATCGAAATGCCCAAATATACCCGCACGGCCTCAAGTTATGAAAATTTAGGACTATGCAGTCGCGAGGCTGGGCTGAACCAAAAGGCACGACAGTATTTTCAGATGGCGTTAAAGTATGACCCGCGACGCGCGGTGTCATTACTGGAATTGGTTGAGCTTGACATAGACCAAAATGATTTTATTAAGGCGCGTAACCAATTAGCGCGATATCATCAAGTGGCGGCTCAGACACCAGAAAGTTTAGCGCTCGGCATAAAAATAGAGCAGGCAATGAATGATGATGCCGCAGTTCAGAAATTTGGTATGTTATTGCTTGCCAAATTTCCAGCATCACCTCAGGCCAAGCAATACAGAGTTAATTTGCATCAATGAAAGATAACGACCCAATTGAATCAGCGGTGACCGATGCCCTAAACGGTGCACCTCTCGCGGCGCCCAGTGAAACCCTCGGCCAAATTTTAAAAAATGCCCGTGAAAAAATGGGCTTAAGCATTGGCGATGCCGCCGTGAAGTTACATTTACGGCCAAAGATTGTTGAAGATCTCGAGGCCGATGTGTTCACTAACATTGCCTCTGCAACCTACGCCCGTGGCTATGTCAAAAACTTTGCCCGTTTAGTGGGCGCCGATCCGGCCTTGGTCGAAGCTTGTCTGGCTAAACAAGTCCCCCTTGTGACTGAGCCTGCCATGCAGAGCTTTTCCCGTAAAACCACCCATCAGGCGACCGATACCAAATTAAAATGGTTAAGCTTAGTGATCGTGCTGATTTTACTCGGGCTGTTCGTCGTCTGGTGGATGCAGAAATCGAGCTTGTTAACCCATGTCGATGTCTCACAACCCACAGTAGAAGAAGTGGCCGCGGCGAATCAAAGTTTGTCTGCCGAGGCGTTATTGACCGAAACTGATGCAAGCCAGCGCTTAAGTGACATCGCTGTTAATGGCTCAATGGCGACCGATGGGCCAGTTCGCGATAGCGATGAAAGCAGTATTAACCTTAGTGAGGTTGATGGCTCCAGTGCCACAGTGACTGCACCTAGCTCAGGGGCGGCTGATAATACCCAAGCGGTGGGTCCTGCAGGGCTAAATGCCAATACAGCGACTGCCAATGCCGCCAATGCGGCGCCGACTCAGGGCGCGGCGATGGCTAATCAGCCGAGTTCTGCTAACCTCGCAGCCTCTTCGCAGCCAGTGACGACGCCTCAGCCCAGCACGAACAGTCCAGCTAATGGTTCAGTGAACACCACTAACCCGGTTAACACCAATAGCCCGGTTAACACCAATAGC
>NZ_JBOFMC010000295.1:0-3227 GCF_051658185.1 Shewanella sp. | reverse complement strand
GCCCGTAAGCTATTGGGCACAAAAGGCCAAGTCATTGCCAGTATTGCGTTAATGTTTTTACTCTATGCCCTGTGCGCCGCCTACATTGCTGGCGGCGGTGAGCAAGTGCATCAAAAACTCACCTCTTGGTTAGGGTTAGCGTTGCCACCACAGGCGGGCGCTATCTTCTTTACCCTGTTAGTCGGCACGATTGTGGGGTTAGGCACCCATTGTGTCGATTTGATTAACCGCGTGCTCTTTAGCTTAAAGCTCATTGCCTTGATCTTGATGCTGGCGTTATTACTGCCGCAGGTGGAAGGGACGCATTTACTCGAGGTGCCGCTAAAGCAAGGGCTTATCGTGTCGGCCATTCCAGTGATATTTACCTCTTTTGGCTTTCACGGTTCGATTCCGTCGGTGGTGCGCTACTTAGGCGTTGAGGTAAAAACGTTGCGCAAAATCATGTTACTCGGCTCGGCGTTACCCCTGCTGATTTACCTGCTGTGGCAACTGGGCAGCCAAGGCGTGCTGAGCCAAAGCCAATTGGTGACCAATCAAAGTCTTTCTGGCTTTATCAATCAATTAGCGAGTGTCCTTCACAGCCAATTCTTAAGCTCCGCGATCAGCGTGTTTGCCGATCTCGCGCTGGCGACCTCTTTTTTAGGCGTGAGCCTTGGCTTATTTGATTTTATGGCCGCCAATTTAAAGCAAGCGGATAATGCAACGGGGCGCAGTGTGACTGCGGCCATCACCTTTGTACCGCCCTTAGGCTTTGCCCTCTTCTATCCGCAAGGGTTTATCAGTGCCCTTGGCTTTGCCGCCATCGCACTGGTGATCCTCGCGATATTTTTACCGGTCGCTATGGTATGGCGCCAGCGTAAGGTGCGCGATAGCGCGAATATGCCAACAGGTTACCGCGTTGCTGGCGGCAGCGCCGCCCTGCTACTTGCCAGCCTTTGCGGCATGGGAGTTATCGCTGCCCAATTGTGTAGCTAGCCAAATAGCACGCTAAGGGGATGAATGAACTGACCATCCCCAAAAAAACCGCCGCGAGAACCAGCCGCCCCAAACGGAGCGGATGAGGCTCGCGGCACCAACATTGTCAGCGTAACAAGACTTGCAACGCCCCTCTAAAACACTTGGGATTTCTTCAGCCGGGATTGTTCTGCGGCGCGTTGACGCAGGGCTTCTTTTTGCTTGCGACGCTCTTCAATCACTTGATTCACCTCGCTGCCGATATGGACTTCATTGCGAGCCTTCGCGAGGTTGACCTGCCGCTCACGTTCGATAAAACGTTGCCGCTGCGCATCAGTTACCTTATCAATGCAATGGGGGCAACTCACGCCCTGCACATAAGCAGGAGTTTGCATTTCGGCGGCGGTAATGGGCATACGGCAGGCATTACATTGAAAATATTGACCTTTAAGCAAATGGTGATCAACAGCGACTCGGTTATCAAATACAAAGCACTCGCCTTGCCATAGACTTTCTTCAGGTTTGACTTCCTCAAGGTATTTAAGGATCCCGCCTTCGAGATGATACACCTCTTCAAAGCCTTGTTCTTTTAAGTAAGCGGTTGATTTTTCACAACGAATGCCACCAGTACAAAACATGGCAACCTTTTTATGTTTCGCGGGATCTAAATGCTGCTTAACGTATTGCGGAAATTCTCTAAAGGTTTCGGTCACCGGATTGATGGCATGTTTAAAGGTACCGATTTGTACCTCATAGTCATTACGGGTATCGATGAGCAACACTTCGGGATCGGTAATGAGCGCATTCCAATCTTTAGGTTTGACATAAGTGCCCACCACTTTAAGAGGATCGATACCCTCTACGCCCATAGTGACGATTTCTTTTTTCAGCTTCACTTTCGTGCGATAAAACGGCATTTCATCATCAAAAGATAACTTATATACCATGTTATCTAAGCCAGGTTGCTCAGTTAGCCATGCCAATAACCCCGTAATGGCCCCTGATGTGCCAGCGACGGTGCCGTTGATCCCTTCGCTCGCCAGCAATATGGTCCCCCTAATCTGCGCCTCCTCCAACCTCGTGAGCAAGGGTTGTCTTAGGGACTCAAACTGCGGTAACGCCACAAACTTATATAAAGCACACACAACGACCTTTGCCATAATATCCTCTTTGCTGGCTGGAACTTCATTTCCAGTGCGGATTTCTATCCCACCACCGCCAACTGCGATGGCTCACAAAATCGCGCAAAATCCTACCTGAGTCACATCAAAATGAATAGCGGTAAATGCTGTGGCGAACAAACTATTGTGGATCAATGAGTGAAGCCATGCGTCACCACGGCTAACGACATGGTCACGAAGCGAGAAATAGCCTGCCGTGAGGCGACTGACAATGCCGTACGGTGCTAATAACAGGTGCTGTAACAGAGACTTAATAACAGGCTCTGATATAACAGGCCCTGATATAACAGAAAGCAAGAGCAAGTGCTTGAGACGCCCCCTTCGGGCAACGTTTAGGGCAGCCGTTGTGCTGCGTTATCGTTCGTGTCTGTAGAATAACGACAGCGCTCGGACCTAGCCTTGCATCAACATCAGGCAAATTGCGGCAAAAATAATCCTAAAACGTCAACACGTCCTAGCAAAGAGAGAAATATTCAAGTAAGGTAGTCCCAATCAAGTAAAACATGGGTAAGGGCTTGATAGGGATGTATTTATAGGGCGGTGCCATCAATAATTTCCCGCCAGCAAGCGCCCAGTAAACGGCAACAGAGTGCCATGCTGGCCCGAGTCATCCGCCGGTATGCTCATAACACCCCATGATATGAACTGTAATTCGCAATAACTGACAAGGATTGGTCAAATGGAAAATATCGAGATTGGCATCATCATGATGCTCAGTAGTTTACTCGTGCTGCATTGTGTATTTGCTTTGAGGGCGTTTAACCACGGCGTTAATCTAAACACCGACAAGCGAAGCACTCGTAAACTCAGCACTGACACACTCAATCCTCACAAACTCAGCCCCGTGCAAACCTGTTTATGGTGCATGCTTAGCCTACTCTTTGGTCCACTTGGCTATTATTGCTACCTGAGTTTTTTGCCCTTAGACACCTCATTTAAGGATTAAGCATCCCGAGTTTGGCCTTAAGATGTCTAACGTTAAACTGGCTGACAGTTAAACTGGTGTACATAGGTGACATTGACCCGCCAGCCATCGCCCTAGACAATGAACCTCAACCATCGCGTCAAACTATCGCCCTAAACAATTGCCCT
>NZ_JBOFMC010000294.1:0-8543 GCF_051658185.1 Shewanella sp. | reverse complement strand
AGAGTGAAAATAACTATAAAACCTACCGCAGTGAGTTAACGACATTTTTACATTGGTGCTTTGATGTTGTGGCGATGTCGCCAATGGCGGTGATGCGCAAAGATATGAGTCGCTATGTTGATTATTGCCTTAATCCACCGGTGGATTTGATTGGGTATTTCAACGTGGCGCAATTTAAACAGGATAAGCAACAGGATCTACGTGTACCGAATCCAGCATGGCGGCCTTTTGTGGGTAAAAAGCGGCAAGGCCAGCTCCAAGCTTATACATTAAGTGATAATGCACTAAAAACAAAAATTGCTGTTTTATCATCATTTTACGCTTACTTAATGAGCGAAGAATATTGTGAACGTAATCCCGCACAGCTATGGCTTAATCACAGCCGCTTTGCATCGAATCCGCAATATCAACGGCAAAATCTCGAAGATGAAAATAGCCTCGCGTTTACTGAGTTACAGTGGTCATACGTTATGACCACTGTAACGGCATTAGCGGAGGAATTTCCTGAAATACATCAGCGAAGTTTATTTTTAATTTCATTGATTTATTCGTGCTATTTACGGATTTCAGATGTCTCGGCACGGGCTGGTTATTCGCCAGTCATGAGCCAATTTAGACAAAATCCGCAAACCGGAATATGGAGTTTTCATATTCCCTTAAGTAAAGGCGGCAAAAAACGCAGTGTATCGATTTCTAAAGCCTTACTTGCGGCATTAGTGACATATCGGCGCTATTTAGGTTTAGCCGATTTTCCTTTGCAGGATGAAACTCATCCATTGTTTGTAAGGCATCGCGCCGCGGGTCGTGGCCGTGATGTTGGTCTACTCAATGCTAATTTGGGTATTCGGCAGATCCGTGACGAAATCCAACAACTCATTAATCTCGCGGCGGATAACGCACACAATGATGGTTTTATCGCGGATGCCCAGCAGATGCGTAAACTGACTGCACATAACATCAGGCATACGGGGATAACTCATGATATCAATATCAATCGTCGGCCTTTGTCCCATGTGCAAGCCGACGCTGGGCATGAGAGTATCGATACCACATCGCAATATTTGCATACATCGCTGATTGAACGCCATGAGAGCGGCTATAACAAACCGCTCGATCATTTACAGGGGATCGTTTGAGCCATCAAGTTTTAGCTATGCGTCACTCAAATACACCACACACATAAAGATGCGCACAATGTATATTATGTTAAATACGAATGATGAGAATACCTCTCTTACCATTAGAATGTCCCTGCGGGATCTGCGAAAATACGGCGTCAGCTTGGCTGAACCCTTTACTGACTTTGCGCGACATTGTTTAGATTGCTTTGTTTAGACGGCTTTGTTTAAGCAACGTTGTTTAGCTTAGATTGCATCGTATAGGCTATAGGGATACCGCCCTAAACTCAGAATCGAGCAAGCTGGCAACGGCTTAAGTCTGTTTGAGATTCACGCCACCTCTGCAAGCCGTGTGTTCGCGATGGGAAAATATGCCGGGCACTAACCCTTTTTTAATTGTGTTACGTTTACAGCTATGCTGTTTCAGCGAAATCTGCTCGTCATGTGTTGGAGCCTTTCAACAAACGAGCGGTGAATACTAGGAGAATCAATGAAACTCACTCAACTGGTTAAAGCAGCTGTGCTGCCTTTGTCTTTGGCCTTATTCAGTATTAGCGCTGCGGCCGTCAGTCCACCTCCCACAGGAGTCAATGCCCCTATGATAAGTGTTTTGAGTTATACCCCTCACAATTATGTGGCACATGAACAGACTAAAATGTATCCAGCCCCACAAGTGGGCACGGTTCAACATATTTTAACCTTACCGCAGTTAGAGAATGAGCAAGACTACCAGCTCGAAATTCAAATAGGTAAAACCCAATGGGTTGACTGTAATCGCCATAGCTTAAGGGGCGAGTTGAAGGAGCATACGGTTGAAGGTTGGGGTTATCCGTATTATCAAGTCGATACCGTGACACCTGGTGCCAGCACGCGGATGGCCTGTCCCGAACAGGACAAACAAGAAGTGTTTGTGCGTATCCCAGGGGAACTTAAACTGCAATATGACAGCCGCTTACCCAAGGTATTCTATCTGCCAGAAGGAACCGAATTACGCTTTCGTACTTGGAAGGTCGACTCCCTCTTTCAGTACAGTAAATAATCGGTTATAGACTGCAAACCAAGCTCAGCGATAGCGACTATGGCTGAGCTGCTTAGCAATCATTGATGTCTTACCAAAAGGATTGATGGCGAGTGAGATACCTAAGGGTTAACTCTTTGGGGTTAACGCTGTTGATTCTTTTCACTTTATCGGATTTAACTCGATAGAAATCAATTGGCTTAAACCAATCGGCCCATAGTGTAGTATCGGCCAGCCCTGCTCGCCTGCTGGCTGAACTCTGCCAAAGCAGCGGTAGGATAAATGTTAAAATCTTTTAATTCTAACCACTTGCATAATCTCAATTTCAAAGCCTGCCACTAGTTCCGTTTCGGGATAGTACACCACACTGATTTTTTGCCCTTGCAAACTCTTATACTTTTTGACGCGTCTAAATTTAAAAGGCACATCACAATTTTCAACCATTACAGTATGTTGAACCCAATCGCCCTTTTCTCTTTGGGTATGAGAAAGCACAGTGACACCATCAGAATGAATTAATCTTTCATGGTTAGCGAGCATCTTTTTTACGGCTTTATTCATGGTTGATCCTTTGATCATCTCGTGCGCTTAACGATAACACGCTGTGCTTTATCTCGGCGTACCTTAAGCTGGCGCAGCGGCCAAATCCCTTGAGTTTACGGATATGCAATCGGCTAAATTGGGGTAAGGTCATCCCGGCTAAAAAGCGGCATTGGCTCTCTAGGCTAAAACTCGGTAACCCCTGTGTTTGTGCAAGCTGTTGTAATGCTTTTATATCTTCTATCAGTTGCTGTTTATCCGGCCACACGGGCGCGGCAGAATAACTCAGCTTCGCCACGGCACCGCGACATACGCTGCAATGGCCGCAATGTTCTGGTGCTAAGTGGTCGTCGAAGTAACGGGATAAATTACGGCTCAGACAGGTGTCCAACTCAAAAAAACGCAGTAATTGGCCAATGCGTTGGATTTCTTTGTGCTCTTTTTCAGCAAAATATTGATGCAGCTCATCCACGAGTTCGGCGCAGAGTAATAACGCTGGATTAACCTGATACACGTCGGTCAGTTTTTTGGTTTCTAACTCAATCATCTGCCGCTCGGCAAGGTAGTCGAGCGCGGCTAATACGCGACTGCGATCCTTACCCGTTGCCTCATACAGCGCCGCAAAGTCTACCGTTCCCCAGATACGCTTCATTGAAGTATGGGCAAATAGCTGGGATAAGAATGCTTGCCTTTGAGGATCAAACTGCTCGAGTATGGTTGCTGTATCTTGGATAAAACGGTAAGTCACATCCGCATAATAGGCATAAAGCGGCTTAATTACGCCACGCATTTCCAATTGCACTAGCAAGGTTTTAAGGGGTAATTGACGAATATTGCTCTCATTCGATAATAGGTTAAGCTGGCACTCCCAACGCTGGTTCAGCAGGCTTTGGCGAATGTGCACTATAACTTGTTCTATGCCACTGCGCTCTGGCGTATCACCATAGACAAAGTTTTCGACCGTATTGACGCCATCAAGGTTGGCTAAGGTCACGCAGTGAGCCAGCATGCCATCGCGCCCGGCTCGGCCGATTTCTTGGCTGTAGTTTTCAATCGATTTAGGCAAATCATAGTGGATCACATACCGAATATGACTTTTATCAATCCCCATGCCAAAGGCGATGGTAGCCACCACGACATCTAAACGGTCTTGCATAAAATCTTGTTGAATTTGCTGACGTTTTGCATCATCAAATCCGGCATGGTAAGCACTGGCACGCATACCCTTCTGCTGCAACGCTTGGGCGACTTCCTCGGCGGTATGCTGCAGTGTGACATATACAATCCCCGCGCCGCTTAACTGGCTTAGCTGTTGTTTCAGCACCTGTACTTTATCTTGGCTCGCCACCGGGAGCACACTCAAATCAAGATTTGGCCGATAAAAACCTGTTTTGACAATATGTTCAGGCGCAATATCAAATCGCGCCGCCATATCTAAGGTTACTTTGCGTGTCGCCGTTGCGGTGAGTAATAGGACTAAGGGAATATTCAGTTCTTGACGATGTTGGGGCAACTTGAGGTAATCTGGCCGAAAGTTATGCCCCCATTCAGAGATACAATGGGCCTCATCGACCACAAGCATTGATAAAGGTACGGATTGAATAAATTGTCTAAAACGTTCATTTTTGAAGCGCTCAACCGATACCATCAGGATCTTTAGCCGCCCGCTGCGCACGTCTTGCATCACCTGCCGACTCTGCTCTGCCGTTAAGGTGGAATCAATGCTCGCGGCACCGATGCCCTTGTCTTTTAAAAACTGCAGTTGATCTTTCATCAACGCCAGCAGCGGCGAAATCACCAAGGTTAAATGGGGTAATTGCATTGCCGTAAATTGATAACAAAGGGATTTACCCGAACCCGTTGGAAAAATAGCCAAACTCGAATGTCCAGCCAACAACTGGCTAATGGTTTCAGCTTGCCCTGCTCTAAATGCCGAAAACCCAAATTGTTGCTGTAGCTTAGCCAAATTATTGAGCGGCGCAGAAGAGGATTGAGCGGGAGTTGTAGGGGGAAGCAGCATGGGCCATTCCTTAGCCTATCTGTCTTGATGTTCAGGAATAACGACACTGAAGCGATGGACAAAAGCAAGCTAGTATAAAAAGTGAGTGGTTAAGTCTACCAAATTCTGCGGGATGATTGGTGATTTTATCTCGCTTGGGGTGGCTTGATAGTGTATTAGCTTGAACTTAAAGGCAGTTAGCGTCCCTTTCGCGCTCGCACTACCTTAAACCACGCTCTTTTCTGGGTGAGGTTGCCATGATTATGTCACACAAATTCCGCTTTATTGTCACATTCCTGTGACAGGCTAACGCTCGAAAACGCATCCTACCCTTCAATTGGAGTGAAATATGAGCAAGGCCACTTTTGATCCAACGCTTTACAATAAAAGCAATAATGAGCCATTTAGCCAAGTGTTGGATAAACATTTATCACGTCGCCATTTTGTCAAAAGCGGCCTGGGACTCGGGGCGATGACCGCCTTTGCCGGGATGGGCTTGACGGCTTGCGGCTCGGATAATTCCGCAACGCCTAAACCAGTCGAACCGACAATCCCAGTGCCCCCCAGCAAAAGCAGCGCTAAACTGAATTTTACCTCGGTCCCGGGGGCTCGGTTAGATGCGGTTGTCGTGCCAGAAGGCTATAGCGCACAAGTGCTTGCACCATGGGGCACGCCGCTCAATTCCAAAGCCGCCCCGTGGAAAGCCGATGGCAGTAATAGCGCCGATGATCAGGCCAATGCCGTCGGGATGCACCATGATGGTATGCATTTCTTTCCATTGAATAATGCCGCCAATGACGGATTGCTATGTATCAATCATGAATACATTGATGAAATGGCCCTGCACCCTAACGGCCCAACCGTCGATGCGACTTCTAAGCTGCGCACTCTCGTTGATGAGGTTCGTAAAGAAATTAACGCCCATGGCGTGACGGTCGTTCGCATTAAATTGGTGAATAATCAGTGGGAAGTGGTGACAAACGATAACTATAACCGCCGCTTTACCGGGGCCAGTGTGTTTGATATCGCCGGTCCCCTTGCCTATTCACCACTGCTCGAAACCCGCTATTCTCCCGATGGCAGTCAAGCCCGCGGCACGCTCAATAACTGTGGTAATGGTTATACTCCATGGGGGACTTACCTGACCTGTGAAGAAAATTGGCCAGAATACTTTGTTAATCGTGGCACGCTTAGCCGCGATCAAGCGCGCATTGGGATCAGTAAAACCACTACCCGCTACGGCTGGGATGATCTTGCCGGACAAGATGAAGAACGCCTTGATGAATTTGGCCGTTTTGATATCACGCCAAAGGGCGTGAGTGCATTGGATGATTACCGTAATGAAGCCAACGGCCATGGTTATATTGTTGAAATTGATCCATACAATCCTACCTCACGGGCGGTTAAGCGCACCGCCCTCGGACGTTTTCGCCATGAGGGTTGTACTTTCGGTAAGTTGACCGAAGGAAAACCTGTGGTGTTTTACTCAGGACACGATGCCCGTTTTGAATATATCTACAAGTTTGTTTCCGCCGCGGTGTGGGATGCAAAAGATGCCAACAGCAGCAATCGTCTGCAAACGGGGAATAAGTATATGGACGAGGGGACGCTCTATGTCGCCAAGTTCAATGAAAATGGCGGCGGCGTGTGGTTGCCATTGACCTTAAACAGTCAAACCACCGATGGTAAAACCCTTGGGGATAGCTTTGCGACCTTAGGTGAACTGATCATAAACACCGCTGGTGCGGCGGATCTGGTCGGGGCGACCCCGATGGATCGTCCAGAATGGTGCGCGGTGGATCCTTTTACCGGTTCCGTCTATTTAACGCTGACCAATAACTCCAAACGCACCGAGGCTAACCCGGCCAATCCACGCCTTAAAAACAACTTTGGCCATATCATCCGCTGGGATGAGGGTGATAAAGACACTGAATTTAGCTGGGACATCTTTGTCTTTGGCTCGCCAAGCGATGGTAATGCTGACACCAATTTGTCCGGCTTAACCGATATCAATCAATTTGCGAGTCCTGATGGTTTAGCCTTTGATAAGCGCGGGATCCTCTGGGTGCAAACCGATAACAGCGCTAAAGAAGTCGCCGACAAAACCAATGACCAAATGCTGGCGATTGTGCCCTCAACCCTCGTGGATGCGCAGCAAAAACCACTCCCCGTGAGGCAAAATAACCAAATGGAATTAAAGCGGTTCTTTGTTGGCCCCAATGACTGCGAAGTGACAGGCTTTGCCATCAGCCCTGATTACACCTCCATGTTTGCCAATATTCAGCATCCTGCCAATTGGCCCTATTCGAGTAACGCGGCTGAAGCGACGCCCACAGGTCAGGTCATTCGCCCCCGCTCCGCAACAGTCATCATCCGTAAACTCGACGGTAAAGAAGTGGCGGTGTAGCGCCGTTTAGCTAACACCAGCTTAATCGACATTAACTGGGCCGTGAAACTGCGGCCCAGTTCTCCATCCTATCAATCTAAACGCAATCTAAACGGTAAGATAGCCCTGTTATCCTAGAGGATATCGTCTACACAACAACGTCTACACAACAACGTCTACACAATCACAAAGAGCTCACACTGACGAGACTGGCATCTTGCCATTGAGGGGCTGAATGTTTGATCTTGTCTCGATTTAGCGGCCTTCGGTCTGCACGAATTCTTCTGCCTCCGCGAATGCCTGCGTAAATGCATCGGTAAACTGGCTAATGGGCAACAATTCTTCACGGCAGCGACGATTGCGCCCAAGTAATGACGATTCCACAAACAAATCAAACCAAGCACTGAGTGCGTTAGCATTAGCCGCCTCCCCCATTGCCCCCAAAGCGAGCACGGCAACCTCTGCGGTACCAAGCTGAAAATCATGGCTACCCTTACGCAGCGCATAGGTCGCTAGGGTGTCAGGATCAAAGGACAACATAGGTAACGCCTGTAAATAAGGGCTCTTACGAAACATTTTTATCGCCTCACGCCAACTGCCATCGAGCATCACAAATAACGGACGTTTGCTCTGGGGCAAAGTTGCGACAGGCACTTGATTTAATACGGTTTGCCCCTGCTCGGCATATTGGGCAGGAAAGACCAAAAAAGGCTGATATAACGGAGAATGAAGTAAATCCAGTAGCTGTGCATCAGGCTCAGTGCGAGACCAAATATAAGCATGGGTATCGGGGATCAAATCGGCAATTAAGCGCCCACTATTGGTGGGTTTGAGCACTTCATCGTTATACATGATCAGTAAAAAACTGGCCTGGGTCGTTAATTGCCGGCGCAGTGCACAGGTACAAAACTGCTCACCTAATAAACACAAATGGCAGCGGACAAGTTTTTTACCACGGGCACCAAAAGGTTTTGTCGAAATAGACTTACGGTACTGATATAACCGATGAACAGCATGGGGGGCGAGCGCCATAAAACCAATTCTCTTGCAAACTTACATTCTGGGGAAACCGTGCGATGCCCAGTATTGGGCGTTTTTGGTGGTTGCTATCAGCACCATGGCTTAAAAAGGCTAAGCGATAGTTTGGATCCACCTACGGCGGCGCAGTGTATCCCTTGACGCTTACGGGTGCAATCCGCAGGCACTGATTATTCGAAAACGCTGATAATTCGCAAACGCTGGCGAGTTACAGAGTAGGAAAACTCGCTTAATACCATAACTAAAATGCTTAGACTGCAGTTTGTTGCGCCGCGGTAACTTTAGATGGAGATAAACGGCGCAGATAGGTTAAGCACTGACGGGCGTTGGCGATAAAACCCGCAAACGATCCGCCAACTCCCCTCAAGATCGATTATGTTTGTACTTTTAAGGG
The DNA here is from genome assembly GCF_051658185.1 of Shewanella sp. GTDB lineage: Bacteria > Pseudomonadota > Gammaproteobacteria > Enterobacterales > Shewanellaceae > Shewanella. The sequence goes on along the minus strand of NZ_JBOFMC010000294.1, from coordinate 50 downwards.
CCTAAGCCAATATGATCAACGCGATATTGCAACCCCAATTCCAATCCGCT
>NZ_JBOFMC010000293.1:0-5644 GCF_051658185.1 Shewanella sp. | reverse complement strand
GCTATGATCTGCCGAGGCCCACCCACGGCGGTAAACAGCGCTCCCGCGAGCAGTAACATCATGAGGGCATAGCTTCCGTGCTTGGCGATAAACTGAGCAACCCAATGACTGTCCGTCACATGCTCAAATACTCCTTGCTGAGCGGCAAGCATTAATATCAGCAGCATCGACACCATCATCATGGCTTTATACAGGCGCTGCATGTTAGTTCTGCCGATGGGTTTCACAGCGGCTGATGATTGCGATCTTGGCCCTTCGCCCAAGCCAGAGCATGCCGATAATATCGACGATGCCGACCCAAACGCGATTCCAGGCCGTGTATTTAGAGACGCCGACTTGTCTATCTCTATGATTGACTTCGGCAATATAAACTTCTCCCCCCATTCTTCGTACTAATGCTGGAATATAGCGGTGCATATGGTCGAAATAGGGGAGGCGTAAAAAAGTGGCTCGGGGGAAGAGTTTAAGGCCGCAGCCCGTATCGGGGACGCCATCCTGCAGCAGCGCATCGCGCACCTTATTGGCGAGGCGTGATTGAAAGCGTTTCCACGGCGTATCCTTACGATGTTTACGAAAGCCGGCAATACAAAAATGTTCGGCATGAATTTGCTCAAGTTTCGCCAACATGGCGGGGATATCCGCGGGATCGTTTTGCCCATCGGCATCTAAGGTAACAATGTACTGACCGTTGGCATGTAACACGCCTGTCAATATCGCGGTGCTTTGGCCAGTGCTGCGCTCGTGGCGAATGGCTTTAGCATGACACTGCATGAAGGCCGCGGTGTCCATGACTTCTGTAAAGGTGTCATCTTCACTGCCGTCATCGACAACGAGGATTTCAAACTCAGTTAACCCTTGTAGGGCGTGGCATATTTCTTTTATCAGTGGACCTATGTTGCCTCGTTCATCTTTGGCAGGGATCACCACCGAAATCACGGCTGAATTCACGATAACGCTCCTTGGCTGAAACCTTCATCAAGCTAACATAGGATAATGACAAAAAAAATCCAGAAATGAAGGTGATACTAACGATAGCTGCAGTGCAGAGTGTGTTGAGGATGGGGAGTGCCAGCGCTAAATCGGCCTGAGGCCACTGATGAGCGACGTTATTGTTCAAAAAAGTGACTTCTTTTTGTTGTTTAAAAAATGTTATGTTGAGCTTCAGTCAATTAAATCTTAGCGGATCGATGAACTTAGTCGTGATTGGTATGGGCTACGTTGGCCTCTCAAATGCGGTGCTATTGGCTCAGCAACATCAAGTCACCGCGATAGACTTGCTACCTGAGCGAGTGTTACGCATCAATGCGCGCCGCTCAACGGTTGTCGATGCGCTGATTGACGAGTATCTTCAGCATAAAACGTTACACTTAACGGCAACCACGGATAAAAGCGCAGTTACAGCGGCGGATTTTGTCATCATTGCGACCCCAACGGATTATGATCCGCTGACGAATGGCTTTAATACCCAGTCAGTTGAAACGGTTGCGAAGGAAGTATTCGCGCTCAATCCCAAGACGACGATTATCATCAAATCGACTGTCCCAGTTGGCTTTACCTCGCGGTTAAGAGCCCAATTAAACAGTGACAATATTGTGTTTTCGCCCGAGTTTTTACGGGAAGGGCGGGCACTGTACGATAACCTTTATCCTAGTCGTATCATTGTCGGTGAGCGCTCATCGAGGGCTAAGGTCTTTGCACAACTGCTGGCAGACGCAGCCATTAAGCAAGATATCCCCATTTTATTGACCGACAGCACCGAGGCCGAAGCCATTAAGCTGTTTGCGAATACGTTTTTAGCCATGCGTGTGGCCTATTTTAATGAGCTTGATACCTATGCCTTGAGCCGGGGGCTTGATACACGCCAGATCATTGATGGGGTGTGTCTCGACCCTCGTATTGGTGATTTTTATAACAATCCCTCCTTTGGTTATGGCGGCTATTGTCTCCCCAAGGACACTAAGCAGTTACTGGCTAACTATCACGAGGTGCCGAATAATTTGATCCGCGCGATTGTTGAGGCTAATACGACGCGTAAGGATTTTATTGCGGCCGCCATTATCAGTAAACAGCCCAAATGCGTTGGGATTTACCGGTTGATCATGAAGGCCGATTCGGACAACTTTCGTGCCTCTGCGGTGCAAGGGGTGATGAAACGCATTAAAGCCAAAGGCATTCATGTGGTCGTTTATGAGCCCACACTCCCAGAGGATGCGTTTTTTCACTCTAAGGTTATCCGTGACCTAGACCAATTTAAAGCAATGTGCGATCTCATCATAGCCAATCGTATGGCCAGTGAGCTGAGCGATGTGATCGACAAAGTGTATAGCCGAGATTTGTTCCACCACGAATGAGCCGCAGTTTATGTAAGCGGCTGATAAGGTTAAGCCATTCATAAGGTTAAACATGAAATACTTAGTCACAGGTGCCGCCGGTTTTATCGGTGCGAAAGTCAGTGAACGCTTATGCGACCTAGGTCATGAGGTCGTAGGCATTGATAACCTCAATGATTATTATGATGTGGGTCTTAAATTGGCGCGGCTTGCCCAGCTGCAAGCCTTAAACAATTTCCGTTTTATTAAGCTTGATGTGGCCGACAGGGAAGGGGTTGCGGCACTCTTTGCCCAGCAGGGTTTTCAGCGTGTCATCCACCTTGCCGCCCAAGCCGGAGTGCGTTACTCCTTGGCGAATCCATTGGCTTATGGCGACAGCAATCTGCTTGGGCAACTAACCGTTTTGGAAGGCTGCCGCCAGCATCAGATTGAGCATCTGGTATATGCTTCGTCCTCCTCAGTATATGGGCTTAATCAAAAACTGCCGTTTTCTACGGCAGATAGCGTGGATCATCCCATCTCACTGTATGCCGCGACGAAAAAGGCCAATGAATTGATGGCCCATAGTTATTCCTATTTGTATCAGTTGCCAACGACCGGGCTGCGATTTTTTACTGTCTATGGCCCTTGGGGGCGACCGGACATGGCTTTATTTACATTTACTCAAGCCATGCTCGCCAGCGAACCTATCGATGTCTATAACGGTGGCGATCTGAGCCGTGATTTTACCTATATTGATGATATTGTTGAGGGGATTATAAGGGTTCAAAATATGCCACCTAGCCCCAATCCTAACTGGAGCGTCGAAACGGGCACGCCTGCTAGCAGTAGCGCGCCCTATCGGGTGTTCAATATTGGTCATGGCCGGCCGGTACAACTGCTGGACTTTATCACGGCCCTTGAGCAGGTGCTGGGGATCCAGGCTAAAAAACGTTTATTGCCGATGCAGCCCGGTGATGTGCACTCAACCTGGGCCGATACTCAGGAGCTATTTAATGCGGTGGGATTTCAACCCCAAGTTGATATTAATACTGGGGTGGCACGCTTTGTCGATTGGTACCGCAGCTATTACCGTTGTTGATAATTTGCGCCCCTAGGCAGTTGATAGCTTCCACCTCAAGGCTGTTGAGATCTTGCAGCAGTAGGCGGAGGAAGGGATCAACAACCTAGCGGCGCTCTGCTTCGCGCAGCATTATTGCGCTGTCTTTTTTAGCACATAATGCTCGGCAAGTTCACCGGTGATGCGTTTACCGTCGCGGCCGAGCATAATCAATTGGTTTTCCCCAACGAGGTATTGGGTGTCATCCGCTAAAGTGATATTGCGTCCATTGGCATCCCACACGGCGGTGCCTGTGACTTTATAGATCCGCTCATTTTCCCCTAAATAAATGGTTTTTACTTCAAAACTATTATCTGCACGGAGGATGATATGGGTTTGGATCCCTTCACAACTGGCGCAGGGGATCATCCCTTGGTATTCACCAGCCCAATCGAGCGCGTTCTGGCTCGTGTCACCGACGGACGGGTGAGTGGGGGCAGGACGTTGTGGCGTTGTGGTGTCGGGGGCGGTTGCTGGTTTTGAGCAAGCGCTTGATAAAATAGCTAAAAAGATAATGGTATAGAGTGATTTTTGCATCGTTGATTCCATCTGATTACTGACTTCTTCGTCATTCATTCGGGCAAGGCGTATGGCGCGAATGAGTAAATTGTGTGGCAGTGAGCTGCATCCTACTTGGCAAGTGTCATCAAGCCAACGTCATTCAAGCCTAAGTCATTCAAGCCAAAGTCACTCAAGCATAGCGTTTAATCCCTTTAGTTGGCGATAAACAGGCGATTTACCTGTGACGCCGCGCACGAATGGGAGGAGGGCGATTGCTTTACAGGCACTGGCTGCGGTTATGCTACAATCTTGGACTAGATTGGGTTTATTAATCGTAAAATTATCAATGAGAAAAGGCATTTTATTAGCGGGCGGAACGGGCTCACGTTTGTATCCTATGACGCAGGTGGTTTGTAAGCAGTTACTGCCGATCTACGATAAACCAATGATTTATTATCCATTGGTCACGCTGATGCAGGCGGGGATCCGGGATATTTTGATCATTTGTACGCCGCAAGATTTACCGCTTTTTCAGGCCTTGTTGGGGGATGGTTCTCAATGGGGACTTAGGCTTGAATACGCACAGCAAGCCACCCCTCGCGGCTTAGCGGAAGCATTAATCATCGCCGAGCCCTTTTTAGCCGGCAGTGCTTGCGCCATGATTTTGGGCGACAATCTGTTTTACGGTCAGGATCTTAAGCTTAATCTCCAAGAGGCGGTAGCACAGATGTCGGGGGCCACGGTATTTGGTTACCATGTGGCGAATCCCCAAGCCTATGGGGTGGTGGAATTTGACTTAAGTGGTAAGGTGCGCTCCATTGAAGAAAAGCCTGCTAAGCCGCGTTCATCCTATGCCATGCCGGGACTCTATTTTTTTGATGCCAGAGCCTGCGAATTTGCCAAGTCGGTGATGCCCTCAAGTCGTGGCGAGCTTGAGATTGTGGATGTGATCCGCCGTTATTTGGCTTTGGGTGAGCTTAAGGTCAATATTATGGGGCGTGGCACCGCGTGGCTGGATACGGGCACGCCGGACGCCATGGCCGAGGCGACTCAATTTGTTGCTGCCATAGAAAAGCGCCAAGGGCTTAAAATTAATTGTCCTGAAGAAACCGCTTTTCACTTGGGCTGGATTGATGCCGCCAAGCTAACGCTCTTGGCGCAGCCCTTACTTAAAAGTGGTTATGGTGAATATTTGCTGGGATTAGTCGATAGGGTGGTGTTGCGTGAAATGTATTGAGACTGAGCTGGCAGAGGTTTTAGTGTTTGAGCCAAAGGTGTTTAGCGATGAACGCGGCTTTTTTATGGAAACCTTTCGGCAATCGTATTTTGATGCCTGTTTTGCTGCAAGGGGGCTCGCTGCGCCTATGTTTGTGCAGGATAATCAAAGCCGCTCACAGCAGAATGTGCTACGCGGTCTCCATTTTCAGCGCTTAAAACCCCAAGGGAAGTTAGTGCGGGTCAGTGCCGGGTGTATTTTTGATGTGGCCGTGGATATTCGCGCGGAATCATCAACCTATGGCAAATGGGTTGGGCGGCTGTTATCTGCTGAAAACCACTTACAAATGTGGATCCCGCCTGGGTTTGCTCATGGCTTTTATGTGCTTAGCGAATATGCCGATGTGATTTACCGCTGCACCGATTATTACACTCCCGAGGATGAATATGTACTGAGTTGGGACAGTGCGCAGTTTGGGATTGAATGGCCGTTAATCGC
>NZ_JBOFMC010000292.1:0-2130 GCF_051658185.1 Shewanella sp. | reverse complement strand
CTAAAACGCGAAATTGAACGAATTAATCTCGAGAAAGAAATCCTAAAAAAGGCTACCGCTCTATTGATGTCGGACTCGCTGAACAATTCTCGATAATCGAGAAACTCAATCAGAGCAACAAATACCCTATTTCAGTGTTATGCCATGTATTCAACGTGAACCGGAGCAGTTACCGTTATTGGATAAGCCGCGAGCTTTGTGTAACACCAGAGCAGCGATTTTTAGAATGTGAAATCAAAGCGATACATGCTGAAAGCAAACAGTCTGCGGGTGCGAGAAGTATTGCCACAATCGCCTCTGAACGAGGCTTTACGTTAAGTCGTTATAGGGCGACTCGGTTAATGAAAAAGCTTGGGTTAGTGAGCTGCCAACAACCCAAGCACCGCTATAAAAGGGCTGAAAATGAGCATGTGACCATCCCTAATTTACTCAAGAGACAATTTGCAGTTGTCGAACCAAACACCGTTTGGTGTGGCGATGTGACGTATATTTGGGCTGGTAATCGTTGGTGTTATTTAGCGGTTGTGCTGGATTTATTTTCGAGAAAAGCCATTGGTTGGGCGATGTCATTTTCACCGGATACTGAGTTAACGGTGAAGGCCTTAGATATGGCCTTTGAATCTCGTGGTAAGCCTAAAAACCTGATATTTCATTCAGATCAAGGCTGCCATTATACCAGCCTGAAATACCGTCAGCGGCTGTGGAAATATCAAATCACCCAGAGTATGAGTCGTCGTGGTAACTGCTGGGATACTGAGGTTAGAATTTAAATACAGACTGTTTGTACTGACCCGTGCTGGGATTGACTGAAATGTCTTTGTGTTGACCTGTCGTTCAAAGAGTCTGTTCAATTCTATCGACTCAGTTGTGACCTAATAGGAGCTTTGTATTGCACCTCCAGTGTCCCGTCCTGCTGAGCGATTCAGACAGGAGAATGGCTCATGAACAATAATGATCCTCGCTATAAATTGTATTTGGGTGTAGATACTCACTTGGAACTTCATGTCGCAACACTTATCAATGAACTAGGGCAAGTTGTTAAAAGTAAAGAATTTAGTGCCAAGCTTTCGGGCTATCGTGAACTTTTGGCATGGTGTAAGTCTTATGGGTATATACAAAAAGCTGGCATCGAAGGTACAGGAAGCTATGGCGCTGCACTGACAAAATACTTGATCAAGAACGGCGTTGGTGTGTATGAAGTTATGCGGCCAAATAGAATGAAGAGGCGGCTGAAAGGCAAAACAGACGGTATGGATTCAGAGAATGCGGCTAGAAGCGTATTGTCTGGTGAGGCAAAAGTTATTCCGAAAAGCCATTCAGGGCCAGTTGAGTCATTGCGGAGCCTACGGATTAGTCGAAATAGTGCTGTAAAAGCAAGGACTCAGGCAATGAACCAAATTCGAGCGCTTCTTGTTTCAGGCCCTGATGAGCTAAAGCAATCCCTGTATCTACCAAAGCCGAGTGCCTGCGCGTCTGCATGTTTAGATCAATGCTCCGATAGCTGCGAGCCATTAATGATCTCACTTGTGTTGTTGGCACAACGTTGGAGCTTCCTAAATGATCAAGTAAAAACACTTGATCAGGCTTTAAAAAGGCTAACGTTGAATACGGCTCAGAGCCTTGTATCAAGGTTTGGAGTCGGTGTGAATGTAGCAGCAACACTCCTGGTTACAGCGGGAGACAACGCTAACCGACTAAAGAAGGAGTCATCATTTGCTGCATTGTGTGGTGTTAACCCAATTCCAGCTTCATCAGGAAAAACTACTCGTCATAGATTAAATCGTGGAGGCTGTCGCAGTGCTAATAACGCACTCTGGACTGTCGCGATGGTAAGAATGCGCAGTGATCCCAGAACGAAAGACTATATTGCTCGACGAACAGCTGAAGGGTTATCAACCAAAGAAATAGCTCGTAACTTAAAGCGTTATATAGCGAGAGAGCTATTCCCGCTAATCCTGAAAGATCTAGCGAGATTGGTTTGACATAGGAGCGTCAACGCTGCCGAGAACCTCCTAGGGGCAAGCTTTGGCGACCCGATTTATCGCCGCTGTAGAGAAGCCAGCCCATGGGGAGGAGGGGCGTTTCCCTTGATGAATACGCTACAGTTAACGCTGGTTTACATCTTATAAA
>NZ_JBOFMC010000291.1:0-5103 GCF_051658185.1 Shewanella sp. | reverse complement strand
AACCGAGCACATAGGCGGGTTCATCAAAACTCAGTTCAAAGGGCTGTTGACCATTGAAGGGCATCACTTTAATGCGTGTCAGGCCATTTTCACGGGTTTGAATAATCAGGTAATCCTTTAGCACCAGCTCATCTTCAAGCCGCGCATTGGGATTGTGGGCCACCACTTCCTGCCATTTGGATTTATCGGCGGCATCCTTAATCGCCACTTTCATTAAGCGGAAGTTAGTCGCCTGCCAGTTGGTGAGAATGTAATAGCTGTCGCCCAGTTTCGAGACGCTATATTCATGGCCTTCTTCGCGCGCGAGCACCGGCTTGAACAGGCTTAGGGGATCGTTTGCATCCAATACCGACACTTCGCTAGTGGTGGTATTCTCGTGGAACAGCACGATTTGCGACTCATCTAAACTCTTACCGAGGGAGATGTAAAAGGAGTCATCTTGCTCCTCATACACCAGCACATCGCGGGACTGTGGCGTGCCGAGTTCGTGGCGATAAACACGGTTGCCGAGCAGGGTTTGCAGATCTTTAGCGATGTAAAACACATGGCGATTATCATTGCCCCACACGATGCGGCCCTCGGTGTTTTCAAGCACATCGGTGATCATGGCGCCAGATTCGATATCTTTAAAATAGATGTGATACACGCGGCGGCTTAACACATCTTCACCAAAGGCCAGCATGGTTTCATCTGGGCTCACGCTCACGCCGCCCAAACCATAAAACTCATGGCCCTTGGCGCGCTCATTCACATCGAGCAGCAGTTGCTCAACACCCGCGCTCCCCTTACGGGCGATCAACGGATATTCGCTGCCCGCTTGGTAGCGGCGGTAATAGCTATGCTGGTGCCATTGGTACGGCACGCTTGACTCATCGGCCACTAAGCGCCCGGTCAGCTCGTTAAACAGCCCATCTTGTAATGACTTCAGCGGCTTAAAGTAAGCTTGGGTATAACGATTTTCGGCGTTAAGGTGCGCTAATATTTTGGGATCTTGGCGTTTATCGTCGCGCATCCAATAGTAATCGTCGGTGCGCGTGACGCCATGCATGGTCATCACATGGGGGATTTTTTCGGCAACGGGGGCGGCAACTTGCCCCTTGTGGGTTGAGCAAGCAGATAGCGACATGGCAATACCTAAGGTGAGTCCTAAATTTACAAATAATGCGCGCATCATACGTCCTTGTGACATCAGTCACGACCACCACCCCAAGGTAGCGGCTTAAATTAGCTTAATATAGTCAATATGATAGGGGCATGGGTGCGCTAGTGCAAACATTGCACAGCCCTAAGTCTATCAGGCCGGCGGCGCCGGCCACCATTCTTAACCCCAAAGAGTTTAGGTTAACTAACTGACACCTCAGCGCTAAAGGCAACAGCCCACGGCCTTAGGCAGATGTTTGGCCCCATATAAATGTGATATTTCAAAATATCCATTTACACTTCTGCCTAACTTAGCGGTTAAATTCGTGACCTAGCTTAGATATCCCTCAACAAAGATCGCGGCAAATGATCAGGTATGTTACTAATTGCCCCCTTATACCTAGCCTTTACCTAGCCTTTACCCAGATTGTTTACCTAGGTTGTTGAATGGAGTGAGTTTTAATGCTAGTTGCATTACATCATCTCAATTTTAAGCAAAAACTCATTCTGTTATCTTTATTACCCTTATGCATGCTGATCATCTTTGTACTTATCCGCATGTCGACCCTAGTGAAGGATTACCAAGCAACAAGCCATCAGCATCTGGCGATTCAAATCACGGTAGACATCACCGAATTAATTCACGAACTGCAGAATGAATATACCCTCAGCAGCCGTTATCGCCACACCAGCACGCCCGAGGATGAAACCGCGCTAAATGAGCAGCAAGCTAACACCTCAGCCCTGCTTAATCAGCTGCTAACAAGCCCAGCCCTTACCACCTTATTAAGTTCTGCCAACGATAAACACTATAACCTGGTCACTCTTCAAGAAAGGCTCGACACCCTAACATCCACCGCGAATCACCTCCTTTCGGCCCGACAAGATATTGCCCTACGCCCAGAGGTGCTGCCACAGCCGGAGGCCATGCGCCACACCGCGCTTAATCGCCACTCCGAGGCGTTTGTTGGGCTTTATTACCAGCTCAACACCCAATTATTAGGCTTACTGCAACTATTACAGCAGCAAACCAATGATATTAAACAATTTAGATCCTATAGCGATTTAGCCAACCTCCTTAAATTGCAGGAGATCGCGGTAAAAGAGCGCAATCTTATCTACCAAACATTGCTGGCGGGCAGTATCAATATTGATGATTATCGCAGCATTAGCACCGTGATGTACGAATACGGCCAAGCCGAATTGCACGCCAGCCACAACGCCATTTCCGATAAACAATCCCTCATTCGCCAGATCCCCAGCTCCCTCGAGAGCCTGCAAATTGCGCAAATCAGCCAACAGGTTGAACGGCAACTGCGGATCAGCGCCTTAGCCCAAGAGATTAAAATCGATCTCGGCTATAGCGGCCTAATCCATAGCTTTCAACATTACTTACAACACACCAGTCCGCAGAGCCTCAATAGCTTTCAGCAAGCCTTAGCGGGCATAAGGAGCAATCTCGATGCCCTTAGCCTAGAGCCCCAAAAACTCCCGGAGCAGCGCGAGGCGCTCAATGCCATTAAAACCAGTATCAATGAGTACGAATTGTTGATGGCTAACGCCAAACAATTCAAAAAACACGCCAGCACAATCGATATCCGCAAATTCGCTGACCTGCAGCACCGCGCCAACGCTAACGATCTTAAGCTTATCGCAGCCCTCGAGACCTTATTAACCCCGCCGCCCATCAACCACCAACAATGGTGGACGTTGACCACAGAGCGTATCAATCGGCTCTGCAGCATCATCCATGACATCACTCAGTCAATGGCCGAGCAGAGTGACAGGCGCCAAACCCATGCCCTTAGCCTGCTGGGGTTTTATTTATGCACTGTGTTATTAACTATGGCGCTTACCCTGTGGCTGGGGCGCAAAATCATCAGGAGCTTTGTTAATAAAATCAGCCAAATTGCCAACGACATGCAGCAAATGGCCGCCAATCCGAAACTGAATATCAACTTTGATGCATCTGGCAGCGATGAGCTTGCCAGCATGGCCAGCGCCATGAACCGGATGATCAACGAACGCGAAAAAGCCAATCAGGCCCTAAACCTCGCCGCCGCGGTGTTTGATTACTCCGCCGAGGGAATTATCGTTACCGACGCCGATAACCATATCGAGCTAGTCAATCCGGCGTTTACCCAAATTACTGGCTATAGCCTCAGCGAAGTCAAAGGCCGCAATCCGTCAATTTTGAACTCCAAACGCCAGCAGGAATACTTTTTTGCCGCCCTCTGGGAGACCCTGCTGCGGGAGGGCAAATGGGAGGGCGAAATTTGGAATAAACGCAAAAATGGCGAAGTCTATCCCGAATATCTGGCGATCACTGTGGTGCGTAACGAGCAAGGCCAAATCATCCAACATATTGGCTTATTTATGGATATCAGCAAACGCAAACAGTATGAGCAAGACCTTTGGTATCAGGCCAACTTTGACCCGTTAACCGGCTTGCCCAACCGCAAACGGTTTAATGAGCGCTTGCAACACGAGATCCAACTGACCCAGCACGACCCGAGAAAATTAGCCATCCTCTTAATCGATTTGGATCAATTCAAATACATCAATGATTTGCAAGGCCACAGTATCGGCGATTTACTGCTGCAGGATGTGGCCAAACGCCTCGAGAGTCTCGCCAGCAACAATGATTTTATCGCGCGCATTGGCGGGGATGAGTTTGTGCTGATTTTACCGAGGATCACCAATGAACTGGCCATCGAACACATGGCGACTCGTATCATGGACACCTTAGCGGTCCCATTTACCCTTAATCATCGGGAAATCCAAATCTCTGCCAGTTTTGGCATTGGCATCTATCCCGACGATGGGCTCGACGCCAGCTCCCTTACCCGCAACACTGAAATGGCCATGTATCAGGCCAAGGATGCTGGGCGCAACAACTTTAAATACTTCACCGCCGGTATGAACCAAGCCATGTATGCGCGCATGGAGCTTGAGCAGCGCCTGCGCCGCGCCGTCGCCCAACATGAATTTACCCTCCATTATCAACCTATTGTTGCAATGAACACCGGTAAAGTGTGCACTGTTGAGGCGCTTATCCGCTGGCAGGATCCCGATTTAGGCTTAATCCCGCCGGATCACTTTATTGGCATTGCCGAAGAGACCGGGCTTATCGAACCCATGGGCGAATGGGTGCTCAATCAAGCCATGAAGGATCTGCGCCAGTGGCAACAAAGCGGTATTGATATCAATGTCGCGATTAACATTTCTAGCCGGCAATGCATCAACACCCGCGGCATGCGCTTTGACCAAGTGCTGCAGGAATGCTTTCACCAACACCATATTAACCCTCAAAAAGTGCACATTGAGATCACCGAAAGCATGTTAATGGCCGATGCCAGCGATTGTTTACACACCCTCGAATCAATCCAAGCCCTCGGCTCACAAATTTATATTGACGACTTTGGCACGGGATATTCATCGCTAAGCTATTTGAAAAAATTCCCGATTTCGGCGATAAAAATCGATCGCAGCTTTGTCGAAAATGCCCTCGATAGCAGCTCGAATGCTAACCTCGTCAAAGCGATAGTGATGATGGGACAAAGCCTCGAGATGGAGTTGGTCGCCGAAGGCATTGAAACCGAAGCTCAGTGGCACTTCCTCAAAAACCTGGGTTGCCATTATGCCCAAGGCTATTTGATCTCCAAACCTCTGCCCTTCGCCGCCGTCACGGCGCTGCTTAAGCAAACCTTACCCAGCTTATTAACCCTAAATGACGAGGGGCAATACCGCAGCTAACTGACGCTCCTTGGCATTAGGCCTACCTGGCCCCCTTGATGTCAGACACTAAAAAAGCAGCCGAAGCTGCTTTTTTGCTGGCGATTTAGCGGACCGTGTTACTGCGCATTCACGCAACACGGCGCCCCCTCAGCCCCGATACCCACGCCAAGCGACGCCTAAAGCATTAGGTCGGCGTCTGGCTTTGGCCGTTCATAATGCTCTCGC
>NZ_JBOFMC010000290.1:0-15250 GCF_051658185.1 Shewanella sp. | reverse complement strand
TGCGACTTACAAGTTCTAATCGACCTGTGAAGTTTGTCGAAGCCGCATGATGCGGCTTCGCATTTAACTTGTCATAATCCTTATCTAAACTTATGCACCATCTATCCTGTGAGTTTATATAAGGTTTATGTTTTTCTCGCGCTAAAAGGGATTTTTCGCGGAAAAGTAGGAACAAGGTATCATTCGTCTCCTCTCTTCCGGTCTTCAAGGATTCAAGTCGTGTTCACTTATCGATGATTTAAGTGTCAGGAAGCCTATGTGTGATGCATAAGCAAAATTGAATACCTAATTTAACAATGTGATTTTCAACAAATTACTTGGCAACGTCCGAAGGCCCGGCCACATAACAAAAGCAAAAGACAGCCACCTCCGCGTTGCGATGCCGGCAACTGATTTCTGTAGATTTAATTTTCTTTTGGAGAGCTATCATGACTGATTTAACAAAAGCCGCACAACGCGCCATCGAGTTAATGGATTTAACCACCTTAAATGATGATGACACTGAGCAAAAAGTTATTGACCTGTGCCATAAAGCGCTGACACCGGCGGGTAATACAGCGGCAATTTGTATTTATCCTCGCTTTATTCCGATTGCCCGTAAGACCTTAGATGAGTTGGGCGCTGAAGATATTCAAATTGCGACTGTGACTAACTTCCCCCACGGCAATGATGATATTGCGATTGCAGTATTAGAAACGCGTGCCGCAGTTGCTTATGGTGCGGATGAGGTGGACGTCGTCTTCCCATACCGCGCGCTGATGGAAGGCAACGAAACAGTAGGTTATGAGTTAGTCAAAGCGTGTAAAGAAGCCTGTGGTGACGTGCTACTTAAAGTCATTATCGAATCTGGCGTGTTAGCCGATCCTGCGCTTATCCGCCGCGCCTCTGAGTTAGCCATCGATGCCGGAGCTGATTTTATCAAAACGTCAACCGGTAAAGTGGCGGTCAACGCCACGCTGGAAGCGGCTGAAATCATGCTCACAGTGATCAGTGAAAAGAACACTAACGTCGGCTTTAAGCCTGCTGGTGGGGTGCGTGATGCTGCCCAAGCGGCAGAGTTTTTAGGCGTTGCTGAGCGTATTTTAGGGGCCGATTGGGTGTCTGCACGGACTTTCCGCTTTGGGGCTTCTAGCCTGTTAACGAGCTTATTGCACACCTTATCTTTAGGTGATGCGGCAACATCGCCTCAAGGGTATTAATCATCGCTCCTGTTAATGTCAGCGGTAACCGCTGATGGGGTGTGACCTAAATCGACTTGGGCCTCCATACTTAGGCCAGTGGTGATGATGGCGATATGGCTCGGGTTTTGAGGTTCTAGCACAGATAAACGCCCAGCTTACGGGGCGGGCTTTTATCTTGGAGGCAGTATTATGTTTCTCGCTCAAGAAATTATTCGTAAAAAACGTAATGGGTTAGCGTTAACTTCTGCAGAAATTAATTTCTTTGTTAACGGCATAACGACTCAGGGCGTGTCCGAAGGGCAGATTGCAGCTTTTGGCATGGCCGTCTACTTTAATGACATGAATATGGATGAGAGAATTGCGCTCACCACGGCGATGCGCGATTCTGGCACTGTGCTTAATTGGCAATCTCTTGGGCTTGATGGCCCCGTTATCGACAAGCATAGTACGGGTGGCGTCGGTGATGTGACCAGTCTAATGTTAGGCCCGATGATTGCAGCCTGTGGCGGCTATGTGCCGATGATTTCGGGCCGTGGCTTAGGTCATACTGGCGGCACCTTAGATAAGTTTGATGCCATTGTTGGCTATCAAACTGAGCCATCTAGCGAGTTATTTCGTAAGGTGGTTAAAGAGGTGGGGGTTGCGATTATTGGGCAAACTGGGGATTTAGTCCCCGCAGATAAGCGTTTTTACGCTATCCGTGACAATACCGCGACTGTTGAATCGATCCCGCTTATTACTGCTTCTATCTTATCTAAAAAATTGGCCTGTAGCCTCGATGCTCTGGTGATGGATGTCAAAGTGGGGAGTGGCGCTTTTATGCCGACCTATGAGGCTTCTGATGAGCTGGCCCGCAGCATTGCCGCAGTTGCTAACGGGGCTGGTACCAAAACCACTGCACTGTTAACCGATATGAACCAAGTGCTGGCCTCCTGTGCGGGTAATGCGCTTGAAGTGAAAGAGGCCGTCGACTTTTTAACCGGAACCTATCGTCACCCGCGACTGTATGCCGTGACCATGGGATTATGTGCTGAGCTCTTGCAGCTCGCGGGTTTGGCACAAACAGAGGCCGATGCCCGCGCGAAATTAAACCAAGTGCTCGATAACGGTCGGGCGGCTGAAATTTTTGGCAAAATGGTCGCGGGTCTCGGTGGACCGGTGGATTTTGTCGAAAATTACAGCCAGTATTTGCCACAGTCACCGATTATTCGCCCAGTATTTGCCGATAGCCAAGGCTATGCCGCGAGCATGGATACGCGTGAGCTGGGCTTGGCGGTGGTGACCTTAGGCGGCGGTCGTCGTAAACCCGGTGATACCCTTGATTACAGCGTGGGTCTCAGCCAAGTGTGTGCTCTTGGGGCTAAGATCGACTCGTCAACTCCACTGGCGATGATCCATGCGCAATCGGAAGCTGCCTTTGAACAAGCTCAACAGGCCGTTAAACAGGCGATTCACATTGGTGAAACCGCTCCAGAAAAATCACCTGAGATCTATGCTTATATTCGTGCGGCGGATCTTTGAGGAAATATGATGAAACGTACCATTATTATGATGTTAGATTCCTTCGGTATTGGAGCTGCCGGCGACGCCGCTAAGTTTGGCGATGTGGGTGCCGACACCTTTGGACATATTGCCAAGGCTTGTGCTGAAGGGCGTGCTGATATCGGCCGTCAAGGTCCGCTGAAATTGCCTAATCTGGCGCGTTTAGGATTAGGCCATGCGGCCATGGAAAGCACCGGTGCCTTTGCTCCAGGCTTTAACGACAATGTTGAGCTGATAGGTGCCTATGGTTATGCGCAAGAGTTAAGCTCTGGTAAAGATACCCCAAGCGGCCACTGGGAAATGGCGGGTGTCCCGGTGTTATTTGATTGGGGCTATTTTAGCGATCACCAAAACTCTTTCCCTAAAGAACTGACCGATAAGATTTTAGCCCGCGCGGGCCTCGATGGCTTTTTAGGTAATTGCCATGCCTCGGGCACGACGATTTTAGAAGAGCTCGGTGAAGAGCACATGCGAACCGGCCAGCCTATTTTTTACACCTCAGCTGACTCGGTGTTTCAAATTGCCTGTCACGAAGAGACCTTTGGTTTAGATAATCTGTACCGCCTGTGCGAAATTGCCCGGGAAGAGTTGGAGCCCTATAACATTGGCCGCGTGATTGCTCGACCTTTTGCAGGCTCTGGCCCAAGTGATTTTGCTCGTACGGGTAATCGTAAGGATTACTCTCTCCCGCCACCGTCTAACACCGTGTTAGATAAGCTAAAAGAGGCCGGTGGGGAAGTGGTCAGCGTAGGTAAGATTGCGGATATTTACGCCTATTGCGGCATCACTAAAAAGGTTAAGGCCAATGGGCTGGAAGCCTTGTTTGATGCAACTTTAGCGGAAGTAAAAGCTGCTGGTGATAACACGATAGTATTCACAAACTTTGTCGACTTTGACTCCCATTACGGTCATCGCCGTGATGTCGCGGGCTACGCGAAAGGGCTTGAGTATTTCGATGCGCGTTTACCTGAGATGCTGGCGTTATTAGGTGAAGGTGATTTATTGATTTTAACGGCGGATCATGGCTGCGATCCGACTTGGCCAGGCACAGATCATACTCGTGAGTACGTGCCAGTGCTTGCCTATGGGGCTGGACTGAGTGCCACCAGTCTAGGCCAGCGTAACAGTTTTGCCGATATCGGCCAATCGATAGCCAGCCACTTTAAACTTGAGCCTATGGCTTATGGTGAGTCATTTATTTAGTGAACTGTGCTTAGGCTAGCTTAGCTTAGCAGAGCATGAACCTGCATTGAGGCGTTACCTGTCACAGTCACAGGTCATCGCTAAACGCATAAAACCGGATTTGGCGGCTGACATTTGCCGCCAGTAAACTAAGACTTGAGTCTTAATACAATAAACAGGGGTATTCTGATGGCAACACCACACATTAATGCTGTAGAGGGCGCATTCGCTGAGACGGTTCTGTTTCCTGGCGATCCATTACGTGCCAAATACATTGCGGAAACATTCTTAGAAAATGTTGAGCAAGTGACTGATGTTCGCAATATGCTAGGTTTTACCGGTACCTATAAAGGTAAGCGTATTTCGGTGATGGGTTCAGGCATGGGTATTCCATCATGCTCAATTTATGCAACTGAATTGATTAAAGATTATGGTGTTAAGAACCTAATCCGTGTGGGCACCTGCGGCGCGATCAGCACTGACGTTAAAGTGCGTGATGTGATCATTGGTATGGGCGCTTGTACCGATTCACAAGTGAACCGTTTACGTTTCAAGGGTCAAGATTTTGCTGCGATCGCTGACTACGAGCTAATGAACGCTGTGATTGAATCGGCTAAAGCCAGCGGCACTAAAATCCGCGTGGGTAACGTTTTCTCGGCTGACTTATTCTACACTCCAGAGCCACAAATGTTTGATGTGATGGAAAAAATGGGCGTGTTAGGCGTAGAAATGGAAGCGGCCGGTTTATACGGTGTTGCCCATGAGTTTGGTGCCCGCGCCCTGTGTGTCGTGACCGTATCTGATCATATCCGCACCGGTGAAAAGACCACCGCAGAAGAGCGTCAAACGACGTTCAATGACATGATCATCATGACCTTAGACGCTGCGGTGAATTTGTAATTACCATTGCAGTCGCGGTAGGCTCAGCAGTTCAATCACTGCGGAAGTGGCCTGAAATATGACCGCGTAAGTTCAGTTAAATTAAAAGGGTTCGCATAGCGGACCCTTTTTTATGGTCGATCATCAGCTCATCTGCTGCTCAATGGATGTGTCTATGCTTAACCTGTCGCGTCGCTATCAAGATCGCTTGGCTGTGTTGGGCCGGTTTTGCTCTGCGTGTGAGCTTGATGCACCATTTTCACTTTAGGTTTGGTCGTGGCCGCTAACGTCTCTGTGGTCGTTTGTGGTTTATCTTTCATGTCGGCCTTCGCGGTTGCGGGGTTATCGGTTATCTCAGGCTTATCCACTGCAGCGAGCGCGGCACTACTTTTCTCTTTTTTGGGATTTTTGCGTAACTTAGCCCGAGTACGCCGACGGTCAAAATCGGCGCGCTTAAAAGATAGCGCCCGGGAGAGCAGCATTCCAATAAGCCCAGCGATGAGGAGCATCATTTGTTGCTGCTCCATATTCAGATTATGTGCCTCTTTTATTTCGTTAAAAAAGAGCTTGGTATCGAGTCTAACCTCAACATAGCCGAGGTTTTTGCCTTCTTGGATCACCGGCTCAACATAGGGGGGGTATTTGCTGAGTAGCAGGCTCATCTCCTCTGCATCCGGATCTGCGCCAAATTCTTCATTGGTTAGGCTTTGGGCAAAGGATAGGCGAATGCCTTGATCGCTAAATATCGCCGCAGAGACGACTTTAGGATCTTCGACAAGAGCATTGGCAAGCCATTGCAACTGTTCATCATTTTGCAGTTGTAGTGCAGGTGCCGCGCTGTAGGCGGTTTGTTGCACCAGTAATCTTGCCATCTTTTGTGTTTGGGACTTTAGAAGCGATTGCCCTTGTAGTAGGCTTGACTCCCACAACTGTATTAAGCCAACCAATAAGCTTAAGGCGATGGCAATTTGCAGTAGTCTACTGATTTTATGGCTTATCTTAAGCCCTTTAAAATATAACACTTTGACCCTTAACATTGAGTGCGCTTGCCTAATCATAATGGATTATGCGTAAGCCCGATAGTTGGAGAATGCCAGTCCTATGTCAAGCTTAGATCCCCATGCGTTATTTTTATGGTTAGCCTCTCAGCCATCTTTAGGGTTTGAGTGTCAGGGGTATCGTTTTGAGGCCTATCAGGAGTCAACCATGCCTCCTCGCGCGGGCACGGTGCGTATCCGGTTGATTTATGAAACGCCCAGTGCGGAAGGGGCGCTGCTAGCGTGGATACTGGCTCTGGCCAAAGCTCAGGCACTGGAGGTGTTGCCTATCGCTGCCATTGAGCGGCAAGTGGCGCTGCATTGCCTTGAGCTGACCCTACCTCGAGAGCCAAGTGCGGCACTGCTTGAGGCATTCCCCTATGCGATGGCGCAATTACACCTTATCAAGGAGCCATTGCCTCGCCTCAGCGTACCTGGGTTATTGGTGATGGACATGGATTCAACTGCCATTCAAATTGAATGTATTGATGAATTGGCTGCGATGGCAGGGGTGGGCGCCCAAGTGGCCGCGATCACCGAGCGGGCGATGCAAGGGGAGCTGGATTTTGCCCAGAGTCTAGGTCAGCGCGTGGCGCAGCTTAAGGGGGCGGATGCCAGTATCATCACTCGGTTATGTGAGCGCTTACCATTCACTCCGGGGCTGGTGGCGATGTTAGAAGAGCTTAAATCCCATGATTGGCGCTTAGTGGTCGCATCGGGAGGCTTTACCCCCTTTGCGGCGCAGTTGCAGCAGCAATTGGGATTAGATGCCGCCTTTGCCAATGAGTTAGTGATCACTGACGGCCAACTCGCTGGGGAGGTCAGTGGGACGATTGTCGATGCGCAATTTAAGGCTGATGTGTTAGCGCGTTGTCAAACCCAATGGCAGATTGCCAAGGGGCAAAGTATTGCTCTTGGCGATGGCGCTAACGATCTGCCGCTGATTAACGCCGCTGATTTGGGCATTGCTTATCATGCTAAGCCTAAGCTTGCGGCGGCGGCGGATGTGCATATCAGTCACCTCGATTTAAGGGTCGTGCCTTATTTGTTAGCGCGTTAAACCATCCTGTTATCAGCGTGCGTGCCAAATCCTTAGCGGGCCGCTTTGGAACGCTGCGGGTGACGCTATCTTGCTTGTTTTTTAAGGGTAAACTGGTAGTTTAGTGCCTATGGGCTAATCTACCAGAAACTTATGTTAACTCAGCACTCCTTAGGGGCTACGCCGGCCCTGTCTCAGTCGTCGTTATATGTGCCTTACCGTAATGGGCTTTTGCACCTGCGGCAATTATTGCCCGCGGCGGCGGATTTTTCTAAAACGCCGATTTTGATGCTCCACGGCGCCATGTCTAACGGCCGAGTGTTTTACAGTCAGCAGGGCCGGGGCTTAGGCTGTTTTCTTGCTAAAGCGGGCTTTATTGTTTATGTGCTTGATACTGCTGGGCGAGGCTTGAGTGTGCCTAAAATAAGTCGGGATTTTACGCTGGGGCAGGGGGAGGTTATTCGCGAGCAACTCCCTTTAGTGCAGCAGTTTATTTTGGATTTACATCAACAGCATTGCCAAGGCGCGCACGGTGCTGCAGAGCACCAAGTTCAGCATAGTGTGGCGGCGCGTCAGGTGCATTGGTGTGCGCACTCTTGGGGCGGGGTGCTTATGGCGAGCAGCCTTGCGCGCTATCCCGCTTTGCAGCAAAGTGTTCGCTCACTCTTGACCTTTGGCAGTAAGCGGACCATTCGCGTTAAATCCGTTAAAAAGTGGTTGATGGTTGACCTGTTTTGGAATCGGCTGGCTCCCGGTTTAGCGTTAGGCCAAGGGTATCTGGCGGCAGATAAATTAGGCGTGGGCATGGATAATGAGAGTCGAGCCTCGCTCACTCAAAGTATTGATTGGGTGCGGGGTGACTGGCGTGATCATGATGACGGTTTTGATTATGCCCGCGCCGCCATGCAAGCCCATTGGCCAAAGGCGTGGTTTATCGCGGGGCAAAATGACACTGTGCTTGGTCACCCTGAAGATGTGGCCGATATGGTGCGGGAGTGCGGTTTTACCGAGGTGAAGTTGACGTTGCTAGCCAAAGCCAATGGTTTTAAACACGATTATGGCCATGGCGATATGCTGACCCATTTGGACGCCGAAGCGGATCATTTTCCGTTGATCCGCGATTGGTATTTAGGCTTTGATTTGCGAGTGCTTAAGGACGAGACTTGATGCAGGATGCAGGATGCAGGATGCAGGATGCAGGATGAGCTAAGGCGTTGAGATACGCTGTCGTCGCAGATGCCGCAAGCCTTGCTCGCGTCAGACATCATTCCTGAGTGAGACCTCGCTGCAGCGCGGGGTATCGCAGTTCCACTTCTTGGGTGATATTGAGCAGTTCACCCACACCGATAATCCGCCATAATTGATCCTCCAGTTGCTTGGCTTTATGACTGGCGTGAATGTTAATGTATTCCAGTTCTCGGCGCAGATAACTCATATCCGGTTTTTCGGCCGCCCCGCGGTAGAGGCGCAGGGCAATAAAACGCCCAGTCAATTGACTCTGACGAATAAAGGCAAGCTGAGCGTCATCATCTACTATCTCATTGGCTAGCAAGCATTTGAGATGGATTTGTCCACGGGACTGCCGCGTTAGCTGGATAAACACCTCGATAAAGTCCATCTCCTGCTGGGGTTTCATTTGCCGAATAGGATCGAGCAGCTGTTGTTTGAAAAAGCCTTCTTTTAGGAGCGGTGCGAGGTTGTATTGCAGCGACTCGACAGTATTGGTTGCAAACAGATCGCTGATGTCATCTCGCTGAGTGGTCACGCCAAGGCAGGCCATTTGGGCTGACTTAGTTGTTTTTTCGATAAAATAGGGCACAGCGTGCAGATCTCGCATGAGGATATTTTTTAAACCATCGGCGAGCTCTTTAACTTCACTGTTATTTTCAGTGAGTTGTTGTAGTTTTTCTTTATTTTGGCTAATGAGCTTCGTTAAAAAGGCCACGCCAACATGGGGGCCATGCCCCATGATGGCGGTTAAATGCAGAGCTTGGCCATGTTTACGGCTGCGGACTAAGCGATAGGGCAGGTTATCCAACTGAGTTTTGCCTGCGATGGTTTGCAGTTTAGGGAAGCTGAGCATTAAGGGTTTATTGACGACAAACTCAACCGGGTTATCGAGGGTGACTTGCAAACCGCGGTTGGAAATATCTAGGCTGAGCCCAGTGGCTTTTAATTCTCCTTGGGATATCGTCACCAGTGTTTTAAAAACAAAGCGAGATTCTTGTCTGCGTTCGCTAAATTCCAAGGCAATCGGTTTGATTTGTGGAGTAGTCAGCCGTGTTTGACCAAAGGATTTGAGCGCATTGGCATCGGCATCATTAAGCCATGTTTGATAGTGGCGCTTTGCCTCTTCATTGGTCAAGTCAATGAGTTGGAAAATATGGCTGAACAGGGAGAGCTGCTGCTCGATGAGCGGACTGTATTGGGTGTTATCGGCAGGGAGCGTCGCGCGTCGATATCCTTTGCCATGATCGATTTTATCCTGGGTGAGTTTAAAAATGCGCCAGCTAGGTTTACTTGAGGCAAAGCCTAAAAATAACGCCAGCATGCCCTTGGTTTTTAATTCAGCCAGGGTTGCTGAGTAAAAAAATAACTGGCCTTGGGCGTTGTAGGTAAAACTAAAAAATAGCCCATGGTCGGGATTGTCAGGCTGGGCAATGAGGGCGGACAATCTTGCTGGTGTGAGCATGGCTGGCAGCTGACTGACATCCTGCGCGTCTTGAAAGTAATGCACCATTTGCTGGTTGTCACGGCTGATCAACATGTGACTGAGCAATTGGGTGTGTTGATTAAAATATAAGGGCAGGTGGGGTAAATGAGGTAAATAATGGCGCTCAAACCCTAGGCCTGCGGCGGTGGCCTGCACGTCGTTAACATCGAGTTTATAACGTAATTTGTAACCACGAATTAAATTGCCAAGTAGTTCGCTAAGTGCCTCGCTGCCGCCAATGCGTTTTAAGCGTAACCAAATAAAGGCGCCGTGAGTATGGCTATCGACCACTTGATACTCGACCCCTTGCTGTAAATCGCGGTAGTAATATTCTTCACTGAGATCGAGTAGTTTTAGATTGAGTGGTTTATCAAGATCAAACGGATGATTAGCATTAAGGCGGATACGGGCACCACCGACTGAAAGATCGACGCTTGTCCCTAACAGCTCACCACGGCCAGCCTGTGATGCTGCAATGCGAATGCTGTAGTTCATCCGCTCTTGGGTGCGATTAACATAATTGCCGAGAACAACCCCTGGCACCATAAAGGGTTCAGGTGGCGTATTCTCGGTGATGAGTGGGGTTTGCCGCAGTTTTTGCCGCCGTTGTTGGTGGGCCGCGAGCACATGCTCGTAAACGCCTAAGGTGTATTGATTACGGTATAGCGACAGTGCCTCCCTTAGGCGTTCTTTGGCCGGCGCATCTAAAAAGTGTCGCCGCTGGCGGTGCTCCACTTCAGTGCAGGGCAGCTCTGATTTATCCCGAAGATCAATAATCCGAGTACAAGGCGAGGCCAAGCGATTCAATTCCATTTTTAACAGGAAGCGCGTTGAATTATCCTCATCTTTCGTCAGCTCCTGAAAAATCTCTTGGAAATTAGGTTCCATGAGCAGCGGCTTTAGCTGTTCAATGAGTGCACTGTGGCTATCTAAACTCATGTTGGGATTCTTTTCTGATGCGTATTGAGTGGCGTGCTGTTAGTCTTATGTCGGCAGTATTCACAGTTACTTAAATTGATTTTATACAGATTTTAATAAGTTATGGCAAAAAATAAAACCGCGTATGTATGTAATGAGTGTGGACAAGACTTTCCCCGTTGGCAAGGGCAATGCAGTGCTTGCCAAGAGTGGAATACCATCACCGAAGTGAGGCTCGGAGCCGCTTCGCCTTCGCGGGGGACTAAGTTTGCCGGTTATGCGGGGGCGGGCAGCAGTGAGGTGAAAACCTTAGACCAAATCGATCTCAATGCCCTGCCGCGGATCGTGAGCCATTTCGGTGAGCTCGACCGAGTACTTGGCGGCGGAATTGTGCCGGGCTCGGCGATTTTAATTGGTGGCCATCCTGGCGCGGGCAAGAGTACGCTGTTATTGCAAACCTTGTGTTATTTGGCTGAGCACATGCCCGCGCTGTATGTGACGGGAGAGGAATCTTTGCAGCAGGTGGCAATGCGGGCTCATCGCCTTGGACTGCCGACGAATAAACTGCGGATGTTATCCGAAACGAGCGTAGAGCAAATTTGCGACGTTGCCCTCAAGGAATTGCCTAAGGTGATTGTGGTCGATTCAATCCAAGTGATGCATATGAGCGATGTGGCATCCAGCCCGGGGAGTGTGTCCCAGGTGCGTGAATCGGCATCCTATTTAACGCGCTTTGCTAAACAACACGGCATTGCGGTGATTATGGTTGGCCATGTGACTAAGGATGGCAGTCTTGCCGGCCCGAAAGTGCTTGAGCATTGTATTGACTGCTCGGTGATGTTCGAGGGCGATAGCGATAGCCGTTATCGCACCTTGCGCTCCCATAAGAATCGCTTTGGCGCCATTAATGAATTAGGCGTATTTGCGATGACAGAGCGGGGGTTAAAAGAAGTGGCGAATCCGTCTGCCATTTTCCTTTCCCGTGGTGAAGAGGCATCGTCGGGTTCGTTAGTGATGGTGGTTTGGGAAGGCACTCGCCCCTTATTGGTGGAGTTACAAGTGCTGGTGGATAACTCGGCGATGTCTAATCCGCGTCGGGTCGCGGTGGGGATGGATGCCAATCGTTTAGCGATGTTACTGGCGGTTATGCACCGCCATGGCGGCTTACAAATGGCGGATCAGGATGTGTTTGTCAACGTCGTGGGTGGGGTTAAAGTGACTGAAACCAGCGCCGATCTCACTTTGTTGCTGGCCATGGTGTCGAGCTTTCGGGGGGAGATCTTACCTAGCGATTTAGTGGTGTTTGGTGAGGTGGGTTTGTCAGGGGAGATCCGCCCGGTACCCAATGGTCAAGAGCGCTTAATCGAAGCGGCAAAGCACGGCTTTAAACGGGCGATAGTGCCGCGGGCCAATGTGCCGAAAAAGCCGCCCGTGGGGATGGAGGTGGTCGGGGTAGCTAAGTTAGTTGAAGCGCTAGAGGCGCTTTAATCGACATGCTCATGGGCTTGGCACCATGAGTGGCCATACTTGCAGTGTTCGCATCCTCAGGTGCGATAGGCTGTACATTGAGCTTCTACAAGTAAAGCATAGGTAAGCGAAGTTAAACTACACATCAGCAAGTTAAGTGCATGAGTGCACTTAGCTTGCTCATCGTGAGGCTTATCCCTTGGTACCAGTGCTATCGTGATCGGCAATCAATAGTGCTAACTCTCGGTTTAATAAAGACGCATCCCCTAAATTGAGTTCAATTATCCGTCGAAGATGGCTAATGCTATCCAGATCAATAAAATGGCATTTGAGTCCTAACTGACCCTGTTTATGGTGGATAAGTTTGGTGGTCATTTGCAGCGCAATATCGGAGTCAGGCAGGGTAAAACTTAATTGCAGGGGCGTATCGGCATGCACAAAATTCTCGGGCGCTGTGACTAACGCTCCGTTGAGGCTGAGATCGATAATGGTCGTGTGCCACTGCTGCTTGCCTTGCTGTAAGGATGCGCTAGCGGCAAATAAAATCCGCGAAAACTGGCGTCTGTTGTCCATAACCGCTCCTGGTTGTTGTATGGAAGGTCAACCTTCGCTGGCACTTTGGCTTGCGTGCGTTGGGGTGTGCTAAGCATAAGTCATATTGATGTCCCTGTAAAAATTCAATAAATACGGGCGGTTTTGTTTAATCGAGGCTGAATTGGCACTCGGCGCCGCGCAATTTGTACTTAAGGGGTGGTGCGCCACATACCCGCGATGCTGAGATAACCGGGGGCAAATCGTTATGGTGAGCGAAAGTGGCTGAAGATCGGTTTGTAAACAACTGATTTCGCATTTTGAAACTAATTATTTATCGAAGTGTTGGCGATCTCTTAGCTATCTTTGAGCGTTTGCAGTATTATCCGGCGCCAACAATGGCTGTGTTTCAATGATTAAGCAATTAATCATCGCGAAGCATCACTGCTTGCAGATCATGGATTTTCCCCCAGCAGGAAAAACGTGGATCTCTCACCTAAATCCAGTGGATTTAGGGCTCTAATCTGCCGCAGCCTGCGTCGCCACTCCTGCATTAGGTAGGAGTGGTATCGACCCTAATTTAAGAGATCACAAGGTATAACAATATTATGTCTGAGCAATTGAGTTCAACTGCCGTATCTTCAGGTTCATTTCTGGACCGTTTTTTTTCAATCAAGCAACGTGGTAGCACGGTTCGCCAAGAAGTGATTGCGGGGTTAACCACCTTCCTCGCGATGGTCTATTCGGTGATTGTGGTGCCCAATATGTTAGGTCAGGCTGGATTTGACCCGGGCGCCGTGTTTGTCGCGACCTGTTTAATTGCCGCTTTTGGTTCGTTGCTCATGGGTTTATGGGCGAATTTGCCGATGGCGATTGGTTGCGCAATTTCGCTGACCGCATTCACGGCGTTTAGTTTAGTGCTGGGTCAGGGCATGTCGATTCCGGTTACCTTAGGTGCCATTTTTCTGATGGGGGTGACTTTTACCGTCGTGAGTGTGACGGGGATCCGTCAATGGGTGCTGACGAATTTACCGAAGGGGATCGCCCACGGTACCGGCATTGGTATTGGTTTGTTTTTACTTTTAATTGCCACCAATAGCGTGCAACTGATTGTCGGCAATGATGCCGGTCTGCCTGTCAAGCTCGGTGATATCAATAGTTTACCTGTGATAGCCACTGTCATTGGTTTAGCGGCAACCATCGGCTTGGAGCGCCGCGGCGTGCCTGGCGGTATACTGCTAGTGATTATTGCGTTGTCAGTCTTTGGCTTAGTGTTTGACCCGAATGTGACATTCCAAGGGTTGTTGGCCATGCCTGATTTTACCTCTGAAAAGTCGCTTATCGGCCAATTAGACATTATGGGTGCGTTTAATCCTGTGGTGCTACCGATTGTATTAGCCCTCGTGATGACCGCTATTTTTGATGCCACAGGCACCATTCGCGCGGTAGCGGGACAAGCCAATTTGCTTGATAAAGACGACAATATTGTTGATGGTGGCAAAGCGCTCACCGCTGACTCCGTCAGCAGTATGTTTGCAGGGGTTGTTGGCGGCTCGCCAGCTGCGGTGTATATCGAATCGGCGGCGGGCACGGCGGCGGGTGGTAAAACCGGGTTAACCGCAACCATCGTTGGCATACTCTTTTTATTAATGGTCTTTTTGGCACCTTTAAGTTATTTAGTCCCCGCCTATGCAACCGCGCCAGCGCTGATGTATGTGGGTCTATTAATGCTGAGCAATGTGACAAAACTGGATTTTAACGACAAAGTGGATGCAATGGCGGGCTTAACCTGCGCGGTGTTCATCATTTTAAGTTGTAACATTGTCACCGGTATTATGCTGGGATTTGTGACCTTAGTTGTTGGCCGTATTTGCAGTGGCGAGTGGCGCCAACTGAAGCTGGGTGTGCTGGCGATTACCTTAGGTTTAGTGGTGTTTTATATGGGCGGCTGGGCGATCTAATTGCCCGCGTGAACACCGAGCGAGTGGCCGCGATTTAGGCAAAAGCCCACTCGCGGCCTAGGTGAATGCTTAGGGTTAATGCCTTGGCTTAACACTCGCTCGGTGCCATGTTTTCATGCTCGCAGTAGGCGCGCAGTAAATCTTTCCAGGTGATCATCCCCACTAACTGGCCATTGTCGAGAATGGGTAAGCAGCCGATATCGTGCTCAAGTAAAATCCGGGCGGCGTGATCTAAACTCAGATGTGGCGAGGCTGTCACAGGCTCGCGAGTCATGGCCTGATGCACTCGTTTTTGCAAGGTATCGAGATCCTTTTGGGTCTCTGCACTCGTTCCCAAATGGGGACTAATCGCTCGCAGTAGGTCTTTTTCTGCGAGGATCCCCACAAGCTGATTTTCCTCAACGACCAACAAATGATGCAGTTTAGCTTGCTCAAAAATCTCTTTGGCGACACAGAGACGGTCGTCCATTTCGAGGGTGACCACGCGGGTTTTCATAATATCAGCGATAATGACGGACATGATGCTCCTTGTTCGGCGGGCCAGATCTTGCCGCTACGGGGTTAATTCATAGCATTACAGTTACTTATAACAGAGCCGTGCTTATTTAGCCAATGCCTTTAGTGCTTGCCCTGATGCCTTTCATTGACGCCTTTCTCTTGTGCTTTTGTGGCGTCTCTTTACCGAGCGCCGATATTGAGTACCGATATTGAGTACCGATATTGAGTACTGATTTTAGTACTGATTTTAGTACCGATTTTAGTACTAATTTTAGTACTGGTTTTAGTACCGATAGCGATTA